>NZ_JAUXQE010000007.1:0-221650 GCF_030683615.1 Undibacterium sp.
CCAACTGGAAATGTATAACGGTTATATCAAGACCCGCACAGGTACAGAAGGCATGGCAACAGCCACTAATGTACCAGGCGTGTTTGCAGCAGGCGACGTACAGGACCATATTTATCGTCAAGCCATTACCAGCGCGGGCACAGGCTGCATGGCAGCCCTGGATGCACAGCGCTTCCTGGAAGAATAAGTTCACATCAAGGAAGTACAGCATGTCGTCTTTTAAAAACCTTGCTGACCTGAAGTCACTCAGTCAGCAATTAAAGCAGCAAGAAGAAAGCCGACAGCGCGCCGAAGCAGGACGTCTGGAACGCGAAAAGAAAGCCAAAGAAGAAGCCAATATTTTTCGTTCCAGCGTAGGCAAGGTCGAAGTTTTAAAGACTGTGGTCAAACATCACCCCGCGCCCACTCGCCTTGAGCCTCTACCCTTTCAGCACATCGCCGATGAGCAGGCAGCGCTACAGGAATCTTTATCGGATGAGTTCGACGCTGACTCCTTGCTGGAAACAGATGAGAACCTGAGCTACACCAGATCAGGTGTAGGCCAGGATGTCGTAAGGAAGCTGCGTAAAGGCCATTGGGTCATACAGGCGCAACTTGACCTGCATGGCTTGCGTAGGGATGAAGCCAGGGACAGCCTGGGAGAATTCCTACGTAAATGCATGCGCAATGGCACACGTTGCGTGCGTATCATTCATGGTAAAGGTCTGGGCTCTATCAACAAGGAACCTGTGCTTAAGCAAAAAGTCAGGAACTGGCTGATACAGAAAGATGAAGTATTGGCATTCAGCCAGGCGACTGCGGCTGATGGTGGCGCTGGTGCATTGATCGTACTACTGAAATCCTGAGCATAGATAATGCACCTGAGCCCGGTCGGATTCAGGTGCAACAAACTTAATTGCGGAACTTCTTGTCTTTGGAAATAACGGTCATATCCACATATTTTGAACCGTTATGATTTGAAGGCGAGAAGCTGACGTCAAAACCGCCGACATCATAACTACTGCGATTGATGCTTTCCAGCGAAGACACCAGTTTTTCTCTCGTCAATCCAGGTCCGGCACGCTTTAATCCTTCAACAAACACCTTGGCCGCAACGTAGCCTTCAAGGCTGGAGAAATTCAGGTTTTTAATGCCTGCCTTTTCCAGTGTTTTTGTATACTCACCCACGACAGGTATGGAAGGCGACCACGGAAATGGCACTACCTGAGAAATTACCACACCTACCCCGTCTTTATCGAGTGCATCTGCCAATGCCTGGCTACCGACAAAGGACACGTTGTAGAACATGCCAGTGTAGGATGCCTTGCGCATTTCTTTGACCAGCGCACTACTCGCGGCATAGGTGCTGATTTGGATGATGGCATCCGGGCGCTTGGGCAAAAGCTTGCTTACGGCTGCGGCCACATCGAGGCTGTTTCGCTCTACTGTTGCCACTTCAGAGACGCGCAAATTCCTTTTTTTCATCGCCAGTTCTACGCCAGCCAGACCAGCCTTGCCATAAGCATCGTTTTGATAAAAAACGGCGATATTTTTAGTGCCAAGATTCACCAGGCGGTCGATCAGATATTCAGTCTCATCGTTATAACTGGCCCGGATATTGAAAATTTGCTTATTGAAAGGTTCTCGCAAAGACTGCGCACCAGTATAGGGGGCAAAGAATGGAACTTTGGCTTGCGTGAAAATGGGTAAAGCTGCATTACTGGTGGCTGTTCCTACATAGCCAAATAAAGCAAACACACCATCATTTTCAATCAGGGCCTTGGTATTCGTGGCCGCCAAGTCTGCCTCATACTTATCATCCTTCTTTATAATTTCAATCTTACGACCATATACACCACCAGTTGCATTGACCTGATCAAAATATAACTTGGCACCAGAATTCAACTGTATGCCCAACTCTGCAGCAGGTCCGGTAAACGCTGCGGACTGCCCAAGTAAAATTTTCTTATCAGTGACACCAGTTTCAGCTTGGACATTTGCCATCGCCATCAACACCAGTGCCACCCCTATTTTTGTTTTTGCTCTTGCTTTTGAAACACCAACAAATTCACTTACTGCTAACTGCTTTAACTTCATCATATTTAAACCGCATCAGGTCCCGTCTCGCCAGTGCGAATACGTATCACCTGCTCCACATTTTGTACAAAAATTTTCCCGTCACCAATCTTGCCGGTGTGGGCTGCCTTGATAATTGCGTCGACAACATTGTCGGCAATCTTGTCGTCGACCACGACTTCTACCTTGATCTTGGGTAAAAAATCGACGACGTATTCTGCGCCACGATATAGCTCAGTGTGGCCTTTTTGACGACCAAAACCCTTGACCTCGACGACGGTCAGACCCGTCACGCCAACATCAGCGAGTGCTTCACGGACTTCGTCGAGTTTAAAAGGTTTGATGATTGCGGTGATCTGTTTCATTTCTCTCTCCTTATAATTACGGTTAATACAATTAATGCGGATTAAACTAGTCTCTGAACTTCGAAGTAATCGGATAACGCCAGTCGCGCCCAAAAGCACGATGTGTAATCCTGATACCTATGGGCGCTTGACGCCGCTTGTATTCGTTAATCTTGATGAGTCGCGTGATACGCTCAACATCTTCCGGCTGATAGCCAGCTGCGACAATTTCTGCTCGGGCCTTGTTTTCTTCCATATACATGGCCATGATGCCATCCAGAATGTCATAGGGCGGCAAGGAGTCCTGGTCTTTTTGATCAGGTCGCAATTCAGCTGATGGCGCCCTCGTCAGTATCCGCTCGGGTATTACGGCTGACAGGGTATTGCGATAGGCGCACAGGCGGTACACCAGGGTTTTGGCTATGTCTTTGATAACAGCAAAACCACCTGCCATGTCACCATACAAAGTACAGTAACCTACGGCCATTTCACTTTTGTTACCTGTTGTCAAAACGATGGAACCATATTTGTTCGACAAGGCCATCAAGAGTGTGCCGCGTATCCTGGCCTGGATATTTTCTTCTGTCGTGTCTTCTTTCAAGCCGGCAAACTCCTGGCTCAGGGTAGAACGGAATGCATCGAAACAATCGCTGATGGCAATTTCATCATAGCGCACACCTATTCGGGCGACCATATCACGCGAATCCAGCCAGGAGATATCGGCTGTATAGGGCGAAGGCATCATGATGGCCCTGACCTTATCTGCACCCAAGGCATCGACAGCAATTGCAAGTACCAGGGCAGAATCAACGCCACCAGACAATCCCAGCAAAACACTGGGAAAGCCATTCTTGCCAACGTAATCCCTGACGCCCATGACCAGCGCCTGATAAACCTCGGCTTCTAGCGTCAACGCCGCCTCGATCCGGGTAGGCAAAGGCTGTGCTCCATCAAATTCTATCAACTGCAAATCAGCTTCACAGTGTTTCAATTGCGCACTGATCTGGCCCTGAACATCCATGACAAAGGAATTGCCATCAAAAATCAATTCGTCCTGGCCGCCAACGAGGTTAGCGTAGACCAAGGACAATCCTTGAGAAATGACATTTGCACGCATGACATCATAGCGTTGATGCTGCTTGCCCATATGGTAGGGTGAACCATTGGGTACCAGCAGCACTTCTGCGCCAGCCTGTTTGGCCAGCAGAGGAGCATCAGACGACCAGGTATCTTCACAGATATTGATACCGAAATTCACGCCCTTGATGGTGAACACGCAAGCCTGATTAGCAGATGAAAAATAACGCTTTTCATCAAACACCATGTCATTAGGCAAGTCGCGCTTGAAATAGGTTGTCAGTACGACACCGTCTTGCACGACAGAAACAGCATTATACCTCTTTCCGTCCACTTCACTGGGATGACCGACCAAAACAGCAAGTCCGGGAAATAGCGTAAGCTGTCTCTTCAAGCTATCCAGAGCATGGGCAGCATCCAGATAAAATGCCTGGCGCAGCAACAAATCTTCTGGCGGGTAACCTACCAGAGATAGTTCTGGCGTGACGAGTATATCTGCGCCCTGCTCTGCAGCACGACGGGCATATTCTGTTATCTGTGCAGCATTGCCGGTAAGATCACCGACAATACTATTCATCTGGGCAATGGCAACTTTTACTGTCATATTGGCAAATCTGTATAAAATCGAAAATGAAATCTGAATCTCCAGCCCCACATTATCGCATGCGCATCGTCACTTCACTGAGCGAGATCGCGCCCTTGGTCTGGGACAGTCTGGTGGCTGACCAGGCACATGCCAATCCATTTTTGTCGTATGCATTTTTAAGTGCACTGGAAGAATCAGGTTCTGCCATTGAAGAAACCGGCTGGCAAGCCTGCTTTATCACGATCTGGGATGGCGAACAATTGGAGGCCGCACTACCCCTTTACGAAAAGACACATTCTTACGGAGAGTATGTGTTCGACTGGGCCTGGGCCAAAGCTTACAAGCGCCATGGATTTGATTACTATCCCAAATTGCTGTCTGCCATTCCGTTTACGCCCGTGACAGGAAGCCGCTTGCTGGCGCGCAATGAGCCAGCCCAAAGGGCGTTGATCACCGCTTTGCAAGAACTCCAGCAAGCGGGCGATTACTCCTCAAGTCACCTGCTCTTTCTGCCCGAAGAGCAGGCACGGTTGCTCAGTGAAGAAGGTTACCTGTTACGCAAATCTGTGCAGTTCCATTGGAAAAATCAAGGCTACCAATGCTTCGATGATTTTCTGGATAACCTGGATAAAAAGAAACGCAAAAACATCCGTGCCGAACGCAGAAAAGTACACGATGCCGGCATACAGTTCAGACATGTGCGCGGACAAGAGATGCAAGACGATGACTGGCGTTTTTTTAAAAGCTGTTATGACCAGACTTATGAAGAGCATAATTCCTCGCCTTACCTGAATCTGGATTTTTTCTTGCGCTTAGGCAAGAGCATGCCTGAGAATATTCATCTCATTGTCGCATTGCATGACGACAATAAAATTGCCGCCTCATTGTTAATTCATGATACACAGCGCGTCTATGGACGCTACTGGGGTTGCCTGGAAACACATCCCTGTCTGCACTTCGAGACAGCTTATTATCAATCCATAGAATTTTGCATTCAAGAAAGAATCGCTATTTTTGAAGGCGGAGCTCAAGGCGAACACAAAATGGCACGCGGCTTTTTACCTACAACTACCTGGTCTGCCCACCATTTGAGTCATGCTGAATTTTCTGATGCCGTTTCCAATTTTCTGGTACGTGAATCCAGGGATATTGCACTATATTTAAATGAGTTACATGAACACACACCCTACAAAATCCTGAAACACATTGAAGCAAGCGCCACTTGAATTTTTACCTGGATCAGGGCATCCTGTCGCAATGCAAAACAATTTTATATCCACGCCAAATGCGCCGCCTGCAGCATTGCCGACCAAACGCGTAGGACGCTTTTATTTAAGCGAACGTATAGGCATGGGATCAAATGGAGCGGTGTATCGGGGGCACGATCCCGTTATTGACCGTGATGTTGCCATCAAAATATTTAGTGCAGGCAGTAATGCTGCCGACAAGAAACAACGCGAACAACAGTTTATCAACGAAGCACGTGCTGCTGGCAGATTATCCCACCCGAATATCGTCACCATTTTCGATGCATCGAGTGAAGGTGGCACAGCATTTATCGCGATGGAATTTCTGCAAGGCAAGGATTTGCGACATTTGCTCGCCGAAGGCAAACAATTCGACATTATTGAGACGACTACCCTCATACAAAAAATTGCCGATGCCCTCGCCTATGCACATGCCAATGGTGTGATACACCGCGACATCAAGCCCGCCAATATTTTTGTACTGCCCAATCAACATCCTAAAGTCGTGGACTTTGGTATCGCCCGCGCACCCAATCGCGTGCTGGATGAAACCAGGGAACAAGCGCATACCCTGTTTAATAATAATATCCTGGGCACCCCCAACTACATGTCGCCAGAACAGGCGAACGGCAGGCAGGTCAATGCACTGACTGATGTGTACTCCCTCGGCACCGTCATGTATGAAATGCTGACAGGACAAAAGCCTTTTCAGTCGCAGGATGTAGACAAATTATTGCAACAGATTGTAAGTAAAGTAGCAAAGTACCCGTCTGAAGTTCGCCCAAGCATCCCGGATTCCCTATCCAAAATCGTCATGAAGGCGATGCAAAAAGATCCGGCTGCACGCTATGAAAATGCAGCAGAAATGTCTTTGGCATTGGAAAAATTCCTTGAGCGCGACAAGAAATTGAAACGCAAACGCCAAAAACAGGGGGACGAGTCAAATAGCTACAGAGATGATGAAGACAAGCAGCCTAGCTCTTGGTTGAGTTGGGTGGCAATTGTATTCGCGGTTGTGGGAATTGCGGCCTATTTGATGCACAGGTTTTAAGTGATGCTTCCAGTCTAAAAAACTGGGGGCCAAAAAAAAGCTGCGATATGAATCACAGCTTTTGAATCGCAGCTTTTCTAAAGCAGCAGAAGTATTATGCTTCTGCTTTATTGAAATTTTCTACACCAGCAAGAATTTCTGCTCTGGCATCATCAGGACCACCCCAACCTTCAATCTTGACCCATTTGCCTTGCTCCAGATCTTTGTAATGCTCAAAGAAATGCTGGATTTGACGCAGACGCAATTCATTCAAGTCTTCCGGTTTTTGCCAGTGTGTGTAGATAGGCAAAATCTTGTCTACAGGTACGGCCAATACTTTGGCATCGTTACCGGCTTCATCTGTCATTTTCAGGATGCCGATAGGACGGCAGCGCACTACTACACCAGGGATCAGCGGAAAAGGCGTGATAACCAGTACGTCAACCGGATCGCCATCACCGGCCAGGGTTTGCGGCACATAACCATAGTTGCAAGGATAATGCATGGCAGTGCCCATGAAACGGTCTACAAAAATAGCGCCGGTCTCTTTATCAACTTCGTATTTGATCGGGTCCCCATTCATAGGAATTTCGATAATAACGTTGAAATCATTTGGCAGATCACGACCTGCTGGTACTTTATTCAAGCTCATCTTGCACTTTCTGTATAAGTATCAATAGAAGAAATGGTTTGGGCGAGATTATATAGTTTTTCAACGCAAAATTGTGCAACGCAACAGACATCAATACAATTTAACATGCACTTATACAATCAATTTCCTCATAACATGGTGGCAATCGCACATTGGCGATAACGACTGGCAGCCTCTTCTGGTTGCCCCAGCGCCTCATGCAATTGCGCCAGCTTCAAATTGGCTTCTCGCACAGTGCGCGGATCTACTGCGTCCGATAAGGCTTGCTCCATATGTCTTTGTGCCTTGCCCCATAATTTTTGGCGCAAACATAGTGTACCAAGGGTCAGTGCCAACTCAGGATCGGTAGGATGCTGCTCTGACCATTTTTCACAATGTTCAATTTGTGACAACAAGGCAGCCGAACCTTCAGAAGCAGCCGCATCACGGTAGGCACGCATGAGGCGTTCATCCCACTCTTCCATCAGCGCTTTTTCGACGATACCCCGAGCATCATCAAACAAACCATGAGAATTGAAGGCAGCAGCTGCAGTAGATGCTACAAAAGCAGACTTGCGATCTGCCTGAGGAATTTCATACCAGACGCGGCGTATGGATTCGGTGTCATGCCCCTGGTTTTTCAACAAGTCTTCATAAGCCAGCTCACGCAAACGCTGCGACAACGCCGGATGCAGGGCGCGGTGTTTGTCCAGGGTGCGTACCAGCTTCAAAACTTCCTGCCATTTTTGCGCTTGCTGGTTGGCCTTCAAGGCCCAGCGCAACACTTGGATATGGCGGGTCCCATTGGCATTCAGCTCACGCACTGCTTCCAGCGCCTTGCCAGGCTGATGCTGATCCACCAGCAATTCAGTCATACTCACCAGGCGAGCAACCTTGTAAGCATTGTCTTGCTCAAGGCCGGCAAACCAGGAGTCGCGTCGTTCAAACTGGCTCATATGGTGAGCAGCTCGCGCGCCTATCAGGGACGCAATCGCTGCATTGTCCGGCAATTCCGTAGCACGCATGGCCGCTTTTTCAGCATGACCGAAACGACCTTCAAACAGCGCCTTCAAGGCCTCACGCAAAGCCTTGTTACTGTCTTTTTCACGCTTGTTCTGACGATACAAGGCTACCTTGCGTGGCATTTTCCTGGTGGTGATAATGGTACGTATCACCAGATAAATCACCACAAAAACAACCAGCAAAAGGAACAGGAAGAAGTTCAGTGACAAGTCTATCCTGTAGGGTGGAAAGAACAGGACTACATTCCCGGGGTTATAACGTGCGCCCACAGCAAGACCAACGGCAAGCGCGAAAAGAATCAGAAGCCGGATAAAGATACGCATACTCTTATGGCTTCACTTTATAGTTACGTACCGCATTCAGGCTTTCACCCAACGTCGGCATTTCTATCGACAGATTGCTACCCTGCACCTGGCGCAACAAGGCTTGCACAGTCTGTGTCTGCTTGGCACGGGTATCAAAATATTTGGCGATAGCATCCTGGGCGGCAATCATATCGCTTCTGAAGATACTTTCATTTCTCGACAAAAGTGCCAGTCTGGCGTTCAACAAGCGCAATTTCAGGTTTTCACGAGCAAAATAAGATTGCGAGGGAGTCAGCAACAGTACATCAGGTGTTTCCACATTCCTGACACGTATCAATTGCTTAACTTCACCCCACATCTCGCTGGAAAAACTCTGCCAGCCATCTTGCAGGCGCATGCTCCAGGTACTCTCTTCTACGTCATCGACGACTTTCTTGTCTGCCTTGGCACTAGCAGCAGACTTGGGCAAGACGCGCAGCGGCGCTTTTGGCGGCGTCGCCGTCACAACGGATTTCTCATCCGACCACAGCGGTATATGGTCAATCTGGGCAATCACACTATCGAGACGCAGCGCCACACCTGGCAAATCGAGGGCAGGTAAAGATTTTAGTCTTTCTATGTCCTTGGCGAGTGCGCGGCGTATGGAGATAAACTGTGGTTTGTCTGACTTGGCCAGACGACCATCGGCATTTTGCAAGGCAATCAAGGCACCCTGTACATTGCCGGCCAATTGCAATTGCTGGCTGGCTGTTGCCAATACCTGTTCAATTTCAGCCAGGGCCCAGTCGTCACGATTCTTGGACAAATCCTGATAGAGCTGTTCCAGAGCCAGTTGCTGACTTTGCGATTCAGATTGCTTGCCTTCAAGGAGAATGACTTTGGACTGAATTTCCTTGGCAGTCTCCTGCACATTGCGCGCCAACAGCTTGGTTTCACTGCTATTGCTATCTGCAGTCAACAGGCGTTTGGCGACCTCGTCACGCAAACCGCTGATCTGGTTTTGCGAAGACCACCAGTTCGCGGCCAGCAAAACAGCCAGCACACCAGATATCAGGTAAGCAGGATGGTTCCAGCCGGGTTCTCTCTGTTCCTTGTATGCCTCTGCAGGCAAAACAGGGGCTGGCTGTCGCGCCACAGCGTCGACAGGGCTTGCCGTTACGACGGCTTCGGGATTTGATTGCTGTTCACTCATAGACGAGATTGTAACGCGACAAGCAGTTGTTCGTCGCCAGAAGCTGTTAAGGTTATGGATAGAAACCCCAGAGACTTTGCGGTTTCTTCGATACGGCTATGTGGCACCAGCAAATGTTGCCGTTGCATTTTTGCCACGCCGTCAGTTAAATCTAATGTTGCGACATAGTCACACAAATTGCGCAACGCTTCAGAACTGGTGATGATCCAGTCATTCTCAATGTTCAGCAAATGCTTCAATTGCTGTTGAAGGGCCTGATTGAATGCGGGCTTTACTCTGCGGTAGGCTGCTACTTGCACTACTTCTATGCCTTGTTCGCGCAAAGCATCAGCCAATAGTTCACGCCCTGACTCACCGCGCACAATCAGCACTTTTCGTCCCTGTAGAGCAAGCAAGTCCAGTTCGGCTAGCAGGGTTTCAGAATCAGTCTTACGCGAATTGCGCGGGCGCAAAACAGTTGCAGTCTGATCATTCACACCGTACTCCGCCAATTTAGCCCGACTGCCCTCACCCATGACGGCAAAAGTCAAACCTTGCGGCACAGTAGTCAGGTGGCGGAAAAAAGCATCAATCGCATTTGGGCTGACAAAGGCAATTAATGCATAGTCGTGCAACTGCTCCAACTGCGTCAGTAAAGCAGCATTGTCTTCCAGTGCCCCGATCTCAAGCAAAGGGAAATGCACTACTTCGCGCCCCATTGCCAGGACTTGCCTGGCAAAATCCTGAGCCTGAGCTATTGGACGTGTCAGTATGACCGTATTATTTTGCATGCCTGGGCTATGTCATTCTGTAATCTGGGCTTTGCAAACTGCCAATATCGCTTCGGCATCCTGGGCAGACAGGGCTTGCGCCAGCTTCAGTCCCAGCTCATGCGGCTTGTCTGCAGCCCCAGTCGCTTCAGCTTTGGCAATGCGCGTGCCATCAGGCGTTGCCACCATCGCCCTGATCTGCATTTGTCCGTGATCAACTGTGGCAAATGCCGCCAGAGGTATTTGGCAACTGCCACCAAAAGCCTTGGACACTGTCCGCTCCGCCGCTACAGCCTGGGCTGTCTCGGTATGATTTAAAGCTGCCAGCATGGCGTGCAGCTCTGGCCGGTTGTCTGGTATTTCTATTGCCATCGCCCCCTGCCCTGCAGCCGGCAGGCTTTCTTCAGGGTCCAGGCAGGCGCGTATGCGTTCAGGTACACCCAGGCGTTTCAGGCCAGCTGCAGCCAGGATGATGGCAGCATATTCACCATGATCAAGTTTGCGCAAACGGGTATCCAGATTGCCGCGTAGAGGCCGTATCACCAGATGCGGGTAACGGGCAGAAATCAGGGCCTGACGACGCAAGCTACTGGTCCCTATGACGGCGCCAGCAGGCAAACTATCCAGCCCGGCATAGTCATTGGAAACAAAGGCATCACGCGGATCTTCACGCTCCAATATGGCTGCAAGAGTAAAACCCTCAGGCAAATCCATGGGTACGTCTTTGAGTGAATGTACCGCCAGATCAGCACGACCTTCGGCCATGGCGACTTCGAGTTCCTTGACGAACAGACCTTTTCCACCCACCTTGGAGAGCGCCCGGTCAAGTATCTGGTCGCCACGGGTAGTCATACCCAAAATCTCTATCTGCCATTCAGGATACAGCGCGGCCAGGCGGTCACGTACATGTTCTGCCTGCCACATCGCCAAACGGCTTTCGCGTGAGGCAATAATCAATTTTTTAGAACTTAAGGAGGTCAAAATAAGGCTACTTTCAACTATAAAAGCGGGATGCACGGGATACAAAAACAAACCGCGATTTTATCATTGCAGGAAATGACTTTATAAGTAATTCAGATGACAAGATGGCAGTTTTAACAGAATTAAATTAAATCCACACTAAAACCAATCCCAAATTCGTCCAAAATCTGGTCAAACTTGACATAGCCAGCCTGAAAACGGCATCATAGCCGGAGAACACGCCTTGATTTACGTCATGCCGCCCAAGCTTCCGCGGCATTTTTTACGTATACTCTACGGCTACTGGCAATTTCACCGCATTACCCAATTGGATTTAGCATGCTCCCTGGTACTGAAGATAAAAAACACCTGATACTGACGGGTGACCGCCCTACCGGCCCCCTGCACCTTGGCCATTTTGTTGGCAGTTTGCGCAATCGCGTCAAGTTCCAGAACCAGTATGAGCAATACATCATGCTGGCAGACGCCCAGGCATTGACTGACAATATGGAAAACCCTGCCAAGGTCCACGACAATGTCATGGAAGTGGCGCTTGATTATCTGGCAGTAGGTATAGATCCTGCCAAATCAACGATATTTATTCAGTCACAAATCCCAGAACTGACAGAATTAACTTTCTATTACCTCAATCTGGTCACCGTAGCCCGCCTGGAGCGCAACCCGACCATCAAGCAAGAGATCGTTTTGCGCAATTTTGAGCGCGATATCCCTGCTGGTTTCTTGACTTATCCAGTCAGCCAGGCAGCAGATATCAGCGCCTTCAAAGCCAGCCTGGTGCCCGTCGGTGAAGACCAGATTCCAATGATAGAACAGACCAATGAAATCGTGCGTCGTTTCAACCGCCTGGCAAATAAAGATATTCTGGTTGAATGCCAGGCGCTGGTGCCTGAAATTGGCCGGCTGCCGGGCGTGGATGGCAAGGCCAAGATGAGCAAATCTCTGGGCAATGTCATCAACCTTGGCTTCACACCTGCGGAAATCAAGGCAGCAGTGCGTAATGTTTACACTGACCCATTGCATTTGCGCGTGGCTGATCCCGGTCATCTGGAGGGCAATGTCGCCTTTATTTACCTCGATGCTTTTGATGAAGACAAAACCGGTCTGCAAGAAATGAAAGACCATTATGTGCGCGGCGGCCTGGGTGACAGTATTGTCAAAGCCCGTCTGGAAGGTATCTTGCAAGATATGCTGAAACCGATACGTGAACGCCGTGAAGAGTATGCCAAAGACCGCGGTCAGGTTTTGCAAATGCTCAAGGATGGCACCCGAAAAGCACGCGAAATTGCTGCTCAAACCACCGATGAAGTCAGGGCTGCGATAGGCCTGAAACACTTCTGATCTGCGCAGGGATTCGAACCTCCGACCTACCAAATCACCTTTGAGCAATAATTTTATGAGCGCAACTGATTTTCATCTGACACTCAGTTCCGCTCGCGCCCTGCATCTGGCAGCACAGGGCTTGCTGCAACCGCCTCCGCGCAAGACTGGCAAAGACGATGTATTGGCTTGCATACGCAATATGTCGGCTCTGCAGATTGATACCATAAACGTAGTGGCGCGCAGCCCTTATCTGGTTCTATGGAGCCGCCTTGGGCATTTCGAGCATGCCTGGCTCAATGAATTATTGGAAGAAGGCCATTTGTTTGAATACTGGTCGCATGAAGCCTGCTTCTTGCCTATAGAAGACTATGGCCTGTACCGCCACCAAATGGTGTCACCACAAGGACTGGGCTGGAAATACAATCACAAGTGGCTACAAGAAAATACGGCACAGGTAGAAACCATACGGCAGCATATACGTGAAAACGGGGCCAGCCGTTCGGCTGACTTTGAGCGCACCGATGGCAAAAGTGGCGGCTGGTGGGAATGGAAGCCAGAAAAACGCTCACTGGAAATCTTGTTCACGACAGGTGAAGTGATGGTAGCCAAACGCCATAACTTCCAGCGCATCTATGATTTGCGTGAGCGCGTGCATCCAAAATGGAATGATAAAAAACATTTGCGCACGCCGCTAGAATGCGAACGCACGCAGATACTACAGGCAGTGCGTGCGCTAGGCATTTGCAAAGCCAGCTGGATGGCTGATTATTTTCGCATGGGTAAATTTGATGCAAAAAACCAGCCTGTGCAACTGGTTAAGGAAGGCTTACTGATACCAGTGCAGATAGCAAATCAGGAACAGCTTTTCTACGTTCATCCAGCCCGTCTGGACGCCCTGCAACTAGCGCAAGACAATCAACTCAAGGCAACAGCCACCCGTATACTCTCCCCTTTTGATCCAGTTGTCTGGGATAGAAAACGTGCCATAGAATTTTTTGATTTTGACTACAAGCTGGAGTGCTACACGCCCGCCCCTAAACGGCGCTACGGCTACTTCACCCTGCCTATATTGCGCAGGGGGGCACTGATAGGCCGCATGGATGCCAAAGCCCATCGCAAGGATGGCATGTTCGAAATCAAGGCTCTGCATCTGGAATCTGGCGTACGAGTTTCCAAGGCAATGACCACCGATCTAGGCAAGACCTTGCGCGAATTTGCCGCGTGGCATGAATGTACAGATATACAACTACAACACTGCAGCTCACCAGAGCTAGGTCAACTGCTGGCCACAGAAATTTAATTGTTGACAGACAAAAAGAAAAATACAGAACAAACAAAATTTCCACTCTATTGACCATATTCTCTTATTCTCCTTGTTTGAAATCAAGGCAGATGTGACAATCCACCTGCATGCTGGATACACCTTCAAGGGGATAGACTATGTACAAGCGTATACTGCTACCGACCGATGGCTCAGAACTGTCACATGCCTGCGTTACAGCTGGCCTTGAATTTGCCCAACAATTACAGGCAGAAGTGGTTGCGGTATATGTTGCTGGCAATTATCAATATCCGCTCTATGTCGATATCTTGCCACCCAATGGCCCCACCGAAGAAGAGTACCAGGCGGCCATGCAAACACTGGCAGAAAGCTACCTGCAACCTGCCAGGGAAGCAGCGAATGCAGCTGGCCTGGCTTATCAGGAAGTCATACAATTCAATGACTCCACCGCCAAGGAAATCGTCCATACAGCCCAGGAATATGCCTGCGACCTGATCTTCATGGGTTCACATGGCAGAAGCGGCCTGGGTCAATTCATACTGGGCAGTGTTACAACCAAAGTCTTGTCCTTGTGCCTGATCCCAGTGCTGGTACACAGGATCAAACATCACTAAGTGCATGTTTGCGATTCGTAGCGAGCGTCAGCGCTCGAAGAGCAGCGCATGAGCCCGATCATATGCGAGCAGTAAGATCGCAAGCAGGTTCTAAGCGATACAGAACCACACGCCTGCACTGGCTACAGTACAATGTTGGAAATCCTTGCTTTGGCACAAGTATGTGCCGAATGCGCCGCTGAACATGAAATGTAGCCCTATTGCCTCTATGACCCGCATCTTGATAGCCGACGACCATACCATCATGCGCGAAGGACTGAAACGCATACTTGATGGCATAGAAGACATACAAGTAGTTGCCGAAGCAGTCGATGGTTTCGATACCCTGGAAAAAGTACGCACTACCGAATTTGATGTCTTGCTGATGGATTTGTCCATGCCTGGCCGTAGCGGTGTAGACCTGATACGCCAGATCAAGGACGAATTCCCCAAATTGCCAATCCTGATACTCACCATGCATGAAGAAGAGCAGTATGCCGTGCGTGCCATACGCGCTGGTGCGCGTGGCTATCTGACCAAGGAAAGCGCAGGCACACAACTGGTCACTGCCTTGCGCAAGGTTGCCTCGGGTCGCCCGTACATCAGCATAGAAGTGGCTGAACAACTGGCTATGAGCGCCATGCCTGCAGATGACAGCCAGCCGCATACCAGCTTGTCTGACCGTGAATTTGAAGTATTTACCCACCTGGTCAAGGGTAAATCAATCACTGAAATCGGTGAACTCTTGCATTTGAGCGTAAAGACAGTCAGCACCCACAAAACTCGCATCATGCAAAAAATGAATATGAGCAATTTATCTGACTTGGTGCAATACGCCGTGGCACACCATCTCCTGTAGCCTGAATACTGTAGCCTGTACCCGCCTTCCTCCTCGACCATATCCCTTCTGACGGCACCTGATTGACCACCATCAAATTAGGTTGTCTTCTCCGTCCGCCATATTACTGCTAGGAATATTCCTACAGATACAGCGCCAAATCTGACAATTCAAATCAGCATCTCCTGATTTAAATCAATGCTGATGCTGACGATAATAGAGCCTAAGCAAACACGCACAACAAGTCACAACATGAACCTGTACATCGTCGAAGATTCAGTCCTGATTCAAAACCGCCTGGTGCGGTTCGTTGAAGAAGTGCCTGGCATGCATGTCCTGGGAGTCGCAAGTGACATGGGGAGCGCCTACCAAGCCCTGCTTGGCAATGACGCCGACGCATTGATACTGGATCTCCAGCTCGCCGATGGAAACGGCTTGCAGCTGCTGAGGAATATCAAGCAAAGCAGGCCAGCCATCAAGGTAGTGATACTGACAAATCACGCAACAGAAAACAATCGCGTACTTGCATTGCGGGCAGGCGCAGATGGTTTTTTGGATAAGTCCACGGACTTTGGTTCGCTACAAGATTATCTGCTGCGTTGGCAGCAACCAGATTCAAATCATCAAATTAACTAATGTCGCAAACCGTTCAAGGGGACTACCATGACTACAGCAACCTTTACAAACAGTACCAGCAGCCTGTCTTCAGTTGCCAGCAAGAATAGTTTTCCAGTCATCTCCAATGAGGCTGGCTGGCGTTGCCATGGCAATCTCTGGTCCAACCTGCATGAAGTTTGCGAACTTCTGCGCATACCTACCCCTGCTGCTTCTGCAGATGAAGAAGTGTTGTTTCAGCATGTACGTTACAAAGCGGGTCAGCGTGTACACACCATAGGCCAGGATTTTGAAACACTGTACATCGTCAATTCAGGATTCTTGAAAACTGTCCTCATCGACGAGTATGGCAATGAGCAGGTATTGAGTTTCCCCATGAAAGGTGATCTGCTCGGAATTGATGGCATACATAACCAACAACATGCCTCTGAAGCCGTGGCCCTGTCTGATTGCGACATCATACTCATGCCTTACAAGACTTTCTCTGCGCTGGGACGTATTTATGCAGAGCTGGAGCAAGCCATGTTCAGCGTCATGAGCCGCGAACTGGTGCGCGAACAAATCATGATAGGCATGCTGAGCGCCCTGAGTGCTGAAGCCAAGGTGGCTCGCTTCCTGACTACACTCGGGGAACGCTTTAGCCAGCTCGGCTATTCTGGCAAGTCCTTTAATTTGCGCATGACACGTCACGAAATCGGCAGTTACCTGGGCCTGACACTAGAAACAGTCAGCCGCACCCTGTCTGCCTTTAATGAAATGGGATTGATCAGTGTCGAGCAACGCCAGATCGCCCTTCTAGATGTGCCTGCACTGAAAACCCTGCGTCGCCTGCCACCTGCCAAAGCGCGTATCAAAGTCAGTGAAAAAGTGTCGGCTTTAGTTGGTAAGAACCTATTGCCACAGTGGGGCAAAGAAGTTGCCGTTGCTTTAAATTAGTGTAAGCTTTAGCAAGTAAGTGTCGACTTTTGCCGGAATCATACCGGCAAAAGCATCGCTGAACTTGTTTTTTCCCACGATTTGAGATCAAGGAGCAAAACATGCCGTACAAAACCATCCTGGTTCATATTGATGAATCTGAGCGTTCAAATTTTCGCGTGCGTGTCGCGGCTGAAATCGCTATGTGCGACGAAGCGCATCTGGTAGGCACTGCAGTCACTGGTGTGTCACGTTTCATCTATCAGGATGGCAATATCAGCGCGAATGACCCCAATCTGACCATACACTTGAGTTATTTGCGCGAGCGTGCAGAAAAAGCGGTAGACAGTTTCAACCAGCAAGCTCAAGCAATCGGCGTCAACTCTTTCGAAAGCATGATCGCCAATGATGAAGCAGGCGGCGGCATCGGTTTGCAAGCCAGATATAGTGATCTAGTTGTAATTGGCCAAACCAATCGCGACGAGCCTTCGCCTTCCGTACTGCCAGACTTCCCAGAGTATCTGATCATGAATTCTGGGCGCCCAATATTGATTATCCCTTATGTCGGTGACTTCACGACTGTTGGCAAACGTCCCCTGATCGCCTGGGATGCCAGCCGTGAGTCAACGCGCGCCATTACAGACGCAATCCCCTTGCTGCGCCGTGCCGACTTGGTCCAGGTTGCGATTTTCAACCCCAAGTCCGTGCCAGACAGTCATGGCGAACAGCCAGGCGCTGACATTGCCCTGTATCTGGCAAGACATGGCGTCAAAGTCGAAGTTGGCGTGCATAAAACTTCGACCGATATCGGCAATGCCCTGCTCTCGCTGGCACATGATCTCGATAGCGATATGCTGGTTATGGGTGGATATGGTCATTCACGCTTCCGTGAAATGATCATGGGTGGTGTCACCAGAACTATTTTGCAAAGTATGACCGTGCCTGTGCTCATGTCGCATTAAGCGATTTTACCTGTCATCGTCAATGACACTCCTGCTTCAGGAGTGTCATTTTCATTTATAGCTGCCAGCATGGTGAACTGCCATTAAAATACTCACTTCCTTTATTATCAAATCAAAAAAACATGGCACATGACTATTCCAGACTGGTAACAGCGCGCTGGACTGCAGGTTTACTCGCAATCTTGTCGCTTCTTTTATGGTTGAATCATGCTGCTCTATCTGCCATGCAGATGCCAGCACCTTTGCCAGTACATACGGTGCTGGAAACCGTCACCATCGTCATTTTCACGTCAGTGTTTATTGTTTGCTGGAATGCTTTTGGCGGCTCCAGAAAAAAAAGTAGCGTCATACTGGCGGTCGCGTTTTTGTGTACTGCCATACTTGGGTTCATGCATGCCATCAGTTTCCAGGGCATGCCAGGCTTTCCTGACGCAGAGGATATGCATAAGTCCCTTCTGTTCTGGCTGCTGTCACGTTCATTCATTGCAACTACCCTGCTGGGCTTGGCAATGGCGCCACAAGACTCTGAGGTCAGTCCGCTACAAGCTTACTTTGTTCTGACTGCCGGGCTCCTGGCGACTGTAGGCTGGATGGTGATGGTATTTATGTTTCCACACTTGTTACCACTGACGTATATCGAAGGCGAAGGACAAACCTCATTCAAAATGGCCTGTGAACTTGGCCTGATCGCCATCAATTTGTTCACCGCCTACCGATTTAACAAGCAAGGCGCTGCCTCATCCCCAACAAATGAACTGGTAGGACGCCTGCAAATAGAACGTGCGCCCTTGTTCCTGGCTGCGATTCTGCTGGCAATCTCGGAGGTATATTTCGCTATTTATGTAAATGGCAATGATATCTTTGTCGCGGTGGGCCATGTATTTCAATTGCTGGCGGCAATCGCCATTTACCGGGGCATGGTTGCAGTCAACATTCATACTCCCTATGCCACTCTGGCGGAGACCAGCCAGAACCTGGCGCGCTCGGCGGAAGAGCTGAGTATAGAGCGCGAACGCTTGAGTCGCATGATAGACACTGCCATCGATGGCATCATCACGATCGATGAAACCCAATCCATCATTCTGGTAAACCCTGCCGCAGCAGCCATGTTTGGTCATGATGTGCAGTATTTGATGGGGGCTTCACTCAACACAGTATTGCCCGAACGCCATCGTCAGGTGCATGGAAGACACGTAAAGGAGTTTGGCGAAACCGGTGCAACCCGCCGGAAGATGGGTAGCAATTTTGAAGATTTTTATGTGACGGGCGTCAAGGCAAATGGTGAGGAATTTCCCATCGAAGCATCAATCTCCAGCCAGATAGAAAACGGCAGGCGTTTTTACACCGTGATCTTCCGCGACATCACGGAACGCAAGGTAGCCAAAGAAAAAATGGCGCTCTACCATGATGAATTGACGCAGTTGTCCGCTACCCTGCAAAGCATACGCGAAGAAGAACGCAAGCACATAGCGCGCGAATTGCATGATGACCTGGGCCAATTGCTGGCCGCCCTGCGCATGGATTTATCGTTACTGCAAAGGGATAGCATACTCACTGGCAAGACCCAGCAAACCATCAACAGTATGGACCAGTTACTACTGACATCAATCACAACCTTGCGGCGCATCGCCACTGATCTCAGGCCACGCGCACTGGATGAAGGTGGCCTGTATTTCGCACTACAGACCCTGCAAAAAGATTTTTCCATGCGTCATGGCATAGCTTGTGACTTGGAAGCCAATGAAGAACAACTGGCGCTAGACGATGCGCGCAGCACTGCCATCTTCCGCATCGTCCAGGAATCATTAACGAATGTGGTCAGACATGCGGCTGCAACAGAAGTACAAATTGTCTTTGAGCGTAATGCCTCCATGCTAAGTTTCAGTATTGCTGACAATGGCAAAGGGATAGAGGCTGAAGAAATGCGCAAGTCACGTTCTTTCGGCCTGGTCGGCATGCGCGAGCGTGTCAAGGCCATGCATGGCGAATTCTTGGTTGACAGCCAACCTGGTGAAGGCACCAGGTTGAAAATTAATTTGCCACTAAGTTAAGCAAATAAAATAAGCAATTTGATTAGCTGTGCAAACTTGTTCATTCCAGTATAAGCTTGCGTAAAGTCATATCGCATTGCATCGCAACTGGAGTATTCATGTCAGTCTCAGCACTCAATAGTGGCCTGTCTGGGCTCAAGGCTTATAGCCGCGCGCTGGACAGTGCTGGCCATAATGTGGCGAATGCCAGCACCTCAGGCTTTGTTCCTCAGCAAGTCAGTTTCCAGGAACAAGCTGCCGGTGGTGTCATTGCCAACATCAGCAAAGAAGGAAGTAGCCTGGCGTCTCAGGACTTGAGCGGTACTGATCTTGCAAATGAAATTGTACAATCCATACAATTCAAGCTGGGTTTTGACTTGTCAGCCGAGATCGTCAAAACGGCAGATGAGGTAATGGGTACGCTCATCGACATAAAGGCTTGAAGACTATCTGACGGTCAAGCTGCAGGCACCAGGCATAAGAAAGATGGCATATCCTTCATATCAAAATACCACAAACCCATAGCACCTATCCCCATCAAAATCGCTGCCGCCAGATAACGCAATCCACGCATGATGCTCTTATTGTGCGCCTGCTGCATGATCGCCTGCGTCAGTAATAAATGCGGTAGCGCAAACAAGCCAAAGATCAGCATCAGCAAACCGCCAGACCAGGCATCGCCAGACAAAAGAGCGAACGGGGCAACGCCATACAAGAGTCCGCATGGCAGGCAGCCCCAGCTCACCCCCAAAAGAAAAGGATATTTTGCTGCTTGCTGCAATGATGGCAATTTCCTGCTCATACGAGCATGCAAATTTGCCCAAACATTTTGCAGAAACGGCAGGCGTGGCAACAGGCCTGATATGCGCAAGGCGAGCAATATCAACATCAAGTTACCAATTACAAACAGGATTTGCTGGACAGGGAGATAAGGTTTAAACCACATGCCCGCAGCACCCAGCCCGCCGAGTATTGCACCGGCGATTACATAGGTAAAAATACGCCCGCTTTGCAACAGGCTTTGGTACAACACCCTCGAATGCAGACTGTCGGTAGCACCAACTTGCCTGCTCTCAGCCGCCACGGTAATGGGAATAACTTTGCTGACCGATGCTGCTGGTTTACCGCTCTTCTGCCCCGCCTGTGTCAACAGCATGGAAATACCACCGCACATGCCAACGCAGTGAACGCCGCCTATGGCGCCAGCGGTCATCGCGGCAAACACCAAAGGCAGGGTCAGCATATCAAATCAACTTGGAATATCTGGCACCTGATTGCTGCCCCAGATAGCGGTCAAATACCATGGCCAACGCGCGCACAAATAAACGCCCCCTGGCTGGAATACTGATGCTGTTGTCATCAATGACCAGCAAACCTTCTTTCGCATAGTCCTGCAACTTCAGCAATTCCGCAGCAAAGTAATCATGAAAGGAAATGCCGTACTGCATTTCCAGAAATTTGAAATTGAGCGTGTTGCTGCACATCAGGCTCATGATGACTTGCCGGCGCAAGATATCATCTGCATCAAGGTGATATCCTTTTTCAACAGGCAGTTTTCCTTGATCGAGGCAGGCATAGTACTCATCAAGGGTACGCAGATTTTGCCCATAAGAAGCCCCAATCTTGCCTATTGCTGATAAACCCAGCGCAATCAGGTCACAATCTGCTCGCGTGGTATAACCCTGAAAATTCCTGTGCAGGCTGCCATCCAGCGTCGCCCGTGCGAGGCTATCATCCGGTTTGGCAAAATGATCAAGGCCTATGTAAACATAACCTTCTGCCAGCAAGCGTTTTATCGACATCAGGAAAATCTGCAGGCGCTGTTCAGCCGATGGCAAATCTGCTTCGGCAATACGACGCTGCGGCTTGAAGCGCGTGGGTAAATGAGCGTAGTTATACAAGGCAATGCGGGCTGGTGACAGCGCGATTACCTGATCCAGAGTTTGCGAAAAACTCTCCAGATTTTGTTTGGGCAAGCCATAGATCAAGTCGAAATTAATCGATTGAAAACCACAGGCGCGACTATCTACCACGGTCTGCGCCACCATTTCGTAAGGCTGTATGCGGTGCACAGCTTTTTGCACATCGGCATTAAAGTCTTGCACTCCCAGACTGGTGCGATTGAAACCCAGCTCAGCCAATAATTGCAAAGTCTCAGTGGTGACTGTGCGCGGATCGATCTCTATCGATATTTCCGCATCATCGGCAAAGTCAAAATGCTCGCGCAGCATGTGCATCAACTGGCGCAACTCGGCATGACTAAGAAAGGTTGGCGTACCGCCACCAAGATGCAACTGACTTAACGTTTCACGCACATGCAAGTGCTCAACCACCAGCTTCAGTTCCTTGGCCAGATACTCCAGATACTTGGCTGAGCGGCCATGATCCTTGGTAATGACCTTATTGCAGGCACAGTAATAACAAAGTGAAGCACAAAACGGGATATGTATGTACAGCGACAATGGAGGCTTATTGACGAGCAGGCTACGCTCTTTTAGATACTGCATATAAGATTCAGCAGTAAAGCCCACCGCAAACCTGTCTGCCGTTGGATAGGAAGTGTACCGAGGCCCCAGGCTATCAAAACGGCGTATCAGGTCTTCCGGGATTTCTATCGCTGGAAATGCAGCCGGCTCGTTCATGTTCATGATGCGGTTCTCTATTTCTAGTGTGCTTTTTGCACAAGCAAAGCCGTCAAACCACTAGACAGAATTCCCAGCAACCAGAAGGCAAAAAAGCCTACTGTGTATGCACCAGTTTCATGCATTTGCAGGCGCCGATCCAAGACAATCAACTCCATCGGATCAACCATACTGAAGAACAAGCCTGTTGCCGCACAAGCCATCAAAAAAGCTGGCCACAAAACGATCATTAACATCGAACGTAACTGTGGTTTGCGTGGTGTGATAGTGCTATGTTCCAAATCCTGTCCCCTTCTAGTGATTATCCAGCCTTCGGTCAGCAAAATTCAGGGATAGGCCTCATTTTGCTGCATTCAGTTGTACTGGTTTTTGTCCTGGATCAAACCAGTCACCAGTCAGGCGCCAGTCGGTAGTCTCCAGTTTGATATGAAACAGCTTAACAGTGTCTTCGCCGACCTTTGGCATCAGTTTTAACTCACCTTCATAATGCCCGGGCGCTGTCTGCTTCAGAGGTAAGCGGCGTATGACTTCGCTGACCGAATTGCTTCCTTTTGCTGCATTGGCCAGGCTGAGCTGTATGGTTTCAGGCAAATTACCTTTACCACTCAGTTGCAGTCTTACCTTGCTATTGGTAAGGTCGGCATTGATATAGGCGTTCAGTTGTAGTTCCCTGGCCTTGGCATCACGCTGTATATCTTTATTGATCATCAAGCCTTGCTTGTAATAGTCCTCGGCCACGACTTTGTCAGCACCATGCATGGCGATGTAGCCGGTATAAATACTTGCACACACCACGAATGCAGGGCCGCCAGCAACCAGCAGCAACCATGGTTCTCTGTACCAGGTATCGCGCCTGGATTTTGGGGGCATCAAACTGGCTTCCATTTTTTTCTCCTATCGCGGAACGATAAATACGGCTTTCTCAGTCACCGTCACTTCTGGCGAGTCCAGATCCTTGATTACAAATCGTATGCGGTTAGAGCCCGTTGCTAACACTTTGGCAGGCACCCGTACCCTGACCGGGAATGCTTTAGTGCTGGCAGAATCAACTTCAAGAGTAGCAGAATTAACGATAACCGCACCAGCCGCGCCATGCACTTCGACACTATAGTGGCGTGCTGATTCCTGGGTATTCATCACTTGCAGGCGGTAGACATTCTCAATCGCGCCAGTTTCTGTGATTTTTGGCATGCTTCTATCCTTGAGGACATCCACCTTCAAGGGCGTATGCAGGGCCAGAGAGACGGCCGCCAGTAAAATGATCAAGCCTAGCAAGCCACCATAGATGAGCGTGCGCATGCGGAATACGCGCTTCCACATGGCTTTGTCATCCAGTTTGCGTGTCAGCGCATGCTCTGTGGTATAGCGTATCAGGCCGCGCTCATAACCCATCTTGTCCATGACCTGATCACAGCCGTCGATACAGGCACCACATGCAATACATTCATACTGCAAACCTTCGCGGATGTCGATGCCGGTAGGACAGACCTGGACACAAATCCCGCAATCGACACAATCCCCCATACCCTGGGACTTGTAATCAACCTTCTTGTTCCTGGATCCGCGTGGATCACCTCGCGCAGTATCATAAGTAACAATCAGCGTGTCCTTGTCGAACATGGCACTCTGAAAGCGCGCATAAGGACACATGTATTTGCAAACCTGCTCGCGCATCCAGCCGGCATTGCCATAAGTGGCAAAGCCATAGAACAGGAACCAGAATGTCTCCCAGGGACCCAGTGTAAAATCACCAACAGCGATCGCCAGCTCACGGATAGGCGTGAAGTAACCTACAAAAGTGAAACCAGTCCAAAGAGCCAGAGTAATCCAGATGAAATGCTTTAGGAATTTGAGTGAGAATTTTCGCGTCGACATGGGCGAAGCGTCCAGCTTGATCCGGGCATTGCGCTCACCCTCGACCTTGGCTTCTATCCACAAAAAAATCTCGGTGTAGACAGTTTGCGGGCAAGCGTACCCGCAGAATAATCTGCCAGCGATGGCAGTGAACAAGAACAGACTCAAGGCCGAGATCACCAGCAAGACAGCCAGATAAATAAAGTCTTGCGGCCACAAAACCAGGCCAAAAATATAAAATTTGCGAGCTACCAGATCAAACAATACCGCTTGTCTGTCATTCCAGTTCAGCCAGGCTGTACCATAAAATAACGCCTGCGTAAAAAATACCAATACCCAGCGCCAGGAAGAAAACCAGCCTGTTTGTGTACGCGGATAAATCTTCCTGCGTTCTTCAAAAAGCGCCAATTCAGCTTCTTCTATCGGCACCGGGATGATGGGTATGTGCTTCATCTTGATTCTGTTCTTCTTAGTAAGGCAAAAAAGCAGCGTTATTCAACGCGGGTGGGGCGTGCTGTATGATCATGCTCGTCCTTATTGTTGATTAACGCTGCTGTTGATATCAACAATTACTTGCTTGCCGCTGCTTCAGATGCAGTCGCAGCAATTTGCTTGACCGCGCCAGCATCTGCATCACTGATCTGGGCTGAGGCAGAGTTGTTCGACAAACCCCAGACATAAGCTGCCAGCAAATGTACTTTGCCTTCGGTCAAGATACCTTTGTGCGCTGGCATCTGATTACTGCGACCCTTGTTGATGGTTTCCATGACGCTGTCGATACCACCTCCATACAGCCAGACTTTATCTGTCAGATTCGGCGCACCCAGCGCCTGATTGCCCTTGCCTTCACCACCATGGCAAGCAGCACAGGCAGCAAATTTAGATTTACCCAAAGCAGCCTTGATAGGATCATGGGCAGAATTCGACAAGCTCAGCACATAATTGGAAACGTTCCTGACGTCATCATCCGTACCCAGCGCTGCACCCATAGGTGGCATCTGACCGTGGCGACCTTCTCGTATGGTGGTCAAGATTGTTTGTGGATCACCGCCATACAGCCAGTCATTATCCGCCAGATTCGGATAACCCTTGCCGCCTTGCGCATCTGAGCCATGACATTGGGCACAGGTATTGAGGAACAGACGCTGACCAATGTCCCGTGCTTGCGCATCCATGGCAACTGCTTTGATATCCATGGCAAGGTATTTGTTAAAGATGGGACCATACTGCGCCTCTCCATCCTTCATTTCTTTTTCATAGGCTCCCTGTTGGCTCCAGCCAAAAGTACCCTGCCACTTGCCAAAGCCAGGATAGACCACAAGATAGCCCACGCTATATACCACTGTCAGATAAAACAACCACATCCACCATTTGGGCAGGGGATTGTTTTGCTCCATCAAGTCACCATCCCAGACATGGCCTGTAGTTTCTGCTGGCAAAGGCTTGCCATCACTACCTACCTTCACCTTGACCTTGGATTGTGACCACAACAGTAAAACACAGGCCAGCATGGACAAGGCCGTGACGATGGCGATACCGGTACTCCACCATTCATTAAAAAAGTCTGCCATGGCTATTTTCCATTCTCATTATCAATTGGCAAGCGTGCCATTTTTTCGAATTTCTCCTTATTCCTGGCACTGAATGCCCAGTAAATAATGCCAAGGAATACGATGAGGCTGACGACCGTTACAACGCTGCTGATTATTGTGAAATTCATTTCATTTCTCCCCGAAAGGCCGGGCCATTAATGTCCCGGCTATTCCTTTATCAATTCTTGCTCTTGATCGCGGTACCCAGCACTTGCAGATAGGCGACCAGCGCATCCAACTCGGTTTTGTTGGCCACATCAGCCGAGCTTGCCTTGATTTGTTCGTCGGTATAAGGAACACCCAGGGTTTTCATGGCCTGCAATTTTGGAGCAATCGCATTTGCATCCAGTTGAGTCTTGGCCAGCCATGGGTAGGCGGGCATATTCGACTCCACTACCACTGAGCGAGGATCATTCAAATGGTCCCGGTGCCAGCTATCACTGTAACGACCACCTACCCGCGCCAGATCCGGGCCAGTACGCTTACTACCCCACTGGAAAGGATGGTCATAAACAGATTCCCCAGCGACGGAATAATGGCCATAACGTTCAGTTTCAGCACGGAAGGGACGTATCATCTGCGAATGGCAACCATAGCATCCCTCCCTTAGATAAATATCACGTCCAGCCAGTTGCAGTGCCGAATACGGCAGCATTCCCTGTACTGGCTGAGTCGTCGATTTTTGAAAGAACAAGGGTACGATCTCAACCAGACCACCAACACTGATCGTCAGAATCACCAGCACCAGCAACAAGCCGACATTGCGTTCAATCAGATCATGAGTAAACTTACGCATCAAATTTCTCCTTTGATTTATGCATGTGCTGCATTAGCAGGCAAAGCCGGGATCGCATTATTGACAGGCTTGGCAGCCATGATCGTTTTGGCGACGTTGTAGGCCATGACCAGCATGCCACCCAGATACAGCAAGCCACCCGCCATACGTATGACATAGTAAGGGTAAGTCGCTTTCACGCTTTCCACGAAGGAATATGTCAACGTGCCGTCTTCGTTGACTGCGCGCCACATCAGACCTTGCATAACACCAGCAATCCACATCGATGCGATGTACAAGACAACCCCAATTGTCGCCACCCAGAAATGCACTTCGATGAGACGCTTGCTATACATTTGAGTTTGACCAAACAGGCGCGGGATCAGGTAATACAAGCTACCGATGGTAATGAAGCCAACCCAGCCCAGAGCGCCAGAGTGAACGTGGCCTACAGTCCAGTCTGTGTAGTGAGACAAGGCATTGACAGTCTTGATCGCCATCATCGGTCCCTCAAAGGTCGACATGCCATAGAAAGACAGGGACACGATCAGGAAACGCAGGATAGGATCAGAGCGCAACTTACTCCAGGCACCAGACAGTGTCATGATACCGTTGACCATGCCACCCCATGACGGAGCCAGCAAAATCAGCGAGAACAGCATGCCTATGGATTGTGCCCAGTCTGGCAAGGCGGTGTAATGCAAGTGATGCGGACCCGCCCACATGTAAGTGAAGATCAATGCCCAGAAGTGAACGATGGACAGGCGATAAGAGTAAACCGGGCGCTCGATTTGTTTGGGAATGAAGTAATACATCATCCCCAGAAAGCCAGCAGTAAGGAAGAAGCCTACCGCATTGTGACCATACCACCATTGCACCATTGCATCCTGCACACCGGCATAAGCAGAATAGGATTTCATGAACGACACGGGCATGGCTGCACTATTGACGATATGCAAAACAGCTACCGCAATGATGAATGCGCCGTAGAACCAATTGGCTACATAAATATGCTCAACCTTGCGTTTCATCAGCGTACCGAAAAACACCACGGCATATGATACCCAGACCACGGCGATCAGCAAGTCGATAGGCCATTCCAGTTCTGCATATTCCTTACCCTGGGTATAACCTAAAGGCAAACTAATGGCTGCCGCGACGATGACCAGTTGCCAACCCCAGAAAGTGAATTCGGCAAGACCATCAGAAAACAAGCGAACATTGGAGGTACGCTGTACGACATAATAAGAAGTCGCAAACAAGGCACTACCGCCAAAAGCAAAAATCACGGCATTGGTATGCAAGGGACGCAAACGCCCATAGCTTAGCCAGGGTATCCCCCCAAGAAATTCCGGCCAGGCAAGTTGAGTTGCAATCACCACGCCCACGAGCATGCCGACTATTCCCCACACCACTGCCATGACAGAAAATTGCCGTACAACCCGATAGTTGTATGTGTTTTCTTTAGTTATTGTCATGATCTCACTCTGTTGTAAAAATACACTGCAAGAATAACAATCGGACTGCACGGCTACATTGATACACATCAAATATTGCCGGATTCAAAGTCGATTGCTCGCGAAAGACAACATTAGCAAGATTAGACAAAATTTTAATTTTTGACAAAAAAAAGACACCTCGAAGGTGTCTTTTTCCAACAGCAGAAAGTACAGAATTATGGTGCTGCCGTTACTGGCGCTGCTATTGCGGCTTTATTGATGGTGACTTTTGCTCTTTGCTTCAGCAATTCAAGATAGGCATACAGGTTCTGTGACGATTGCATGCCAGCCAATTGCTGTGCCTCGGAAGCACGGCGCTCTTTGTCAGCCGTACCTGGGCTGACCTTGCCTATGCGGAAAATAACATAGCCAGCCGTACCCAGCGATGTCCCAACGAACGCCGGCAGCTTTTGAGTATCTGCACGCATCAAATCAAGCAGAGCAGCAGGAGGAATATCCTGATTTTTCAACCGCGATACCATTTTGGCATCTGTAAATCCAGCCGTTGCATCTGCTGCTTTCAATGCAGCCAGTTTGGCGATACCTTCTTTTTCAGCCAGCGCAGCTGCTTCGGTTGCGGTTACTTGCGCCTGAATTGACGCCTTGACTTCTTCAAACGGACGTTTGGATGCGGCTTTGTATTCAACAATGCGACCAGCAATCAAAGTATTCGGGGCAACTTCTACTGCCTCTGTATTGTGTTTTTTCTTGACCACATCATCAGAGAAAATCGCCTTCAGGAATTTAGGATTATTGGTTTCCACAGTCGCTGGTAAGCCTGGTTTGCTGTTACGTGACAAGCCATTCACCGTTTGTATTTTCAGTTTCAACTTTTCGGCCGCGGGCTTCAAGCTATCGCCTTGCTCGTACAAGACATTGGTAAATGTCTCTGCAGCTTCTGTGTAAGCTTTGCCTGCTTTTTGCTTCTTGATATCAGCAGCAATCTGCACCTTGACTTCATCCAGTGTTTTGACACCGGCAGGCTTGATGCCGGTTACTGTGATGATGTGAAAACCATAGTCAGACTGCACCAGTTCGCTGATATCACCTTGCTTGAGCTTGAATACACTTTCATCAAACTGCGGAACCATCATGCCTTTGCCAAAGAAATCCAGATCACCGCCTTTTTCTTTAGATCCTGGGTCATCAGAATTTTCTTTTGCCAGTTTGGCAAAATCTTCTGGCTTCTTGCGCAGTTGCGCCAGGATATCGGCAGCTTTGGCTTTCGCCTTGGCTTTATCAGCGGCACTGCTATCCTTGGCTACGGCGATCAGAATATGGCTGGCGCGACGCTGCTCTTCTGTCGTATAGGATTTTTCATTAGCTTTGTAGTAGGTCTGGACATCGGCATCAGACACTGTCGTTTGCTCAGCCAGCACTTCACTATTCAAGACGACGTATTCAGCATTGATTTGTTCCGGGATCACGAACTGCGCCGAATTTTTTTCATAATAGGCCTTCAGCATCTCATCAGTGATCTTGACACGATCAGCAAAATCACCAGGCTTGTACATCAACATCTGTACTTCACGTTCTTGCTCATTAATCGCCGAGAAGCGTTCTGCCACCGTTTTAGGGACAAAAGCACCAGCCTGAACAGGTGCAAGCAATTGCTGGAGCACCATATCCTGACGCAAACGCTGCTCAAACATCAGCGGTGTCATACCCTGCTGTGCCAACACGCGTGTGTATTCCTCATTGTTAAAATGACCGTCAGCCTTCAGCATGCCTGGTGATTTGGCAATTTTATCTTGCAAAGTGGCATCGGCAATTGTCAGTTTTTTAACAGCAATCTCACCAGCTATCGCCTTGCGGTCTATCATTTCATCCAGAATGCTCTGTCTTGCTTCTAGCGTATTGAGCATCTTTGCATCAAATTGCGGGCCATACATTTGACGCATGCGATCCAGTTGATCTCTCAGTGCCTGATCGAACTCAGCCTGAGTAATAGGAGCGCCAGCGACCTTTGCAATACCCTCCTCTTTACCAAAGGAACGCAAAACGTCGGGATTGCCGAATAAAACAAGAGACGGCAAAATCAGAACAGCTAACAAAATTTGCATTAAGCGCTGATGGGTACGAATAAATTCAAACATGTTCAACCAATCACGTGGCTAAGTATCACAATAACAATTTGACGAATACAAAAAAAGGCGAACTTTCGTTCGCCTTTTCGATTTTCTGGCGGAGCGGACGGGGCTCGAACCCGCGACCCCCGGCGTGACAGGCCGGTATTCTAACCAACTGAACTACCACTCCTTTTTTACTGCATGAAACTATATTTTGCTTGATACTGGTGGGCGCTGAGAGGCTCGAACTCCCGACCTAAGCCTTGTAAGGGCTCCGCTCTACCAACTGAGCTAAGCGCCCCACACATACAAACAAACATCGCGGCACATGTCACTGGGCCACGAAAGAGCATTAGTTTACCGCATCTTTCAAAGCTTTGCCAGGTTTAAATTTCGGAACCATGGCAGACTTGATCTTGATTGGTTCACCAGTTTTAGGATTGCGGCCGGGCCTGGCAGCACGTTTGGCAACAGAGAAGGTACCAAAACCGACCAAAGTTACCGTGCCTTTTTTCTTCAATGTGGTTTTTACCGCGCCGATCACTGCATCCAGCGCACGCGACGAAGCCGCTTTGGAAATATCCGCTGTTTTCGCAATATGATCGATCAACTCAGTCTTATTCACTTATAGCCCCCTCACAAAAATTTGAATTTCGTGATGATGTATTCGATTATTTTATTGGTCGTGCATCTATCACGGCAAGCAGGAAATCTGCATCCGGTATTAGAGCAAGCCGCCAAGCTTTGTGTCAAGCTGTTTGCAAGCTTTCTTGGCAAGTTTGATGATTTGTAATTTGCTTATACAAATTTTCTGCGTTTCAAGGACTAAGTTAAGTGCAAAAATTCAGATAGCTACTTTTTTTTGCTGCGTGGAAAAGCTACTCTCTCCTTGATCCTGAATTAGAATGCAAGCAGCATATTGTGCAGTCATTCCAAAATCAGGATACGGTATGAACTAAAGTTATAGAAAGCCCTGACCGTCATCCTGCTGCGAGTTCGGGACATGGGCACTGGGAAAACCCTTGGGTAATAAACACCCAAATACAATCACAAAAGATAATGAAGAATTTTGACGTAGCAATTGTAGGTAGTGGACTGGCTGGCTTATCTGTCGCTTTACATCTGGCACAAACACGCAAAGTCGCGATTATTTCCAAACGTGAATTACTGGATGGCGCCAGTAACTGGGCACAAGGTGGCATTGCTGCCGTGCTGGATTCCCACGATAGTCATGAGCAGCACATATCAGACACGCTGATAGCTGGTGGCGGCCTCTGTGATGAAGGCGCCACCCGCTACATCATCGAACATGGCCGCGAAGCGATAGACTGGCTGATAGAGCAAGGTGTGCCGTTCACCCGTGATGAAGAAGCAGAACTCGGCTTTCACCTGACACGTGAGGGTGGCCACAGCCAGCGTCGCATCATCCATGCAGCCGACGCTACTGGTCATGCTGTACAAGTTACACTGGAACAAAAAGTACGCAATCACCCCAACATCAGTTTGTTTGAACATCACTATGCGATTGACGTGATTACGACTGCAAAACTGGGCGATACATCGTCTACACCACATTGTCTGGGCCTGTATGTGCAGGACGTAAAAACCGGCAAAGTGCACACCTTTGCCGCGCAACATACCGTGATGGCCACTGGCGGTGCAGGCAAAGTTTATCTGTACACCACCAATCCTGACACGGCAACCGGTGACGGTATCGCCATGGCCTGGCGTGCTGGTTGCAGGATAAGCAATATGGAGTTCATCCAGTTCCACCCTACATGCCTGTATCATCCATTTGCCAAATCATTTTTGATTACAGAGGCCGTGCGTGGTGAAGGTGGCATCTTGAAGTTACCCGCCGAAGCTGGCGCAGCAGCAGGCAAACGCTTCATGACCAATCATGATGAACGCATGGAACTGGCACCGCGCGACGTGGTTGCCCGTGCGATTGACTTTGAAATGAAAAAACGTGGTCTCGATTTTGTTGAGCTTGATATCAGCCACCAGCCGCCAGAGTTTTTGAAGGAACACTTCCCCACTATTTATGCACGTTGTCTGGAATTAGGCATAGACATCACCAAACAGGCCATACCAGTGGTCCCTGCAGTTCACTTCACTTGTGGCGGTGTCGTCACTGATACAGATGGCCGCACTGATTTGCCTGGACTATATGCCGTTGGCGAAACTGCATATACGGGCTTGCATGGCGCAAATCGCCTGGCCAGTAATTCTTTGCTGGAATGCCTGGTAGTAGGCCGCGCCGCAGCCAAACATATAGAAGCCCAGGAGCGTGCCAACGTCATTGCCCTGCCTGACTGGGATGAAAGCCGGGTTTCGGATGCAGATGAAGAAGTAGTCATTGCCAATAATTGGGATGAGCTACGTCGCTTCATGTGGAATTACGTGGGTATAGTCCGCACCACCAAACGCCTGGAACGCGCCAAGCACCGCATACGCCTGCTGAAGGAAGAGATAGACGAGTATTACGCCAATTTCCGCATCTCGAACAATCTGCTGGAGTTGCGCAACTTGGTAGAGGTGGCCTCACTGATCGTCAACAGTGCCTTATCGCGCCGGGAAAGCCGTGGCCTGCATTTCAGCCGTGACTACCCTGATACCCTGCCCAAAGCCCTGCCAACAGTGCTGTCGCCAAAGCGTAAAAAATAGAAAATTACAAAAATCAAGCCAGTATTCCACCCATAAAATCAATAGCCATTTGACAAATTAAATTATCACCGTGATACTGCCCTGCATATTCGCTGGGCGTTATCACTACACTTTTTTCTGGCGAGATTCACACGGCTCAATAGAAAAATTTGCATGATAAAACTCAGTCAGATACGTAAAACATATACGCAGGGCGGCAATGAAATTCGGGCGCTTGACGGCATAGATTTACACATTGCCAGCGGCGAGTTTGTCGCCATCATGGGCCCTTCCGGTTCAGGCAAATCCACATTACTGAACGTCCTTGGTGCACTCGACCGACCTGATCATGGTAGCTACTTGCTGAATCAGGAAGACATCAGCATCATGAATGACGATGCCGCATCTGATATTCGCAATCGCAATATTGGCTTCGTCTTTCAATCCTTTCATTTATTGCCGCGCCTGACTGTGCTGGAAAATGTCTTGCTGCCGCAGCGTTACAGCAAATTACCAGATGCTCAGGCAGAAACACGCGCCCGCCAATTGCTGGAGCGCATAGGTCTGGCAACCCGCATGAACCACCGGCCAGGTGAATTATCTGGCGGCCAGTTGCAACGTGCTGCCATCGCCCGCGCCCTGCTAAATCAACCTGCCCTATTACTAGCAGATGAGCCGACTGGAAATCTGGATTCAAAAAGTGCCGCCGATGTATTGAGTCTACTAAGCGAATTGCACGCTGGCGGTCAAACCCTGGTGCTGGTCACACATGATCCCGCTGTCGCCGCAAGAGCACAAAGAACTATCCACCTGGCGGATGGCAAGGTTGCGGAGATGGCTGCATGAAGCACTTGCACAAATATATGCCACTGTCATCCATAAGCCTAAGCATATTGGTCGCATTCATGACTACACCAGCGCTGACCTCTGCCACGGCCATTACACCCGCAAACACAGCCAGCGCATCGCCATCATCAGTAGCAAAAAACCGCCCGGTTTTATTGACTGGCGAGGTGATTGCCAAAGATTCGCAAACCATCTTTGTGCCGCCATCGAATGCCGCTCCGGTGGTGCTGCGCAACTTCATTGCGGAAGGAAGTAAGGTAAAAAAAGGGGACCTGGTGTTGCGCATAGAAACGCCCGATAGTTCAAATATAGAACAATTGGAAATTGGCATGCAGCAAACCAGGGCCAAGGCCGAAGCTGAAGTAGCCAAACTTGAAGTCACCGCACTTGAAGCAGAAAAAAACCTCATTACCGCTAAATCTGCACTCGCAAAAGCATTAGTAGATGCTGCATTGCCGAAGTCGCAAATTTCTGGACTGGATTTTGACAAGCACCAGGGGGAAAAAGAAAGATCGGAACGTGATCTGCAAGTGAAACAACTGGCATTTGACAATGCCCAAAAATCCATCGTCAGGAAAAAATCAGATGCGGATCTGGAACTGAAGAAGCAAGAAATCAATATCAATTACCTGAAAACACAATTGACGCGCTCAGAAGTGCGCGCCGCTCAGGATGGTTATGTCGTACACGGCTACAGCAAATGGCGTAACGAAAGACTGGAAGAAGGCTCCAGTGCTTTCCCTGGCAATAGTGCCGGCCAGATCATAGGTTCAGGCCAGATGGAAGTCAGAGCTTGGGCACTGGAAGCGGACAGGATCTACTTAAAACAGGGGCAAGCCGTCAAACTAAAGTTTGACGCCCTGCCTGGCATTGAAGCGCTCGCCAGCATCGCACTAATATCGAACGCCCCTGAAGAACATAATACCTGGGGCTATGGCAGATACTTTCGTGTCGACATCAAACTGCCAGAGCAGCAGGATTTTAATCTGGTGCCTGGCATGAGTGTCCTGATAGAACCGGCTGCGCACATCAACAAGGTCAACAGCAACGCTCTCCCGAACAACAAAGAAATGACGATAGAAGGCGAGATAAAGTCGCGCAGCATCACCTCTGTAGGTCCGCCATCCATACCCTACATCTGGCAATATACGTTGGCGAAAATTGCCCCAGAAGGTAGTGTAGTCAAAGCAGGGGACATGATTGCCATGTTTCAGGCGGCAGAAGTACCGACCAAGCTCGCCAATCAAAAAAGCCAGCTCAATGAAAAACTGCGCGCATTGGAAAAATTTAAGCTGGAGCAAACCGAGGGAGAAAAAGCAGCTGATCTGGCGGTCGCAGAAGCCCAAAGCAATGCTGAAAAAGCCTCGCGCAAAGCCACCATGCCAAAAGAATTGATCCGGCGTGTGGATTACGACAAGCTGGTGATAGAAAAATCACTAAACAGCGAACTGGCGGCTCTTTCCTTGAAACTGCACACTTCGCAGGCACGCGCCCGCAAGGCTGAAAAAACTGGGCTAGAAACAGAAATAGCCATGCTGCAAGGAAAAATTGACGCTCTGACCAAAGGACAAAAAGCCCTGACCGTGCTGGCGACAAAGCCTGGGATGATCATTTACAAAAGTAATTTTGAAGGTGAAAAATTTACCACCGGCAGTCAAGTCTGGATTGGTTTATCCATCGCCAGTGTAGCTGATCCAGATAAATTATTTGTTTTGGCCAAAGTGCCCGAGGCTCAATCAAACTCAATTAAAATTGGACAGAGTGCGCGCATCAACATACCTGCCGCAAATTTGACAGTAGCAGCGCGCGTAAGCGGACTTGGCAATGTGTTCCATAGCAAATCGACTTCACAACCAGTTATCGTGCGGGATATAGAGCTGGAATTCGATCAAATGCCTAAAGGCCTTAAGCCCGGTGCGGCAGTGCAAGCAATTCTCAGCACATCAGGAGCAGAAACCATCGTTGCCGGAGCAGTCAAAAAATGAGAATTATCCCTCTCGTCACCTGTGTGACAATGACCCTGAGCATTCTGGCGTGCACCAACAAACAGGATCAAGCTCAGCTTGCAACTGAAACTTTCGCCCCCAGAATCTGGCAAGAAAACCTAGTCGTTGACGGCGAAATCATCGCCGCCAACAAAACCCCGCTGACTGTACCTGGTCAGGGCTGGGATAGTCGTACCCTGATAGAAATGATACCCGAAGGTAGCCTGGTAAAAAAAGACCAGGTCATCGCCCGTTTTGATGCACCCAAATCACGCATGGAATTGTCGCAGGCCGAACTGGAATTATTGCGCAAAGAGTTGGCAGCAGAATCCATACTTGCCAGCGATACCAGTAGCCGTTCCACTCTGGCTGCAGACAGTGCCAAAGTGCAGACTGATTTGCTCTTGAGTGAACGCTATGCCAACGCAGACCTGGCGATTTTTTCCCGCAATAAAATACTGGATGAATTGCAGGATAGCGGATTCCTGAAAAACAAGCGCACTTACTTGGATTGGAAAACAGGGCAAGTGCAGGCGCGTAGTGCTGCGGAACAGGCGGTATTAAGCTCACAGAAAGAAAGTGTCAACTTAAATGCCAGTCAGCACAAGAAAAACCTCGATGCATTGGAGTTAATGGCACCGCACGATGGCGTTTTCCTGCTACAAGCAAGCTGGGATGGCGCCAAACCTCAAGTAGGTTCCAGTTTCCGCCCCCGCGAAGAATTTGGTTCACTGCCCGACCTTGATCAACTGGTTGCCAACTTCAACATAGAAGAAGGCCGCACCTTTGGCCTGAAAGTTGGCTTACCAGTTAAAGTGCGCCTGGCTGGCAGCGGCCAGGAAATTGAACTCAGCATCACCAAGGTCGGCAATAGCGCCAGCGTCACTTCACGCGACTCCCCCGTCAAGTTCATCAGCTTCGAAGCCGCTTTCAAGAAAGAACAAGCGCAAAGCCTGGCACTGAAACCCGGGCAGGCATTGTTAGGTACAGTCAGCCTGATCAACCAAAGCAAAGCCATGACGGTGCCCAACATCGCTCTCGTGCAAGATGGCCCCAACTTCGCTACCTATGTCAAAGACGGCGATCAGCTCAAACGCCAGACCGTGGTCCTGGGACAGCGCGGCCCGGTGCGCAGTGAAATCAAATCCGGTATCAGCCAGGGCAATCAGATAGTCTTGCTGCCTGAAGTAAAAGATAAAGAAAAAACCAAGGATACTCATTCATGAACCGTGCCCTGATCCTGGAAGCCGTCAATGAACTGCAAAGACGTAAATTACGCACCGGCCTGACTTTATTGGGCATGATATTTGGCGTGGCCGCCATCGTCGCAATGCTCGCCGTGGGTGAAGGCAGCCGCCGCGAAGCCTTGCGCCTGGTGGCTGAGCTTGGCCTGGACAATGTCATCATCGAAAGCAAAAACATCGATGACAAGCGTCTGAAAGAAATACGTACTCGCTCGCTGGGCCTGTCAGTAGCAGATGCAGATGCAGCACTGGCGGTCGTGCCTGGTGCAAAAGCCGTGGCATTGAAAAAGGAAATCAAGGTTGACCAACTGGTTAGCGGTAACACTGTTGTCCCTGCCCGCGCCTTTGCTGTATCGGACTCCTACGCTGAACTCGGTGGACTGCAAATAGGCCTGGGTCGCTGGCTAAGCCAGCAAGATGATGCCAGTCTGGCCCCAGTCTGCGTGATAGGTCCACGCCTGGCGCATCAACTTTTTGGCGACAAGAACCCTGTTGGCGAACGCATCAAACTCAATCACGCCTGGCTAGAAGTTGTCGGCGTGCTGGCTAACCGTGCACTCAGCAAATCAGAATTTGAAGGTGTCAAACTGGGACTGGACGATGAGCGCCTGTTTGTCCCCTGGCAAACAGGGCGCGCCCGCTTCAACTTCACCGCACTGGAAAATGAAGTCGATGGCATGAGCTTGCGCCTGGATGGTCAGACCCCGCCAGACATCGCCGCACGAGTCCTGCAAAACTTGATTGAGCAAAGGCATGCGGGAAGTGACGACACCAACCTCATCGTACCCATGGGCTTGTACCGGCAGAATCAGCAGACCCAGCGCATATTCACCATCGTCATGAGTTCGATTGCAGCTGTATCCTTATTGGTGGGCGGGATAGGCATCATGAATATCATGCTGGCCAATGTACTCGAACGACGCCGTGAAATTGGCTTGAAACGTGCCCTTGGTGCGCGCAGACGTGATGTCATACAGCAGTTTCTTGCCGAAGCCCTGGTCATCGCCTTTAGCGGGGCTTTGCTAGGTGTATTGCTGGGCGCGATAGCGGCATACAGCATCGCCGCACTGGCGGGCTGGTCAGTTGCCTGGTCACCTTTCAGCCTGTTTATTGCCGTCAGTTCTTGCGTGGCAGTTGGCCTGGGCTTTGGCGTATTCCCGGCACGTCAGGCTGCGGAACTGGACCCGATTGCGGCATTGCGGACGGATGGCTGAAGCAACTCCATCTGCATCGTCGACTGTAATTAAATTTTGGCAATCCGAAACGGAAAAAAATGAAATTCAAACCCTTGTCATCCAAAGATTTTGAATATCTGTGTGATGTATATGAATCAGAAAAATACAATAGCCAGGCCGAATTACTGAAAGACTGGAGAACATTGGGAGAAATGTATCCCGACTCAAAAATACTGATAACTCTGGATAATTTAGGTCAAGCGCAGTACACATCCATGCATAGCACGAGTTCTCATGATCTGGACGATGCCGAGGGTTACGACTTAAGCTCTCTTGATGCGATATGTTTTGAGAACGGCGAGCATGTCGGCTACCTCAGTACAAAATCTGAATTTTTTATTCGTCTGGGAAATTTTGAAAGGCGATGCAAGGAAACCATCCTGGAACAAATCTTTCAAGAGAAAAATCTGCTTTTGAATGATGAGTCACTTTCAGAGCTCATATCAGCTCAAGGGAACTGGATATCAATTCTGGACGACAGCGTTTATGCGTTCAGAACCATCGTCAATACAGCAGAAGACAGTCTGGCAGCATTTCCCAATGGGTATTTCTCATCAGACCTGGATCCCTTTGAAAATCATGCCCTTTGCCGGCATCTCAGAGAAAATTACGCCTACAGCCTGATAGGAATCGGCGCATCATACCTTGCACTCAACCGAGAAACCACGCTAAACCCTGCACAGACAAGTGGCCTGACAGAGCTTTTGCTAAAGCTTTACGGTGAAAAAGCCACTAGCTGGATTGAGTTGGTCATGAGCAAAAAAGATGAATCGCAACATGTGCTGGTGTTGCGATATACGGAATAAGCTATTTCCAACACATTTTGACTTGTAAACTGAGGGAAATGCATCAATCGCGCGCAGTTCAAGAAAAATCAGGAAATATAACTACGCTCTTTATCTCTTGTACGAAATTCATTTTCAAGCCCTGTACAATTTTTCTGCTTACAAGTAAACCAATTGACCTGATTGAATGTGCATGATGAGTTGAGATTATCTTTTAAAAAAACACAATTCTCAAATTCACAGTTAACAAACCTGGCGCCTGAAAATGTCGTCCCGCGAAAAGTACAATTTAGAAACTTTACATCAACCAATACACAAGTATTGAACAATCCCCAGTACCATCCACAGTCCGTAAAGCTGCAAGCCAGGAAGGCAGATGTGATGTCTCCCCCGTCAAATTGTATATCTGAAAACTCGCAAAAGCGAAAGACATGCTCATCCAGACTGACGGGTTTCTTCAATCTGGATGCAAAATTTTGGTTTTCAAACAGCATGCAAAACGAAGAACTTAAATAATTCGCAAAGAATAATCCGTCGCCTTGATATCCTTGGTCAGACTACCTATGGAAATCCTGTCGACACCAGTCTCGGCAATCGCTCTCACTGATGCATGATCAATACCGCCAGATGCTTCCAGCAAGGCACGGCCAGCGGTGATGGCTACTGCTTCGCGCATCATGTTGGTGTTGAAATTGTCCAGCAAGATAGAAGTCGCTCCGGCGTCCAGTGCAACTTGCAATTGCTCCAGGGTTTCCACTTCTATCTGTATGCTGACACCCGCGTTCAGACTAAGGGCTTTCTGCATGGCTTCGATTACGCCATCTGCGGCTGCGATATGGTTTTCCTTGATGAGGATGCCATCGTACAAGGCCAGGCGCTGATTCTTGCCGCCGCCTACACGCACCGCATATTTCTGTGCAAGGCGAAGGCCTGGCAAGGTTTTACGGGTATCGAGTATTGAGGCTTTTGTGCCAGCGATGATGGCGACATATTTGCTGGTGGCGGTTGCAACAGCAGATAGCAATTGCAGGAAATTCAGTGCAGAACGCTCGGCTGTCAGCAAGGCTCGGGCAGGTGCCTTGATTTTGCAGACGACAGTGTTTGCCTTCATCTGCTCGCCTTCGGCGTACTGCCAGTCTACTTCTATGCTTGCATCCAAAGTCGTCATGACGGCATCGAACCAGGGAGCACCGCACAGAACAGCATCTTCGCGCACGATGACTTGAGCCTGCACCACTTCATCAGCTGGCACCAGTAAGCCCGTCAGATCAGCAGACCCAACATCTTCAGCCAGCGCATCGCTGATATTGCGTTCAAATGCTTTTTGTAAATCTGCATCAAAAGGAAAATGCGTATTCTTTAAATTGCCAGACATGTCCAGATAACCTCAATTAATTTTATTTTTGCGCAGCATTCAGGCCGGGCCTATGCCGGAGAACAACTTGGCTTCTTTAGCCAGATCACTCGATGGGCGCACATTGGCTTTTTTGGCCGCAGCAAAATCCAGCATGCGGTCTATGCAGACCTTGGCTTTTTGTCCGACTGCTGGATCAACCTGGACTTCATTATTGCCACGCTCCAGCACCTGCACCAGATTGCGCAAGCCATTCATGGCCATCCATGGGCAATGTGCGCAGCTCTTGCAGGTGGCGCTATTACCAGCGGTTGGAGCAACGATGAAACGCTTGGTCGGGGCAGCCATTTGCATTTTATGCAGAATGCCATTATCGGTCGCGACAATGAATTCTTCCGCATCGAGAGTCTTGGCAGCATGGATCATTTGCGAAGTTGAACCAACCACGTCAGCCAGCGCCACTACAGCAGCCGGCGATTCAGGGTGCACCAGAACTTTGGCATTGGGATGCTCAGCCTTGAGTACATCCAGCTCTATGCCCTTGAATTCATCATGTACCAGACAGGAGCCCTGCCACAGCAACATGTCTGCACCAGTCTGTTTCTGGATATAACCACCCAAATGCTTGTCTGGCGCCCAGAGTATTTTTTTGCCTTGCGCATGCAAGTGAGCAACGATGTCCAGACCTATGCTGGACGTCACCATCCAGTCAGCACGCGCCTTGACGGCGGCGCTGGTATTGGCATACACGACCACAGTGCGGTCAGGGTGTGCATCGCAAAACGCCGCAAACTCATCTGCCGGACAACCCAGGTCCAGAGAGCAGGTCGCATCGAGGTCAGGCATTAAAATGGTTTTTTCCGGGCTGAGTATTTTGGCGGTTTCGCCCATGAACTTGACACCGGCCACGACCAGGGTCTTGGCGGGATGGTCACGGCCAAAACGCGCCATTTCCAGTGAGTCTGAAACGCAGCCACCAGTTTCTTCTGCCAGGTCCTGCAGTTCGGCATCGACATAATAATGCGCCACCAGCACAGCCTGCTTTTCTTTCAGGAGCTGGCGCACTCTGGCTTTGAGTTCCAGTTTTTCTATTGCTGAGGGCGCATCAGGAATGCGTGCCCAGGCATTGGCGGTACAGCTACTACCCACATCCATTTGTGGGCGTTCAAATTCGACAACTTTGGTTTCCATATAGCCCTACATATCTTGAGTACATGCCTGGCATGCACTCTGATGACAAGAAATTTTGGCAGGCTCGGGTTACCAGATTTGCATCCAGCGCCCCTTTCGCCTGCATCCACTACTGCATTTCAAGCCATAGTATACGCTGTTACCAGATATTTACCCGCGTCGTCGTTGGGCGCAGTGGCGAACGATCGCCCTTGCACTGGAAGGCATCAGAAAATTCTGTCATATTTGCCAACGGCGCAATGACACGGTATTTGTCTGGTGAATGTGGGTCGGTTGCCAGTTTCATGCGTAGCATCTCATCACGGATAAGACTGCGAAAGCTTTGGGCATTGGCGACAAAGAAGCGCTGCTCTGCTGTCAAACCATCAATTTCCTTGGCCTGGGGCTTGCGCTCCAGCGATTTTCGCAAGGCTTGCAGGGCAATCTTCATTCCACCCAGATCGGCAATATTTTCACCGGCAGTCAGCTTGCCATTGATATGCAGTTTATCGATAGGGTTGAATTCGTCAAATTGCTTTTCTATGGCTTTGACACGGACCAGAAATTTTTTCTCATCGTCCTTGGTCCACCAGCTTTTCAAATTTCCTTGGGCATCGTATTGGCGTCCTTCATCATCAAAGGCATGCGTCAGCTCGTGACCAATTGTTGCACCTGTATTGCCATAGTTGGCAGCCGGGTCAGCATTTACATGGTACAGAGGCGGTTGCAAAATGCCCGCAGGGAATACCATTTCATTCATGGTGGGGTTGTAGTAGGCATTCACGGTTTGTGGTGTCATGCCCCATTCATTCCTGTCTATGGGTTTGCCCAGTTTGGCGAGATTGCGCTTGAATTCAAATTCAGCGGCGCGCGCCATATTCGCTGCATAGGGGCCAGTATCGATTTGAAGGCTGCTGTAATCGCGCCATACATCGGGGTAACCTATTTTTACCAGGATAGTGTCGAGCTTTTTATAGGCTTGCTGCTTGGTGGTGTCTGACATCCATTCCAGCTTGCTAATGCTTTCACGCATGGCGAGTTTGATGTTATCAACCATTTCCAGTACGCCAGCCTTAGCTTCAGGGCCAAAGAATTTGGCAACATACAATTCACCCATGGCCTCACCTGCCATGGAATCTATAGAGCCCAGAACACGTTTCCAGCGCGGCTGCAATTCCTTGGTACCTGCCAGCGTCTTGCCATAGAAATCAAAGCTGGCATTGACAAAGGCTGAACTCAAATCTTTGGCGCGTGCGTTCGTCAATTGCCAGCGCAAATAAATCTTCCATTGATCGAGGCTGACGGTATTGAGCATGCGCCCTGCTTCGGCAATGAACTTGGGATGGGCAAGATTGAACTGGCCGGACTGCGCCAAACCCAGTTCATTGAAATAAGTTGCCCAGGCAGTTTTATTATCGGTCTTCTGCAAGGCATTCAGGTCAGACAAGTGGTAACTGGATTGCGGGTCGCGCAATTCAACCTTGGTCAACGATGCCTTGGCCAGACGCGTTTCCAGCGACATCACGACTGCAGCATTTTTCTTCGCCTGATCAGGTGCATCACCTAGCAAGCTAAAAATCTGGCTCACATAAGCGACATATTTGCCACGGATATCTTTGGTCTTGGCGTCAGTCTTAAGGTAATAATCACGGTCTGGTAAACCCAGGCCACCCTGCATGATTTGCGGGAGGTAGCGGGTCGTGTTTTTTGCATCCTGGTCCACTGCAAAACCAAACAGTGGCATGACACCTTGCTTATGCAAACCAGCGATCACTGCCAGCAATTGCTGGCTATCCTGGATGCCATTGATTTTTGCAAATTGTGGCTCCAGTGGCTTGATGCCTTCTTTTTCTATTTGCGCTTCATTCATGCCACTGGCGTAAAACGCGCCCACCAGCTGCGCCGCTTTAGTCTTACCATCACCTTTTGCTGCGGTCTCGGCTATCAACTTCAACGCTGCCAGATTTCTCTCTGTCACTTCATCATAGGCGCTGTAACGCGCACGGTCTGAAGGAATGGGATTAGCCTTCAGCCATTCGCCATTTGAATACTGGAAAAAATCTGTACAGGGATCGGCTTTTTTATCCATGGTCATGGATTCCAGTACCAGTTGATTCGAGGTCGTTGTTTGCGCCATCACCGCATTACCCATGCATGTCAGCCCAACCAGGCTGGCCAGCAAACTGCGTTTGAAGATATTTTTTGTTTTCATTTTTTTCCCTGTCTTTTAATCTTGTTATGGCAGTACTTGTACTGCTATGCCTGAATACTGGCCGGGTGAACGAAAGACCCGCTGCGTCGCTTTCTGGAAGTCTTCAGGATTAGCTTTTGGTATATCCATGAATTTTTGCGGATTCAGATCCACCAGCGGGAACCAGCTACTTTGCACCTGCACCATGATGCGATGGCCACGGCGGAAAGTGTGCTGGATATCCGGCATGTTATAGCTGATAGCTGCAACCTTGCCCGGTACAAATGGCTCTGGTTTTTCAAAGCTGTTACGGAACTTGCCGCGTAAAGGCTCACCCCTGATCAGTTGTTGATAACCAGCCATCACCACTGGCGGTGGCGGCACGTCATTGGCACGTTCGCGCACCACTTGCTTGTCAGGATAAGTCGATGGATACACATCAATCAGTTTGACGACCCAGTCAGCATCCGTACCTGAAGTCGAGACAAACAATTTGGGATTGACTGGTCCAACGATGGTCACATCTTCTTCCAGAGGGTCCGTCTGATAAACCAGCACATCTGGCCGTGTGGAGGCAAAGCGCTGGTCGGACACCATATACTCGCGCGGCGCACCGGTAGCCGTATAAGAGATGAAAGGCACGGGCTTTTTTGGGTCGCTGATATATTCATCAAAGGTATTAAATTCTGTCTTTGGTTCTTTCCAGCTCAGGCTGCCATCACTACCAAAATATAGTGTACGTTTTTTTGCCTGCTGTGGCGGCCAGCTTGGGTATTCTCGCCAGACATTGGTACCGGTTTCGAATACGGTCACCTCAGGCAATGCTTTGCCAGTTGCGCCCTTTAAATGTTGTTCAAAGAATGGGAAGACTATGTTTTTGCGGTAGTAGTCGCCTGTCTTGGCATCAAAATTCACATTGCCCAAGGACTTGCCTTCTGCACTGCCCCATGCTCCGTGCGACCACGGCCCCATCACCAGGCCATTGTAATAGCCCTTGTTATTGTTTTTGATGCTGTGATAAGTGGTGAACGGTCCTTGCGGATCTTCTGCATCATACCAACCACCTACAGTTAACACGGCTGTCTTGATGTTTTTCAGGTGTGGCGCGATGTTCCGGCTTTTCCAGAATGCGTCATAACTGGTATGTTCTATCGTCGGCATCAGCAACTCGCGTTGCTTGTCGTTCAGTTGTGCCGTAATGTTTTTCAAACTCATGTGCTTGAGAAAATATTGATAACCATCAGATGTCCCATAATCAAACTCTTCCCAGCGCTTGGGCAGTGTAGTGGGATTTTTTTCTACCGTAAAATTGGAATAAAAACCAAAATTGGCCGCCAGCATGAAAGCACCGCCATGATACGAATCATCGCCCATGTACAAATCGGTTACCGGGGCCTGCGGTGATGCTGCCTTGATGGCTGGGTGTGAGTCTATGATGCTCGCGGAAGTATAAAAACCAGGGTAAGAAATACCCCAGATGCCGACTTTACCGTTATTACTCTTGACGTTTTTCAACAGCCATTCAACGGTGTCATGCATGTCCTGGCTTTCCACACCCTCGCCCGCCAGTCTGTTGGACTTGATATGCGGCGTCATTTCTTGCCAGACACCTTCAGACATGTAGCGGCCCCGTACATCCTGCTTCACAAAGATATAGCCGCTTTGATCAAATTCCCTGGAAGGGCCCAATGACTGCGGGTAAAAATCCACGCCATAGCGCGACTGTCCCGCATCATAGACCCCACTGCTATACGGTGACCGGTTCATCAGGAAAGGATAAGTTTTACTACTATCCTTGGGAACATACACAACAGTAAACAGCCGCACACCATCGCGCATGGGGATTTGGTATTCATATTTGGTATATTGCTCACGTATGGATGGCCTGGCAACGTCAGGAGCATCAGCCATGGCAGACCCGGCAGCTTGGGCCGGAAAATTTACCATCAAGGCCAGTGCGCACATCGCCGCACATTTCTTAATCACAAATGTCATAATTTCCTTCAGATTTCGCTAAATTTCACTAAGTTTTTTATTTTGGCGAGCATGCCTATAAGCTGAGCCCGCAAAGATCCGTTGATAAAGAGTGAATTTTTCCCAATAAGTTTCCTGATTTCGACCTAAACTGAAAAACGGGCTGAAAATAGGCATAAAGCCAGTCACTTATTTAGCACTTACGCACAATTGTCCCCGCAAAGCGTAGCGACGAAGACAGTACTTTAGTACGCGGCTCCTAGGAGAGGAGCTGCAACGCAGCTGGGGCGGTTTTGGGTAAGTCCTATTATTGCAAACGAGATATGAAATTATTCAAATCACTCCTTGTAGCACTCTGCCTGCTGAGCATCACTACGTCAGCATGGGCACGTCCTGGTGGGCATCATTTCCGCCCAAGGATCAGCATAGGTTTGTCTGCTCCGCCATTTTATTTTCAATTTAGCAATAGACACAGCAATGGAGTTACTTTTTACCCCTATGATTATTCCTGGCGCTACTACCCCGGCGTCGCAGTTTCACCAACAATCAGCTACGTTTCGCCAGTAGTCAGCACCAGCGATGTCGTGTATGAAGAAAGCTATAGCGTGTATCGACAAAACTATGTGAATGACAGCACCCTCATCAGCCAGCACAGTCCTGATCGACAAACTGCAACTGGCAAGGACTGGCTGTATTGTCATCAGCCCGATGGTTTTTATCCAGCCATCAAATCCTGTCCCGCCGGATGGCATCGTGTGCCAGCACAATCAAGATAAAGCAGTCTTGATCCAGATACAAAAAGGGTGCAATTATTTCACTAATTGCACCCTTTGATGACGATTTCTGCCTTATACAGCAAGAACTTATTTTGCCAATACTGCACGTATAGCCGCTGCCAATTCCTCCGCCACAAATTTGGCAACATAAGCATCAGCACCTACGGTCTTGATATGGTCTTCGTTGGTTGCGCCTGACAAAGATGAGTGTATGACCACAGGCAGGAATTTAAACCTGTCATCCTGCTTGATCTTGCGTGTCAAGGTAAATCCATCCATTTCTGGCATTTCCAGATCAGTCAACACCATCGCCACTTTGTCACGGACACCCTTGCCTTCAGCCTGAGCTGCTGCCGCGAGGGATTGCAATTTCTCCCAGGCTTCCTTGCCAGTCTTGGTCATGATGTATTGTGCACCCATGGCGGTCAGTGCTTGCTCAATCAAGCCACGAGCCACCGCTGAATCATCTGCTGCCAGGATAGATGCCCCTGCCTGCATTTTCAGCTTGGCACCTATCGTTTCAGGATCAACGTCCTTTGTGTCTGAGGGAGTGATCTGGCGCAGGATTTGCTCCACATCCAGCACTTGTGCGAGACGGGTATCTTCGGTATCACCATCCAAACGGGCGATACTGGTGACCATGCCGCCCACTGCACTGTTTTCAGCCGACAAAACCTGATTCCAGTCCAGACGTACAATTTCTTCAACTGATTCAACTGCAAAGCCCTGGGTGGTACGTGCATATTCGGTCACCAGCATGATGTTTAAGCCAGTCTTGGGTTTCAGCCCCACGACGGAAGGCAAATCAATGACAGGAATAATTTGCCCGCGCAAATTCACCACGCCCAGCATATGGGGCATCGCGCCAGCCATACCGGTAATAGTAGGCATGGCGACGATCTCTCGCACCTTGAAGACATTAATGCCAAACAATTCTGATCTGTCACTGCTGCCATCTGAGCCAAGGCGGAACAGCAATAGCTCAAATTTGTTGGACGCAGTGAGGTTGGTACGTTCGTCAACTTCTTGCTGTACGGAACTCATGTCTGTTTTCCTCATAGTGATGGAACAGGGATGCACCATTATCCTACTGTTTTACTGCAACACAATTACTTTATAACACGGTAGCAAGGTGTGTACGCCTTACCAGGCAATTTCATGCGGTTTTGTGCAACAAAAGATGCCAGCAAGGTATCCATAGATGCCATTATTTCACTATCACCGCGAATTTCAAAGTGCCCATGTTTTTCTATAGCACGAATACCCTGGTTCTTGACATTGCCTGCCACCACGCCTGAGAAAGCGCGGCGCAAATTGGCCGCCAGCAAATGGGTTTCCTGGTTTTTGTGCAGAGCCAGATTACGCATGTTTTCATGGGTAGGCTCAAAAGGCTTCTGAAATTCTGCATCTATCTTCAATAACCAATTGAAATAATAAGCGTCCCCCTTGGCTTTGCGGAATTCACGCACCTTCTTGATGCCTGCCTGCACCTCTTGCGCCACCCTGACCGGATCATTGACAATAATTTGATAACTCTGTTGCGCTTTAGGACCAAGCGTAGCTGCAATGAACTGGTCTATCTGACGGAAATAGTCTGCCGCTGTCTCTGGCCCGGTGAAAATCAGCGGGAAAGGCAAATCTGCATTATCAGGATGCAACAAGATGCCCAGCAAATACAAAATTTCTTCCGCCGTACCTGCACCACCAGGAAAGACGACGACGGCATGCCCCATGCGTACAAAAGCTTCAAGTCGCTTTTCTATATCCGGCAAAATCACAAGATCATTGACGATGGGGTTGGGGGCCTCGGCCGCGATAATGCCTGGCTCGGTGATCCCAAGGTAACGACCGGCAGTAATCCTTTGTTTGGCGTGGCCTATGGTGGCACCCTTCATTGGGCCTTTCATGGCACCTGGCCCGCAACCAGTACAGATATCCATGGCGCGCAAACCCAACTGATAGCCTACATGCTTGGTGTAATCGTATTCATCGCTGGAAATCGAATGCCCCCCCCAGCACACCACCATATTAGGATTGGCCTGTGGCTTGAGCAAGTTGGCATTACGCATGACGTGGAAAACACCGTCACTGATGCCTTCGGTAGTCGTCAAATCAAACTTGCGGTCATCCTCTATGGCAGCCTTGATGAACAGAATATCGCGCAGCACTGCAAACAAGTGCTCCTGTATACCCTTGATCATGACACCATCCACAAAGGCACTGGCAGGCGCGCCCTTGACATCAAGCTTGATGCCGCGCTCACGCTGCACAATGCTGATATCAAAGCTCTTGTATCGCTCCAGCAATTCCTTGCCGTCATCCAGGCCACTACCGCAATTCAATACCGCCAGTGCACAACTGCGAAACACTTGGTACAGACCACCATGACTATTGTCGAGCAATTGCACAACCTCGGCCTTGGATAAAACCTCCATACGGCCGCCTGGTGAAATTTGTGTGTCAATGACTTCGAATTCCATAACTGCTTTTTCACTCCTGAAAAATGATCTCTGGCTGGTGCGTTCACGCCACCACATTGTGCTTCCCTATGCGTTCATTATGCATGCAATTTATTCTGCGGGTTGCTTCAGCAACATTATTTTCTACATTTGCATTGTGAAGAATCGCAAATTTCGCATGTCCTTCGTTCTCCCTTTAACCGTCAAATAAAAATATTTTTATAAATGATTGTATAAGGCGCTCATGCCATGTACAATTTGCCTCCTTCAGACGCGGGGTGGAGCAGTCTGGCAGCTCGTCGGGCTCATAACCCGAAGGTCGTAGGTTCAAATCCTGCCCCCGCAACCAAAGTTTTTGTTCTGGTGCATACGCACAAATTTACCGAGCACAATTGATTCCCCTGACAAAGCATAGTCAGGGATTTATTGTCTCCATTTGTACAAACATCACCACCAACTACGTATAAGCTGATGAAAGACAATAAAGATCACGCCACCCTGGAATTGCCCGGCTTCGGCGCACCTGCGTTTTTATTGCCTGAGAACAGGAAGCCTGTAAAACCAGCACAAGGTCGACGCGGCAAAAAACAGGAGCAGCTAGAGTTGCTTGAAGTGCTTGGACCGACTGACCGCACTGGCCTGCCAGCCTGGGTGCAAGACGAAGATACTGATTTGACCGGCTTGCCTATCTGGCGCTGAACTGCCCTGCACCCTAACTCTTCAAATACCTAGACCCTTACCAATGCCTTGATGACTGGCCATTGCCGGCGTGAGATTGGCAGCCGTTCGGCGCAATCAGTGACAATGACTTGCCAGGATTCAGATACTTTTTCCTGATGATTCTCTACATCCACAACTTGCACCGCTCTTTCTACGCCATGAATAGCAGTACGGGCTACCAGGGCGTTTCTATGCACCCTGACCAGTAAACTCCCCAACTCCAGTTCTATCGACGTGAGTGACTCTTCCAGCAAATACTCTCGTTGCGCGGTATGCAAGGTCACATATTTTTGCTCTGCTTTCAAAAACAGCACATCTGCGACTGGTATGAGTAAAATCCGCCCCCTTTCCAGCACTGAGAAATGTTTACGTTTTGGACCAGGGCTGTCTGTAGCGATTTTCTCCGGCAAGCGATGCTCTACCTTCACTTTTTCAAAGCCACGCTGCAAGGCATCGACCAGCCGGCTTGCACGAACTGGCTTCATCAAGTAATCAAGCGCATGCACCTCAAAAGCCTTGACAGCAAATTCATCATAAGCTGTCACAAAAATGATTACCGGCGGGCGCAAGCTAGCTTGATGCTGAGCCAGATGCTGTGCCAACTCGATACCGTTCATACCCGGCATCTGCACATCCAGCAAGACAATTTCCGGATGTAAATTGCTTATTTGCTCAAGGCCCTGCATGGCATTTTCTGCCTCACCAACTACCGTGACCGGGCATTCGTGCTGGATGTCTGACAAAAGAGTCTTCAACCGTTGTCTTGCGGGTGCTTCATCATCAATAATCAATATTCTTGGGATCATCATCTTTTAGCTGGGAAATGCAATTTGACTTCAAAGTACTCATTTACAACGCCGTACTGGATTTGCGCTTCAATATCATAAAGCAAACTTAGTCTTTGACGTATGTTTTCCAAAGCCATCTGATTACCAGAAACCATATTTGAATCGGCGTGATAAGGGTTGCAAATGCGAATATCCACCTTATCCAGATGACGTCGTATCTCTACGGAGATAGTGGCTTGCTGCACAGATGGTTCAACACCGTAATGAACGGCATTTTCCAGCAAGGGTTGCAGTAGCAACGAAGGTATCTCAATTTCATTTAATTCTTTGAGTGAGATTTTTTCTTTATCCCAAGTCACATGCAAACGATCGCCCAAACGAATTTTTTCTATCGCCAGATATTGCTCACACAAACGCATTTCATCTTGCAAGCTGGTGACATTGCGGGTGTCACGCATCAATACCCTGAATAAATCTGCAAGGTCCTCCAGCACCATTTCGGCACGGCGCGGCTCTGTGCGTATCAATGACAATGCAGTATTAAGACTATTGAACAGGAAGTGCGGACGTATCCTGGCCTGCAAAGCCTGCAGTTTCGCCTCACCCAGCGCAGGTGAAAATGCCCTGGTGCGCAATTCAAAATACTGCTGAAATATCAGTGCAAGCACGCCGGTTGCAGCAACGACAAAAAGAGGATTAAGCTTGGGGAAGCCGGCCAAAAACCAGTCTTGCATGTGCAAATACACCATGATCAGCGATGCTATGGCTGTTGGCAACATGCAACATAACAAGCGCTGAAACCACGCAGACATGGGAAAACGCATCGCCAGTCTGCGTAAGCCGCACAGCGCCAGCAAAGAACAAAGGCTGATGGTTTCCAGCAACATCGCGCTCTCAAGAAAATTCTGCAAAACCAGGCGCCAGTCATCACCGCGCGACCACAGAACAAACAAACCGAGCAAATTCACGCTGATCAGAATTCGGGAAAATACACCCAAATTGCAACAATCAGGTATCAGTGGCTCGCCAATGCTGTTCATTTTATCGCTAGTCATCTCTGTCATCTTTATTGTTGATTGCCGCGTTGGCATCTCCTGCCCGGCTTGGTTTAGCCTTCATTTAACTACCTGATCTATCAAATAAAATGAAAAATTATCCCCAACTCTACAAGCATCTGGCATTTGCAAGGGTAATCAGCTTTAAAATCTGGGATAATCAGGGGAAATTCTCTCGCAAATGCAGCCAATATGGCAACAATTCACTATGACATCACAATTCAATAAAAAAAGCGAGGCATGGTCTGCCCGTTTCTCTGAACCTGTTTCCGATCTGGTCAAACGCTATACCGCCTCGGTTTTCTTCGACAACCGCATGGCTGCCTTTGATATTGAAGGCTCACTGGCACATGCTGAAATGTTGCAGGCACAAAACATCATCACTGCCCACGATTATGCCGATATACAACGTGGCATGGCACAGATCAAATCTGAAATCGACAGCGGCAAGTTTGAATGGCTGCTAGACCTGGAAGACGTGCATCTGAATATAGAAAAACGCCTGACAGAACTGGTAGGCGATGCTGGAAAACGCCTGCATACTGGTCGTTCACGCAATGATCAGGTTGCCACCGACATACGCCTGTACATGCGCAGCGCCATCGACAATATCCTCGACCTGTTGCGAGACTTCCGTCTGGCCTTGCTGGATCTGGCAGAAAAAAATGCGGATACTATCCTGCCAGGTTTTACCCATATGCAAGTGGCTCAACCTATCACTTTTGGTCACCACATCCTTGCCTATGTAGAAATGTTTGGCCGCGATGCAGAACGCATGCAGGATTGCCGCAGGCGCGTCAACCGCCTGCCGTTGGGTGCAGCAGCCCTAGCTGGCACGACCTTCCCTATCGACCGCGAACGTGTAGCCAAAACCCTGGGCTTTGACGAAGTTTGCTATAACTCGCTGGATGCCGTCTCTGACCGCGATTTTGCCATAGAATTTTGCGCTGCCGCCGCATTGGTGATGACACATATCTCGCGCATGTCCGAAGAACTGGTGATATGGATGAGCCCGCGCATAGGCTTCATCGATATCGCTGACCGCTTTTGCACAGGCTCTTCCATCATGCCGCAAAAGAAAAACCCTGACGTGCCGGAACTGGCGCGTGGCAAGACTGGCCGCGTCAATGGCCATCTGATCGCTCTGCTGACCCTGATGAAAGGCCAGCCACTGGCCTACAACAAGGACAACCAGGAAGACAAGGAGCCCTTGTTTGATACGGTAGATACTGTCATTGATACCCTGCGTATTTTTGCTGACATGGCAGGCGGTATCACTGTCAAACCAGAAGCCATGCGTGCCGCTGCCCTGCAAGGCTATGCTACAGCAACCGATCTGGCTGATTACCTGGTCAAGAAAGGCTTGCCTTTCCGTGACGCACACGAAGCCGTCGCTTTGGCAGTACGCACCTGCGTTGAAAAATCCTGCGACCTCAGCGACATGTCACTGGAAGAATTGCGGGCCTTCTCCAGTCTCATCAATGACGATATATTTGAAGTCCTGACATTGGAAGGTTCGGTCGCTGCCCGCAATCATATTGGTGGCACGGCGCCACAACAAGTCAAGCTGGCGATTGCCAGATTGCGCAGCCAACTCGGTCAGGCAAATTAAGCCTGCTTCATCAGTTTGCTGATATGGGTGCGATTTATAATTCAGAAATCGCGCCCATTTCACGCAAGCCCATATTTCCATCCTCGATGTCCATCTAAGTAGAAATACTGGGATTGTCGTTTTCACTCCAAAAAAGTATTTTTTCAGCACAGATGGACTCTCGTGCATGTGAAAAAATGTCTTATACTCGTGACGGCTTTGGAATACCTGCACTATGCTCATGGTAATTTCAGAAGCACAAAAAACAAGACTCAAAATAACATTTTCAGGTAGCAAGGTAAGGCAGCTCTTTCGCGAAAAGACTGCAGCCCATGCCCGACATTTGCGTCTTTGACGTCTGTAAAATAAAAACTCAGGAGATATGTATATGCAAGTATTTCTGCGTCTGTCTAAATGGATCGACGTAATGAATGAACGTATCGGCAGTCTGGCAAACTTGTTAATTTTATTATCATGTATCGTCAGCGCTACGAATGCGTTAATACGTTATGGTTTCGACTGGAGCGACAACTGGCCACTGGAATTGCAATGGTATTTGTTTGGTGCCGCGGTCATGCTGGGTGCATCGTACACGTTCCAAAGAAATGAACACGTCAGGGTAGATTTGATTTATGCCCATGTTTCTGAACGTGCTCAACTCTGGATCGATATTTTTGGTATCGTCTTTTTCCTTTTCCCATCTTGTATCTTGTTTTCCTGGCTGGCCTGGAAATCACTGTTCCTGCCGTCCTGGGCAATTCTGGAGCAATCGAGTAACTCTGGCGGCCTGCCGCGCTACCCGATCAAACTGATCGTTCCCGTTGGCTTTGCATTGCTGACTTTGCAAGGCGTATCTGAACTCATCAAACGTATTGCATCCTTACTGGGCAAGACACATCTGGAATCGAAATACGAAAGGCCTGTGCAATGATCCCTTTAGAGTATATGCCGCCACTGATGTTTGGCGGCCTGGTGTTGTTTATGCTGGTCGGTTTTCCCGTCGCATTTTCACTGCTTGCGGTTGGCCTGTCTTTTGGTCTGTTATCGATCGAGTTGGGTTTTTTCAACGTCGCTTTCCTGCAAGCGGTTCCTCAACGTATTTTCGGCAGCGTGCTGGCCAATGACCTTTTATTGGCGATCCCCTTCTTTACTTTCATGGGGGCGATACTGGAGAAGTGCGGCCTGGCAGAAGACATGCTCGATTCAATGGGGCAACTCTTTGGGCCAATTCGTGGTGGACTTGGTTACTCCGTCATTATCGTAGGCTTCATCCTTGGTGCCATCACAGGTACGGTTGCTGCGCAGGTGATTGCGATGGCAATGATTTCATTGCCCGTCATGATGCGCTATGGCTACAACATACGGTATACCACTGGTGTGCTGGCAGCGTCTGGTACGATCACCCAGCTGGTGCCTCCTTCTCTAGTGCTGGTAGTATTGGCAGACCAATTGAAAACCCAGACTTCCAGCGCTGACGTAGGCAGCATGTATCTGGGTGCCTGGGGACCATCGCTGGTACAGATCGCCTTGTTCATTCTGTACACCTTTATACTGTCACGTATCAAACCGGATTGGCTGCCAGCCGTCCCTAAAGAAGCGCGCACCTTGCAGGGCCGGGCCTTGTGGATGAAATGCCTGCAGGGGATTATTCCATCCGCCGTACTGATTTTCATGGTGCTCGGCACCATGATGCTGGGCATAGCAACGCCAACTGAATCCGGTGCCATGGGTGCGCTGGGTGCGATAATTCTGGCGGTCCTGCGTGACAAGGAATTCAACAAGAGGGACAAGCTGGCCTTCCGTGCTGGTCTTGCCGGCCTCGGTGCAGCCTTGATCGTCGGTCTGTTTTTTTACTCGGACACCCAGGAGATCAGCAAACCTGCGAAACTTGCGTTGCAGATCGCTTTGGTTGTCGTGTATGTCGCCATTGTCTGGCTGGTGACACGCGCGTATCGTATTGCTGATCTGCGCGCTCTCATCACGCTGGGGTATCAATCCACCATGCGCCTTACCGCCATGGTTGTGTTTATCCTGATAGGATCGACCTGCTTCTCGGTCGTGTTTCAGGGTGTGGATGGCGGAGTCTGGGTAGAACACATTTTCACCTCCCTGCCTGGTGGCTGGATAGGCTTTTTGCTGATCGTCAATCTGTTCATTTTCTTCCTGGCGTTCTTCCTGGATTTCTTTGAAATAGCCTTCATCGTGGTGCCCATGCTGGCACCGGTTGCAGAAAAAATCCTTGCACCTGTATTACTGGAAAGCATGGGCAGCCCACAAGCTGCGTCCTCTGCCGCGCTGGTATGGTTTGGCGTCATGTTATGCGTGAACATGCAAACCTCGTTCATGCATCCGCCATTTGGTTTCGCACTGTTCTATTTGCGCGGAGTAGCCCCGAAGGAAGTCAAGAGTTCAGACATCTATTGGGGCGCCCTGCCCTGGGTAGGCCTGCAGATGATTATGGTGGTATTGGTCATGTGTTTCCCCGTCATGGTTACTGCTTTGCTGGACAAGGGTTCCAACAAGCCCGTGTCAGACAATCTGGTGATAGAGAAGACCATCAATGAACCAGATGCCGACGTCAAGCCGCCAGTGTTTAGCGACAACACTGAAAAGCCAGCCAGCACGCCTGATACACCGCCAGAAGAGGAACAACCAAAGTTCCAATTTCAAGAGCAGCAGAAGTAAGTGCTGAATAAATAAGCAGCATAAAAGACCTCTGACTAGCAATAGCAGAGGTCTTTTCATTTCTACAGGCAAATGCATCTATAAAATAAAATCCCCGCAGAAATTCTGCGGGGATTTTTTATTTGCAAACTCAGATCAAGATTATTTCAAAGCCTTGCCAAAGTTAAATCGTGCAAAGGATTGCTCTGCAACGCCAAACCATTGACCCTGATTATTGCGGAAGTTGATCCAGTCTGTATAAACCTTGGCAAATTTAGGATTTTTTGCAACTTCTTCTGAAAAAGTTTCCTGAGCAGCTTTAAAGCAGGCATCCATGACCGGCTGTGGGAAAGGTTTCAGATTAATCTTTTGCGCCAGCAAACGCCCCAGAGCAGCCGGATTACGGGCATCGTACTTGGCTTGCATATCGTTATGTGCTTCGTGCGAAGCTGCCTCTATCGCTGCCTGATATTGCTTGGGTAACTTGTCCCATTCTTTTTTGCTGACGTAGAAAGACAATTGCGCACCGCCTTCCCACCAGCCGGGATAGTAATAAAACTTGGCAATCTTGTTGAAGCCCAGTTTTTCATCATCGTAAGGACCTACCCACTCTGCTGCATCTATCGTGCCCTTTTCCAATGCAGGGTAAATGTCGCCACCAGCAATCTGTTGAGGCACTGTGCCCAGTTTGGACAGCACGCGGCCAGCAAAGCCACCGACGCGAAATTTCAAGCCATTCAAATCTGCTGGCGTCTTGATTTCTTTACGGAACCAGCCGCCCATTTGGGTGCCAGTATTTCCGCCCAGGAAATTCACGACATTGTATTCAGCGAAAAATTCGCGCATCAACTTCATGCCATTACCATGCAGCATCCATGCAGTTTGTTGGCGTGAAGTCAGGCCAAATGGTACAGCTGTATCAAATGCAAATGTTGGGTCTTTACCAAAGTAATAATAAGATGCAGTATGCCCCATTTCCACCGTACCATTTTGCACGGCGTCTAAGACCGCAGTGCCAGGCACAATCTCACCGGCAGAAAACACTCGTATATTCAACTTCCCATCAGTCAATTCTTTGACACGTGCAGCGAAAACCTCGGATGCACCAAAAATGGTATCCAGACTTTTAGGGAAACTGGATGTCAAACGCCAATTAAGGGTAGGCAAAGCATCCGCAGCCAAGGCTGGTGCGGCGACCGCAGCGCCAACTGAAGCACTTGCTGCGGCTTTTTTAAGAAAGGAACGACGTTCCATACTATCTCCGATATTTTGAATAAAGACCTGAATTGCTCCCGGCCAGCACACTGATCAATGACATTTACGTCATTTACTAAAAACCGAAATCATTCTATGGGCGTAATCCTGGCCTAGCAATAAATGTTTATATTGCATTGCAACATTCGCAAGGACTCCAAGAAACCAGGACTGCTAAATTGTAGTTTTTTGAATACTTCAACAGCAATCTCTACCTATGCCAAGTTTCATATCACCAAGCAGAGCCTAAGTACTTTTACTGAGGGTGAATAACAACGGTTATTGTTACGAGTACGCAAATCTTGCTGAAGCAGGTAAAGCTTGAGAGCCCGGACGAAAAACCGGGCTGCATCAAATATATTGACGCAGCCCGGCATGTGTATTGCTTTTACTAACAAGTTGCCTGTCAGCTACCTGCTATTGTCATACTCTCGATAAGAATGGACCCAGTTTGCTTGCTACCACGTATTAAGCTGTCACTACCTACAGCAGCAATTTGCTGAAACATTTCGCGCATATTGCCAGCTATAGTAATTTCTTCTACCGCATACTGAATTACACCATTTTCCACCCAGTAACCAGAAGCACCTCGCGAATAGTCGCCAGTCACATAATTCACACCCTGCCCCATCAGCTCAGTCACCAGCAAGCCCGTGCCCATTTTTTTGAGCATACCAACAAAGTTGTCGGCCCGCTTGGTCAGACTTGATGTCAGGGACAGGTTATGTGACCCGCCGGCATTACCGGTAGTTTGCATGCCCAGTTTGCGGGCAGAATAAGTAGACAGGAAATAGCCTTGCAAGACGCCATCCGTGACAATATTGCGTTTTTGCGTCTTGACGCCTTCATCATCGAAAGGTGAAGAGCCGACTGCACCGATAACATGCGGATCTTCCTGCACCTGTATATGGGAAGGGAAAATTTTCGTACCCAGCGAATCCAGCAAGAAGCTGGACTTGCGATACAGGGCACCACCAGAAGTGGCCTGTACCAAGGCACCCAATAAGCCTGCAGCCAGCGGCGCCTCAAACAACACCGGGCATTTTCGGGTATCAAGCTTGCGGGCATTGAGTTTGGCCAGTGCGCGTTCAGCAGCATAACGGCCTATGGCTTCTGGCTCCGCCAGTTTTTTGGCATTGCGATGGGAAGAATACCAGTCATCCCTTTGCATTTTTGCGCCTCTGCCAGCGATAGGTGCGACCGAGATCGTGTGACGTGAGACAGGATAACCACCCATGAACCCACGCGAATTGGCCGCCACAAAATGTGATTGCTGTGCGTGTACGCTGGCACCTTCGCTATTCGTGATGCGCTTATCGACGGCAAAAGCTGCTGCCTCAGTGCGTTTTGCCAGTTCTATGGCCTCTTCGGCAGTGACAAGCCATGGGTAGCACATCTTGAGGTCGCGCGGCGCCATTTCCAGCAGATCTGCTTCAGGCAAGCCAGCACAATCATCTTCTGCAGTAAAGCGGGCAATATTGTAGGCTGCATCGACAGAATCTCGCAGGGCTTGCTCAGAAAAATCTGAGGTACTGGCATTGCCACGGCGTTGACCGATATACACGGTAATGCCTATACCCTTGTCGCGGTTTTGCTCTATGGTCTCTATCTTGCCCTTGCGCACGCTAATGGACAGGCCACCACCCTCACTGATTTCAACTGCCGCATCCGATGCCCCTTTTTCACGGGCGAAACGCAACATATCCTGCGCGATTTGCTTTAACTGGTCCTGGGTATGGGTAAAAACTGGTTTGCTCATGGATGGGGTTCTATGTATGTCAGTGCTAAATGACCAAATGGCCAAAGGGAAATATCCTAATTATTTACCTTGATTCACACCATATATGGGTCAATTATGAGTGAATCCAAGCTTGATTTTAGGTAATTCCAAGCTAAAAAGGGTATCATAGCAGCCGTTTCATTAAGTTAATAGTAAAGGCGCAGAATTATGCCAAATCCAAATCGCGGCTCATGTGGCTATCAGTCCAGTGAGTTCGAACCAGAATACGACCGCCCATCCAAATCCCAGTTGAAGCGCGAAATGACCGCCTTGCAGAAATTGGGGCAAGAATTGGTAGAACAGGCCCGCGAACGCGTCAAACGCGTACCGATGCCAGAAGATGTGCGTGAAGCCATCCTGATTTGCCAGCAAATCAAGGACCATGAAGGCCGCCGCCGCCAGATGCAATATGTAGGCAAAAAAATGCGCACTCTGGATGAAGCAGAAATTGCCCTAATCCAGAAAACCATCGACAGCTGGAAAGGTGCTTCAAAGTCTGAAACTGCCGCCATGCATGCGCTGGAGCGCCGCCGCGACAAATTGCTGGCAGATGACAATGCCCTGACAGAGCTGATGGCAGAACACCCTCAACTCGACGTACAGCAATTACGCACCATGATACGCAATGCCCGTAAAGAACAGGCAGAGAACAAGCCGCCCAAGGCTTATCGTGAAATCTTCCAGATTTTGAAAGATTTGCAAAAATCCAAGGCTGCAGCCAATGCGGACGAAGCGAATGACGCAGACCTGGATGAAGAAGACGATGAGTTTGATGACAAGTGAGTCCGAACAAATGACGGTAGCAAATGGCGAAAAACTCAAGATAGGCCTGGTATCAATCTCAGACCGCGCCTCTGCCGGCATTTATCAAGACCAGGGCTTGCCCGCCTTGCAGGAATGGTTTGGCAAGGCTCTCGCCAGCCCTTGGGAAATGGTGACACGCCTGATCCCGGATGAACGCGCAGCTATAGAACAGGCTTTGATTGCCCTGGTGGATGAAGAGCAATGCCACCTTGTCATCACCACGGGTGGCACAGGTCCATCCCGACGCGATGTCACGCCAGAAGCCACGCTGGCAGTCGCGACAAAGGAAATGCCAGGTTTTGGCGAACAGATGCGCCAGATAAGTCTACAGTTTGTACCGACTGCCATCCTGTCACGCCAGGTTGCCGTGGTACGCGAAACAGCAAATCACGCTGCATTGATTTTGAATCTGCCAGGCCAACCCAAATCAATCAAGGAAACCCTGGAGGGCTTGAAGAATGCAGAAGGCAAACAAGTCGTTGCTGGCATTTTTGCGGCAGTACCCTATTGCATAGACTTGATAGGCGGACCGTATATAGAGACGGATGACAGTATCTGCAAGGTTTTCCGCCCTAAGAACGCGATACGCGTCAAAAGTCCATCTGCCTGAACGGCAAACCCCGATTGCGATGGCGACCATACTGACGCATCCTGTTGTGCCACTTACTGTGGGTCTGATCCTGGGTCAGAAACGGCTGCCTTGGCCTCTTGTAATAGCCGGCATGCTGGCGGCGATCTTGCCTGATTTGGATGTCATTGCGTTCAAACTCGGCATTGCCTATGAATCGGCCTTTGGTCACCGTGGCTTCAGCCACTCCATCGTGTTTGCCATGCTGGTCGCCAGCCTCGCCAGCATCTTTCATACTCGCTTGCGTAGTTCTGTCCTAGTTTGCTGGCTGTTCATTGCCTTCGCCACCATCTCACACGGCCTGCTGGATGCACTAACGACAGGTGGCGAAGGTGTAGGATTTTTCTGGCCGCTCACGGAGGAACGTTATTTCTTCCCCTGGCAATTCATCAAAGTCTCGCCAATCGGCCTAAGTCGCTTTCTGACTGAGCGTGGCTGGCGTGTCATACAATCTGAATTATTGACAGTCTGGCTACCGTGCAGCTTCCTGGTGCTAACAGTCAAACTGACTACTTATTTTTCATCCTCCCGAAGACCATCATGACTCAAGACATTTTAGCGACTGTAGAAAGAGAAACTGCACCGAACCCTAGCGTTTCCATCATCTGGATGCATGGCCTGGGTGCTGACGGCAATGATTTTCTGTCGATAGTCAGGGAACTCGATTTGCAAAACTGCCCTGGCATACGGTTTGTCTTCCCAACTGCGCCGACGATGCCTATCACTTTTTACGATCGTTATGTCATGCGCGCATGGTATGACATTCTTGGTAAAGACTTGGCTGCACGTGAAGATGAAAACGGCTTGCGCGCATCACAAAAGCGCATTGAACAATTGATTGCCAGAGAAAATGCGCGCGGCATTCCATCAGATCACATTATTCTCGCGGGTTTCTCGCAAGGCTGCGCCATGACCTTGCAAACCGGCCTGCGGTACCCTGAAAAACTGGCAGGTTTGCTCTGCCTGTCAGGCTATCTGCCACTGCGTAATTTGCTTGCAGAAGAACGCCACGAAGCGAATACCGGAACACCCATCTTTCAGGCGCACGGCCAAGTGGACGACGTTATTCAAATTCAGCGCGCCAAAGAATCGCGCGATCTTTTACTGGCAGCAGGCTACCAGGTAGACTGGCATGAATATCTGATGGCACATCAAGTCTGCAAAGAAGAGCTTACTGACATCAGTCAGTGGCTAAAAAAAGTCTTGCAGGGAAAATGAACGAGACAATAGGCATCGATCAAAGCATCGCAGCAACCCTGGCTAGCCAGGGTTTTGTTATCTTGCGTGGGTTTCTTGAGCAAGCTGAACTGAGCAAACTAGAGCAAGCATGTCAGTCCATCACCAATGAATACGGCGTGCGCCAAGTTTTGCAAGCCAAACCAAATATAGCTCAGTCACTGCGCCATGGCAGAAAATTCAATCAGTCCTGGATGCTGCCGGAATATCTGCAGCAAAACCGGTGCGCAGCCTGTTCTTCAATAAAAATGCGGCGCATAACTGGTTGGTTCCGTGGCATCAGGATATGACTATTTGCGTGAATCAAAAAGTAGAGCTGGCTGGATATAGCAAATGGACGCTAAAAAATGGCGCACATCATGTCGAACCACCAACTGATGTGCTGGATAAGATGCTGACATTGCGCATCGCCATGGATGCCGCCAATCATGAGAATGCTGCATTGAAAGTGCTGGCTGGCAGTCATCGCCACGGCAAACTCAAAGGAACGCAACTGGATATTTATATGGAAAACGCGACAGAGGCTGACATGCACATTTGCACCATGCTGGCAGGCGATGTTTTGCTGATTAAACCCCTGCTCTTACATGCCTCTGAAAAAGCTATGAAAGCTGACCAGCGTAGAGTCTTACATCTGGAATTCAGTGCAACTGTACTGCCTGCACCCATGCACTGGGCAGAGGCAGAGCGGATCTCTGGCCCAAAAAATTAGGCAAAATCTTTCAGCGTTTCCAGGTCAATTTGCACGGAGGCGTCTCCAGCTGACATCCAGATTTGTCCATCCTGTATCGTGCATTGTAATTGCATATTGCGTTGCGCGAGTTTTTCCAGTGCCTGGCTTTGCTCTGAAGGCACGTTCATGACGCGCAAATTCTTGGCACGATCAAGGCGGCTATTCATTGCCTTCCACCAGATATCACTGGCACTGGCAAAACTGTAGACGATGACTTGCTCTGAACGGCCGCAAGCCTTTAACAAACGTCGGTCGTCCGGCTGGCCCACTTCTATCCACAGCTGTATGGCGTCGGTGTAATCCTTGAGCCAGATATCAGGCTCTTCTGTATCGGATATGCCTTTACCAAATTCCAGGCGTTCAGCCGCATGGATGGCGAAAGCCAGCACACGTATCATCATGCGCTCATCGGTCTCAGATGGATGACGGGCAATCGTCAGACTATGGTCGGCGTAATAGCCGCGGTCCATATCAGAGATATTCAAGTCGGCTTTATAAATGATGGATTTGAGTGCCATTATTTGAACACCACCGTTTTATGACCATTCAACAAAATGCGATGTTCAACAAAGCATTTGACGGCACGTGCCAATACCACGCATTCAACGTCGCGGCCTATGGCTGTCAGTGTTTCCGGTTCCATGGAATGATCGACGCGCTCCACATCCTGTTCAATAATCGGGCCTTCGTCCAGATCACCAGTCACAAAATGAGCGGTAGCACCTATCAGTTTGACGCCACGTTCATGCGCCTGATAATAAGGTTTTGCCCCCTTGAAGCTGGGCAGGAAAGAATGGTGGATATTAATCGCCTTGCCTTTCAGGGCATCACATAGTTGCGGCGACAATATCTGCATGTAGCGCGCCAGAACCACCAGTTCAATATCATTGCTGGCAACAATATCCAATACCTTTTGCTCCTGCGCCTGCTTGGCTTCTGCCGGTGCACCCGCTGCCAGTGGCAGATGGTGGAAAGGAATATTGTAGCTGGCCGCCAGTTGATAAAAGTCGGTATGGTTCGAGACGATGGCCTTGATTTCTACAGGCAGCAGACCGCTCTTGTAGCGGAACAGCAAATCATTCAGGCAATGGCCAATTTTGGATACCATCAGCATCACGCGTGGCTTGTGATGGGCATCATGCAATTGCCAGTTCATTTGCATATTCGCACCCAAAGCTGCAAATTCTTCACGCAAGGCACTGTCGCTGACGCTGGAATCTTCTACCGCAAAATGCACGCGCATGAAAAAAGTTGCAGATTGTGCATCGCCAAACTGGGCAGAATCGATAATATTACAGCCATGGTTGGCCAGGAAGCCCGATACGCTATGCACAATGCCGCGCTGATCGGGACAGGATAAAGTCAGGATATATTCTGGTCGTATGCTCATGATGTCTGTGTATAGGCCAGGATTTACTGTTTTCCATGGCCAGAAACAAATTAAATTCGTTGAATTGATTGCAAAGCTTAAAAATTAACCGCGTATTGTCGCATGATCAGTCGCATAATTCATAGAATCCGGCTTCAATTAAATAATCATAACAAAAAGCACGATCGTTCTAATTAGTGTATAGTCGTTCTTCTGGTAGCCCCACCCAAAAAAAATTGGTTCAGACAGCAGCAACCCAAGTACAACATTCTGGAGACAACATGAGCACACTCAGCAATCAACAATACCGCCTCGCCGCTCGCCCTGTCGGCAACCCCAAGCATAGCGACTGGAACTTTACGACAGAAGAAGTACGTGATATCACAGACGGTGAAATCATCGTACAAACCATCTATATCTCGCTGGACCCGGCTATGCGCGGCTGGATGAATGAAGGCAAGTCTTACATCCGCCCGGTTGCCATCAATGAAGTCATGCGTGCTGGTGGCATAGGTAAGGTGATTGCTTCCAAGTCCCCAAAATTTGCTGTCGGTGATTATGTCTCTGGTGGCACAGGTGTGCAGCAATACTGGGTAGGTGCGGCAGATGACAAAACGGCGGGCTTTTACAAGGTCAACCCAAAACTCGCCCCTCTGCCAAAATTCATGAATGCGCTGGGCATGCCTGGTATGACAGCTTATTTTGGCTTGCTCGATGTTGGTCAGCCAAAAACAGGTGAAACAGTGGTGGTATCCGGCGCAGCCGGTGCAGTTGGCCAGACTGTAGGCCAGGTCGCCAAACAAAAAGGTTGCCGCGTCGTTGGTATTGCCGGTGGCAAGGATAAATGCGATTTCGTCGTCAATGAACTGGGCTTTGATGCCTGTATAGACTACAAGTCAGGCTCAGTCAAAGATGGCTTGAAAGAACACTGCCCGAATGGCGTAGATATTTATTTTGATAATGTCGGCGGTGATATTCTTGACACCGTACTTACCCGTATCAATCTGAAAGCACGCATCATTATTTGCGGTGCAATCTCACAGTACAACAACACTACACCAGTCAAAGGCCCGGCCAACTACCTGTCGCTGCTGGTGAACCGCGCCCGCATGGAAGGTATCGTGGTATTTGACTACGCTGCCCGTTACGGTGAAGCAGTCGCTGAAATGGGTAAATGGATGGCTGAAGGAAAATTCCAGACTCGTGAAGATATCGTCAAGGGCATAGAAACCTTCCCTGATACCCTGATGATGCTGTTTGAAGGCAAAAACTTTGGCAAGCTGATATTGCAGGTAGGCGAAGAATAAGAATCCGGCGTTCTTTCTGATATACAAAAAGCAGTCGTGATGACTGCTTTTTTATTAAGCTACAAATTCATTTCAACCAGGGCCATACCCAGGATAAGCCCTCTGAAGTGCCCGCACGTGGCCTATACTCACAGCCTATCCAGCCCTGATAGCCAAGTTCATCAATCAAATCAAATAGATAAGGGTAATTCACTTCCCCAAGATCAGGTTCATGTCTATCCGGCACACCAGCTATCTGTATATGGCCAATACCAGCATGCAGGCGCGACATATCGCGGCGCAACTTGGTCGCGACATCACCCTCGACTATCTGGCAATGATAGATGTCAAATTGCACACGCAAATTCTCTACGCCTATCTCCAGGCAAATCTCTTGCGCCTCATCTTGCCTGTTCAAAAAATAACCGGGTATGTCACGGGTATTAATGGGTTCAATAACTATAGTAATGCCCTCCCTTGCAGCCAGCAAGGCAGCATAGGCAAGATTACGCAAATACACAGCCCTGTGCTTTTCCCTGTCTTGTTCAGGCTGTATCAATCCAGCCATGACATGCAAATGACGGTTACCCAACACTCGTGCATAGTCAAGCGAGGTACTGAAGGCTTGCTTGAATTCTTCTTCACGACCGGGCAAGGAGGCAATCCCGCGCTCTCCCAACGCCCAGTTGCCGGGGGCTGTATTGAACAGGACTTGCTCCAATCCATGTGCATTCAACAAATCACGCAACTCTGTGGCCGGGTATTCATAAGGGAACAAATATTCAACCGCCTTGAAACCATCTTTCGCTGCAGCGGCAAAACGCTCAGGAAAAGCAAACTCGGTATACATCATGCTGAGATTGGCAGCAAAACGAGGCATGTCTGACTCCTTATCTTTTGGCGTAATGTTGCGCCATGATGGCACAGACCATTAACTGTAACTGATGAAACAACATTAATGGCAATAAGACCATACCAACAGCATGGCTGGCAAATAAAACTTTGGCCATGGGTACACCACTGGCCAGACTTTTCTTGGAGCCGCAAAATACGATGGTGATTTCATCTTCCTTGCTAAATCCCAAACGGCGGCTGATGACAGTCGTCAATACCATGATAATTGCCAGCATCAGGGCGCTGATGCCCAATAAACTTGCCAGCATCAAAGGCGGTAGTTGTTGCCATAAGCCTTGCACGACTGCCTCACTGAAAGCAACATATACGACCAGCAAAATCGAACTCTGGTCCACCATCTTCAGCGTGCCGGCATATTTTTCCAGCCAGGCCAGCAACCAGGGCCTGGCAATCTGTCCCGCGACAAACGGCAATAATAATTGATAAACAATTTTCAACATCGCGTCCAGTGAGGAATGAGTCTCACCATGTGCGACCACAAGCAGGCTGACCAGCAAAGGCGTCAGGAATATCCCCAACATATTACTGGCCGAGGCACTACAGACCGCCGCAGGTACATTACCGCGGGCGACTGAAGTAAATGCGATTGAAGATTGTACCGTTGACGGCAACACACATAGAAAAAGTATGCCTATGTATAATTCAGGCGTCACCAGAAACAGGAGCAATGGCTTCAAGGCCACACCCATCAGAGGGAAGATGGCGAATGTACATACCATGACCAGCAAATGCAAACGCCAATGGGTAATGCCGGCCAGCACAGCCTGGCGCGACAACTTGGCACCGTGCATGAAGAATAGCAATGCGATCATGCCTACCGACAAATGATCGAAGCCTGATGCGATCACCCCGCGCGCAGGAAACAGGCTGGCCAGTGCGACCACACCAAACAACAGCAAAGTCATATTATCGGGTAAAAAACGCGGGCGTTTCATATGGGGAGAAGCAATAAGTGTGGGTGATTGATTGTACTTGAATAAACCACACTGTCTTGCGAGGGAGATCGCCTTAAGGAAAAAACGTAGTCTGACACCAACACATCCAAACTCTACATCCGGCGTGCGGAGTTATCAACGTCCATACAGTCGTAAGTTAGACTGCTGCAACCACTGCCGGTAAATAGATGTCGCAAAATTCTGCCGGCATGCGACGTGCGCGACCACTGCTAAGCTCTATGCATACCAAATCCCAGCGCCCCCTGAGTACCGTGGCACCGTCGCTATCACGTATCAATTGAAAACGCCTGTCCATGGTGAGTTTACCGTCGCTGGCAAACAACCAGGTTGCCAGCGTCAACGATTCACCGAGCAAGGTTGGCAAGACATAATCATATTCACCACGCCTGATCGCCATGGCGCGGTCGAGGCGATGGTAATCTGCCAGATTCAATCCCAACGCTTCAGAATGTCCCCACGCGACTTCTTCGCACCAGCGTACATAGACTGCATTGTTAGTGTGATTCAAACCATCGATATCACTTCCCTGCGGCTTCACTGACCGCATGAACGGTTGCGGGTAATCCCAATTTGTGGAAACACTCATATATATACATGCAAAAAATTTGATAACTGCAAGGATGTAATTTACAAACCCAGCTCTTGCCAGATTTGATCTACTTTCGCCTTTACTTCTGGCGTCATTTCTATGGTGGTGCCCCACTCACGGCTGGTCTCGCCAGGCCATTTATTGGTCGCATCTATGCCCATCTTGCTACCCAGGCCACTGACAGGTGAAGCAAAGTCCAGGTAATCAATCGGCGTATTGTCGACCAACGTTGTATCGCGCAAGGGATCTACTCGGGTAGTGATAGCCCAGATGACTTCTTTCCAGTCGCGGATATTGACATCTTCATCGACGACGATGATGAACTTGGTGTACATGAACTGCCGCAAAAAACTCCAGACACCAAACATGACGCGCTTGGCATGACCGGCATAGGCCTTTTTCATTTGCACAACGGCCATGCGATAACTACAACCTTCCGGAGGGAGGTAGAAGTCGGTAATTTCACTGAACTGTTTTTGCAATAATGGGATAAAAACTTCGTTCAGCGCCACACCAAGTATCGCTGGCTCATCTGGCGGCTTACCTGTATACGTAGAGTGGTAAATAGGATCGCGGCGCATGGTGATACGGTCTATGGTGAAGACCGGGAACCAGTCTTTCTCGTTGTAATAACCGGTGTGATCGCCATAGGGACCTTCCAGCGCATGTTCATAGCCGCTAGGATGATTTTCATCTGGATAAATATGCCCTTCCAGCACAATTTCTGCTGATGCGGGTATGCGCAATTCGCTACCGATCGCCTTCACCAATTCAGTACGACTGCCACGCAAGAGACCGGCAAACTGGTATTCAGATAAACTGTCTGGCACTGGTGTTACTGCACCTAATATAGTGGCCGGATCTGCACCAAGTGCAACGGCGATGGGATAAGGTTTGCCCTTATTGACGATGCCATGTTCACGAAAATCCAGCGCACCGCCACGATGTGCCAGCCAGCGCATAATGACTTTATTGCGACCCAATACTTGCTGTCTATAGATACCCAGATTCTGGCGTTTCTTATTGGGGCCTTTGGTAATGACCAGGCCCCAGGTGATCAAAGGTGCGACGTCGCCAGGCCAGCAATGCTGGATGGGTAAACGAGCAAGATCAACGTCATTACCTTCCCAGACTATTTCCTGACATTTAGCACCACGCAGTTCTTTGGGTGACATGTCCCAGACAGCTTTCACCAACGATCCCAGGCCCAGCATCTCTTTAAAACCCTTGGGGGGTTCTGGTTCTTTTAGCGCTGATAATACATGGCCTATCTGCCGCAATTCGCTCAGGTTTTCTGCACCCATGCCAAGTGCAACGCGGCGTGTCGAGCCAAATAAATTACCCAGCACTGGTATGGTATGTCCAACAGGTTTGGTAAATAAAAGAGCCGGACCTTCGGCACGCAAAGTGCGGTCGCAAATCTCTGTCATTTCCAAATGTGGCGAAACAGGCAAGTCCACCTGTTTTAGTTCGCCTTTTTCTTGCAGTTGAGAAATAAAATCTCTCAAATCAGAATATTTCATCATTTTTCGCTTTTTCGTATCTCTGCACTAGTCGCACTAGCAAATTCTGCCAAGTGCTTGATTTTATTCAACTTTGCTGCATCGCAGCACAATTCATTAGACATAAAAGTAATCAATTTTTCATTTGATAGTGTTGACTTGATATAAAACCGCCCCTACAATTCGCCCAACTTGATGAAGAGGTTAATGACTTCCGCCACTTTCGATGCAAAGAAAGTTTCGCCACACGGTAACATCATTCACGGGGATCGGGCCCCAACATAACATTGTAAGGATTGTTTTCAAAAGGCGTCTGCCTTAACCCGAAAATAGTTGTTTGTCACTGGACACACCATGACCAGATCTGACTGATCTGATTTGACAAACGACTCCGGCGTCTTGCGATCACACTTGTGACGAAGACGATGTTTCTGATTCGTAGATTAGCTGTTTGCATTTGACTTTGAATAAAGGTGGATGTCGCGTCGCGAAAATTCAGGAGGTAACATGTTTCAACGTTTTATTTTAGCTGTACAACAAAGTAATTTTTCTTCAACGGATACGCGCAAAGCGCTCTCCATGGTAGCGCGTGATACAAGCAGTGGTTTATTCACCACCCTGCGCAACCTACTCACACTCGCTGGCGTCATCGCTATGACAGTTCTGGTCATGATGTTTGTCAAACCCGAACTCACTGACAAATTCAAAGATTTGTCCCCCTATGCTGAAGTTGACGAAGAAACGCCAGCAGAAGCAGTAGCGACTGTACCAGCACCTGATCTTGCACATTTGATGAAAGCACCCGGCCAGATCAATTCTGACGCGAATTTGCAAGCATCTGAAGAAGAAGCAAAAATACTGGGCAACACCCGTCAGCAACAATGGGTAACTACCTGGCTGGCCAAACGCTACCGTGTGGCTACTGATGCAACCAATATGCTGGTATCCGCCGCCTACCTGACCGCAAAAGAAATCAAGATTGATCCCTTGTTGATTCTGTCTGTCATGGCGATAGAATCAGGTTTGAATCCTTTTGCGGAAAGCCCGGTAGGAGCGCAAGGCTTGATGCAAGTCATGTCCAAAGTACATCACGACAAGTTCCAGGACCTTGGTGGCGTCAAAGCTGCCTTGAACCCGGTTGCCAATATCCGTGTTGGTGCCCTGATCCTGAAAGACTATGTCACTCGCGGGGGTTCTGTTGAAGCCGGTCTGAAGATGTATGTAGGCGCAGCCGATGCCGACAATGACTCTGGTTATGGCGCTCGTGTATTGAATGAATACAAGCGACTGAAAGATGTATCCGCTGGTAAAAATGTACCAACCTTCTTTAGTGCACCTGCACCTGTGCAAGCCCGCCCAATTGAGACAGCGCCAGTAGCAAAGCCTGAAACTACTGAAGCCAAAGCAACAATAGAAGCGAACAAAGACCAGGTTGCAGCACTGTAAACCTGATCGCAGATAAAAAAGCCGCCTGATCAAAATCAGGCGGCTTTTTTTCTTACAGGCTGCGACTATCTGTTAGCCAGAAATTTCTTCAGCCTGGCAACAGCCTCTTGCAAATTCTCAAATGAATTGGCATACGACAGCCGCACATAAGATGTCGCCGTCGCCGGGCCAAAATCCAGGCCAGGTACGATCACTACACCTGCTTCATTCAATACCTGTTTAGCAAAAGTATCTGCATCGTCAGTGAATCTGGAACAATCCGCATACACATAAAACGCGCCATCAGGCATGACAGGAATACCAAAACCCAGTTCGCGCAATGCAGGCACGATATAGTCGCGGCGACGCTTGAATTCTGCCTTGCGCTCTTCATAAATGGCAATAGTCGCAGGCTCAAAGCAAGCCAGGGCCGCATACTGGGCAATCGAAGATGGGCAAATGAACAGGTTTTGCGCCAGCTTTTCCATTGCAGGAACAATTCGCTCAGGCACCACCAGCCAGCCAAGACGCCAGCCTGTCATATTGAAATACTTGCTGAAGCTATTGATAACGACAACATCTTCATCTAGCGACAAGGCAGAAAATGGCGACCCGTCATAGGTCAGTCCCTGATAAATCTCATCAACGATGCTAAAGCCGCCCAACTCTTTTACTGTATCGACAATCTTGCCCAGTTCTTCATGCTCTATGGAAGTGCCGGTAGGATTCGATGGCGAAGCCAGCAAGACACCACTGCTGCGTTCATCCCATTGTTGGCGGACGATTTCTTCAGTCAGTTGAAAGCGATGATCCGGCCCGCTGGCGATGAGTTTTGCCCTGCCCTCGAATGCCGCAACAAAATGGCGGTTGCAGGGATAGCAAGGATCAGGCATCAGCACTTCCCTGCCCGGCTCGACCAGGGCAGCACAAGCTAGCAACAAGGCTGCCGATGCACCAGCTGTCACGATAATGCGGGAAGCAGGCACGTTGAGACCAAACACATCAAGGTAATGCTGTGATATCGCTGCACGCAATGCTGGCAAACCCAGAGCCGAGGTATATTGCAAACGCCCGGCTGCCATTGCTTTCGTCGCAGCATCAATCACTGCTTGCGGCGCAGTAAAATCTGGCTCGCCTATGCCCATATGTATCAGATGACGGCCCTGCTTTTCCAGTTCTGCCGCCATCTTCATGAGTTCCATCACATGGAAAGGGGCGATATTGTCCAGTCTTGCTGCGAGATTTTGATGCATGGCACTTCCTAAAAACACAGGCTGAAAAAAACCGCCTTATTTATCTTTCAAAATAAGGCGGTAGATACTTTTACAAATATGGTCAGTAACTTGGTCAGTACCTTACTTACCTGCTGCAACCTCAGTCGCACGCAGCTTTGCTGCCAGTTTGTCGAGTACACCATTGACATACTTGTGACCATCCAGACCACCAAAGGACTTGGTCAGTTCGACCGCTTCATTGATAACAACGCGGTAAGGGATTTCTATGTGATTCTTCAATTCATAGGCACCAATCAGCAAGGCGGCATGCTCGATCGGTGACAATTCAGCAATGGTACGATCGATCAGGGGAGCAATTTGCTGGCGCAATTCTATGGATTGTTTGATAGCACCGTGCAACAGGGAATCAAAATGTTCTCTGTCCGCCTTCTCAAAACCGTGAGCTTCACGGATATGGGCTTCAATTGCACCAGAATCTTCATTATTCAGCAGCCATTGGTACATGCCCTGCAAGGCAAATTCGCGCGCACGGTGGCGTGGCGAACGGTTCTTGCTGGGATTGGCGTGTAGTGTTTTATTATTCATATCTTCTCTTACCGTATCTTACTTAACTTACCTAATTTAAAACTGGGTGATCATGGTTCAGGCTTAAATTCAAGCTCAAGCCTGGACAAGACGATCAGGCATCATAGTGCACATCTTCTGTGGCTTCTGCCAATTCTTCGAGGGCCAGAGTCAGGTTGGCCATTTCTACGGCAACGCGGGCGGCATCACGGCCTTTTTCCTGCATGCGCACTTCGGCCTGTTCGTCATTCTCTGTGGTCAGGATGGCATTGGCGATAGGGATTCCGGCGTCCAGGCCAACGCGGGTGATGCCTGCGCCAGATTCATTCGACACCAGTTCAAAGTGGTAGGTTTCACCACGGATAACTGCGCCCAGAGCGATCAGGGCATCGAATTGATTGGTCTCTGCCAGTTTTTGCAAAGCCAGCGGCACTTCCAGTGCGCCCGGCACTGTGACGTGCAGAATGTCTTCATTGAGTACACCCAGCAGTGACAATTCAGCCAGGCAAGCATCCAGCAAGCCCTTGCCGATATTGTCATTGAAACGCGCCTGTACGATACCTACGCGTACGCCTGCGCCATCCAGATTTGCTTCGTAATGTCCAACTGTCATAATATTCTTTCTTGCGCTTTTCGCGCCTGATGTAATGTGAGTGGTGGAAGTACACAAAAAAGACCGCTGGCGACTCTGCTACAGTCCGGCACTCCCATCATTATTTGTCTGCGCACGGCTTATCGAGATAACCAACAACTTCGAGATTAAATCCTGTCATGGACGGCATCTTACGTGGATTGGCCAGCAATTTCATCTTGCCCACGCCAACATCTTTCAAAATCTGTGCACCTATGCCGTAATTGCGCAAGTCCATGCGTGCAGCACGGCCTGTTGGCCTGGTTTCTGGCGTATCGAGTGCTTTGAACTGGTCAAACATCTGCTCGGCAGTTTCTTCGCAATTGAGCAAGACGATCACGCCGGATTCCGATTTCTTGATAGCCGCCATAGCCGCAGCGACATTCCATGAATGCGTAGTGGCCTGGCTTTCCAGTAAATCAATGATGGATACCGGCTGATGCACACGCACCAGTGCTTCTTTTTCGCGGGTGATATCGCCATGTACCAGCGCCAAGTGGGCGGAGCCACTAGGCTTATCGCGATAAACCAGCGCCTTGAAGCTGCCATGCACGGTATGCATTTCACGTTCGGCCACACGATCAACGATGCTCTCTGTCTGGCTACGGTAATGAATCAGGTCGGCAATCGTCCCTATCTTCATATCATGTTCTTGGGCGAACTCGATCAGATCAGGCAATCGAGCCATGGTGCCGTCGTCCTTCATGATTTCGCAAATCACTGATGCCGGGGTCAGTCCTGCCAACTCTGCCAGGTCGCAACCGGCCTCAGTATGACCTGCACGCATGAGGACACCGCCTCTTTGCGCCTTCAGAGGGAAAATATGACCAGGCTGGACGATGTCAGCAGCAGTGGACTTCTTGTCAACAGCAACTTGTACCGTGCGGGCGCGGTCTGCAGCGGAAATGCCAGTGGTTACTCCTTCAGCCGCTTCTATTGATACGGTGAAGTTGGTGCCAAAAGAAGTGCCGTTGCGGCTTGTCATCATGGCCAGGTTCAACTGGTCACAACGCTCTTCTGTCAGAGTCAGGCAAATCAGGCCACGGCCAAACTTGGCCATGAAATTGATGGCTTCTGGAGTGACAAACTCGGCGGCCATGATCAAGTCGCCTTCGTTTTCTCTATCTTCTTCATCAACCAGTATCACCATGCGGCCAGCGCGCAATTCGGCAACGATTTCCTGGGTAGTAGACATGCTCATAGGGGAATATCCTGAACCGGGCCAAAGACACAAGAACGTCGGGCCGCTGGTTTTTCAGTGCAAATGAATGAAGTCGCTATTTTAAAGGATTTACGCCCTTTCTTCCTGTGCATTCTGTCGATTTATCAAGGATTTATGATGCATCCATTGAGTGACATGCGCCAGATACCTGACAAGTTCAGTCAAAGGGACCTAAATTTGCAGCGTCCCTTGCGCGATTTCTATTACATTGCCACCTACATGTATTTTTTTGTCAACATCAATATCAAGATAAAGCTGACATGGCCGCCTGACATATTCACCCTGGTTGACCACCAGACTGGCTGGCAGTGCATGACCCTGCTCTACCAACCAGGCCCCCAGGTTGGCACAGGCAGAACCAGTACCCGGGTCTTCGGCAAAACCTCCCCCTTGTCTGGCGAAGAAATAGCGCACTTTTATCTCGCTGCGTCCAGTTCCGACATCATTTGTGGCATCCGGTGCAAATACATAGGCAGACTTACGCCCCAGTTGATTGGCGGGCCAAAGGGACAGTTTCGCCGCATCTGGCTGCGCTCGCCCCACGGCCGCTGAGGATTTGAGCGGCACCAGCAATTGCTGGCTACCCGTGTTCACCCATACCGGCACAGACAATATATCATCCTCGTCCAGCCCCAACATGGCAGCAACGTCGCCAATGGCCAGATTGCTGGCTTGCACATGCGGCCCGGGTTTGGTCGGGGTGGTCAAGGTCCAGCGATTGTCATTGAATATCAAGGGGATGATACCGCCCTTGCATTCCAGGTTCAAATGCTGCCGTCCCTGATTTAAGACGGACACAACATGGGCACTGCCCAGGCTAGGGTGGCCGGCAAAAGCCATTTCTGTATCTGGCGTAAATATGCGCATTCTGGCTGTAGCAACTTCGGAAGGCAGGATGAAGGTCGTTTCAGACAAATTGAATTGCAATGCCAGGGCCTGCATTTCTTCATCAGACATACCGCTGGCATTTTCAAAAACACACAATGGGTTACCTGCCAAGGTTTGCCCAGCAAAAACGTTGACTATTCTAAATGCATATTGGCGCATGACGGCTCACTTCATTATTTGCGGTAAAAAATAAAACTTCACCACCATGCTGACATAATTCCCAGGCAAAAATAATCACAGATACAGCAATTTTTGACGATACAGCCAGCTACTGGATTCTGCTCATGCCTATCTGGTGCAGCATGACGATGGCCTCATGCGTCTTGCCTGCCACTACATCGCTAAGCGTATAAAGGTCAAGCTGCCTGTAAAAACCCGCAAGGGCAATGTCGAGTATGGATTTCAACTGACAATTGCCGCGCAAAGCACAAGGCGGCGCGGCACAGTCTATCAAGGCAGTCCCGCCTTCCAGGGTGTTTATGATGCTGCCAAGTCGATAGCTTGATGTCGGCTGCGCCAGAGCCAGGCCACCGCCCTTACCTCTGGTCGTCCTGATCCAGCCTTGCTGCCCCAGGAAATGGACGACCTTGACCAGATGATTGCGCGAAATCTCAAACTTGCCGGCAATTTCCGTAATCGTGACCGGAGCTTCCCCGTGCTGGTGACTCAGGTACATCAGGACACGTAAGCCCAGGTCAGTGAAGTGCGTCAATTGCATTATGTATTCTCTTCTTCATTCAGGTGCACGCCCTTGCCTGCACCTGTCTGGCAAATTCCAGCATCAATCGGCAAAACCACCGCTGCCAAATGCCTCCTTGTGTATGCGGCTGGCATCAACTCCCAGCGACTTCAGACTGGCAACTTGCGCCTGCATGAAGGCATGTGGTCCACAAACATAGTAATCAGCTTGCGGCATAATCACCTGATCGGCGATTTTGTCCAAGTCTAGTCGACCCGTGTAATCGTAGTCGATTTTTTTTTGATCACTGGCACGCGGGGTTTCGTAGTACACCGTGGATTTTACCTGAGGATGCATTTTTGCCAGTTCGCGCACCCTGTGCTTGAATGCATGCACTCCGCCATGACGACAGGCATGCAGGAAACGTATCTCCCTGCCTGACTTCCGCGCAGTCAAATGCTCAAGCATGGACAGCTTGGGTGTCAGACCAACTCCGGCACTAATTAAGACTACTGGTGTATCACGATCTTCGTGCAGGAAATAATCACCCATCGGCGGAGCCACTTCCAGGATATCGCCTTCATTGATGTCACGATGCAAGACATTCGACACCATACCTGCTGGTTTTTCTGCCAATTGTGCTTCGCGTTTAACCGAAATGCGGAGATAGGCATTACCCGGAGCAGCGGACAGGCTGTACTGGCGCGGCTGCATCATGCCCATTACTGGGACAAAGACCTTGACGGTAATGTACTGGCCTGGTCTGTAAACTGGCACTTTGCCGCCATCTGCCGGTTGCAGATAAAAAGAAGTGATCTCTTCACTTTCAACGACCTTCTCGCTGACCTTGAATGCTCGCCAGCCTGTCCACCCTCCCTCGGTCAGTGCGGCCCGACCATAAATGTCGTTTTCCAAGCCAGTCAATACGTCGGCCAGTTGACCATAGGCTGCTGCCCAGGCAGCAATCAAGTCGTCACTGGCAGCAGTCCCCAGGACTTCCTTTATCGAAGCCAGCAAATGCCGACCGACTATAGGGTAATGCTCTGCCCTGATCCCTACACTGACATGCTTGTTGGCCACCAAAGTCAATACCGGCAGCAAAACCATGGGGTCATCAATATGCTCAGCATAAGCGAGCACGGCCATCGCCAGCGCCTGTTGCTGACCGCCCGATTGCTGGTTACCCTGATTGAATACAGGTTTAAGCTCAGGATTATGCGCAAACATGCGCGCGTAAAAATGACGTGTCAGCGTGATGCCATGCTCTTTTAGAACAGGCACGGTGGCTTTTACTAGATCTCTGCTTGTTTGGTCTAACATGTTTTGCCTTTGCATGATGTGAATTACCAATAATATGTATATTAAATACATCTTAAAGATCGAAATTTGGAATGACGTTAAAATAAAAATCGGTCTGCATTGATTTTCAGTAACATCATAAACCCATAAAAATATATTGTAAATACATCTTTATGGCTTCCTACATGCAGATGGAAACAGCGCACCTTGATTTTCAGGCAAGCAAAGACTTGGCGTGCTCTACGCTTACTTCATTTGGCAATGAAATATGGTTCTTCACAGCAGTCAGTTCCGCTAGTATGGAAATGGCAATCTCTGCCGGGGTCTTACTGCCTATATACAAACCTACGGGGCCATGGAGTTTTGCCAGTTGCTCGTCGTTGAGATCAAACTCCTTTAATCTCTCCCTGCGCTTGGCGTTATTGATACGCGAGCCTATCGCACCAACATAAAAAGCATCTGACTTCAAGGCTTCCATCAGCGCCAGATCGTCAAGTTTGGGATCATGCGTCAGGGCGACCACGGCACTATGGCTATCGAGCTGCATGTCCAATACCAGGTCGTCGGGCATTACATGCACCAGTTGCACGCCCTCGACTTGCCAGCCACTGCGGTATTCTTCACGCGGGTCGCAGACGGTAACCTGGTAATCCATGCCCACCGCAATGCTGGCTAAAAAGCGCGACAACTGCCCCGCCCCGATGATGAGCAAGCGCCAGCGCGGACCGTGCACGGTAGTTAAAGCTTCATCGCTAATCTGTAATTGCTGGCCCGGATCTGCCTTTGCGAGTGTCACTCCCCCTGTTCGCAAATCCAGCCGTCTGGCCAGCAATTCATGTCTTTGCAAACCCTGCAACAAGGCATCGAGCTGGCTGCGCGCTGACAATGGCTCTATCGCCAGTTGTATCGTGCCACCACAGGGCAGGCCAAAACGGTGCGCTTCATCGGCAGTAATCCCATAGGTGACGATTTCTGGCAAGTGCCGCTGCATGCCTTCGCGCTGCACTCTTTCTATCAAGTCGTCTTCTATGCAACCGCCGGAGACAGAACCTACTACCTGTCCGTTGCCTGCTATAGCCAGTGTCGCGCCTTCCGGCCTTGGACTGGAACCCCAGGTCTTGATGACGGTGACCAGTTCGCAGGACTGCCCTGCCTTGATCCAGGCGTCGCAGGTCTTGAGTACTTCGAGATCTATGCTGTCCATTGCTTCGTATGTTTTCCTGTTATTCGGCTGTGAGGCAAACCTATCAATGAGTCATTTTCGCATGATTTTGCCTTATTCCTGTTTGATAGAAATTATCTATACAAATTGTCCAGTTTTCGGCTTTTCTTTGCATTACAATGCCTGCCAGACCACAACTCTGGAGCCCACCTTGTCCACAATCAAGCAAAGATTGGCCGCCGTCCCCGAAGGCGCAGGCGCACTGTTTTTCATACAGATTTTCGCCACCCTGGGCTTTGCCATCCTGTATTCCACGCTGGTGCTGTATGCAACCAAGAAGCTGGGTTTCACTGTCAAGGATGCCACGGCCATTATGGGAGTATTTGGCGCTTTCAATTATGGTCTGCATTTGTTTGGAGGCTATCTGGCAGGTCGTTTTATCAGTAACCGCAATCTGTTTGTCGGCGGCATGATCCTGCAAGTGATAGGCTGCGCGACTATTTCTGCCGGCACTTCAGCAACACTGTACTGGGGACTGGCCTTTTTCCTGACTGGCAGTGGCTTGAACGTCACTTGTCTGAACCTGATGCTGACGCAGCGCTTCAAACCAGAAGATAACCGCCGTGAAAGCGCATTCCTGTGGAATTATGCAGGCATGAACCTGGGCTTTTTCATCGGCTTCACCGCTGCCGGTTATTACCAGTTGCAGGAAGACTATGCCAGCCTGTTCATCTTTGCCACCATAGGTAACTTCATGGCTATCGTGCTGTCAGTAGCCAACTGGCGCAGGTTGTGTGACTTGAATACGACGCTACTGGATGTTACGGCCAGCCAGTTCCGCAAACGTTTTCTGGTCGGTCTGGCGGTTATGATTGGCTTGGTGCCGTTGGTTGAATTCATGCTGCATCGTGCAGCGATGACTGGAAATCTGGTTATGATTGTCAGCGTTGCCATTGCCGTCATCTTTATTTTTCTGACCATCATTCATAAAGAGCGCCGCGAGCGCAATAACATGACAGCCTATGTTTTGCTGACATTGGGTTCACTGGTATTCTGGACGCTTTATCAAATGGCCCCCATGGGTTTGCAGCTATTTGCCGTCAACAATGTAGACCGCATGGTCTGGGGTTATGAAGTGGCGCCGCAATGGATACAAAATATCAATAGCTTCGTCATCATGTTTGGCGGCCCGCTGATGGCAATGCTGTTCGACAGGCTGCGTGCCAAGGGCTGGAATATCGATATTCCACGCCAGTTCTCTGCCGCTCTGGTCATTATCGGCCTTGGCTTCCTTGTCCTTCCTATCGGCATAGCCAGCGCCGCTGGCAATGGTATGGTGGCTTTCAAATGGATTTTCATCAGTTACATCCTGCAAAGTATCGCCGAACTGCTGATTTCGCCTATCGGTTATGCGATGATAGGCAAACTGGCACCACGTCAGTACCAAGGCGTGATGATGGGTACCTGGATGCTGGTGACAGGCACGGCTTCTATTCTAGCCAGTCATTTCTCAGGCTTGATACCTGAGGCGACTGAAGGTCTGGCGTCGTCTACCAACCCAACCTATAACTACATCTTCTCTTTGCTGGGATGGGGCAGTGTTGGGGTTGGTGTTGTACTCATCATCCTGATCCCTGTCTTGCGCAAACTGATTACTGATGGGCCTGCCAAGACCACGCCAGCAGCAACAAATCCGGCTGTGCAAGCGGAGCCTGCGTAACAAAAAAACGAGAAGCAAGGTGGGCACGATGAAATGTGCTCGCCTTTTTTATTCCTTGATGGGTGAAAAACGCATGACTTCTGCGCCATTGATCTGCAGCATTTCAAAAAAGACAGACCTGGGTCTGATCCAGATTGAACCATCATGGGCGCGATAAACAATCACAGGGCTTAAGTCAGATTCTTGCGTTGCCTCACACACCAGTTCATAAATCCCGCCTTTGTAGTGGCGAAAGCGTTGCACACCCTTGGTTTTTATCAAGGGTGCGGGGGCAGCATCAGCAGCAATCTCGGCCGCTCTATGTTTTTTCAAAAATGCAGGTACTTTTACCGCTGCCAGCTTGTTGATGTCCTGCAGCAAACGTGGATCAATCGCAGGATAACCGTAACGTTGTCCCAGTTCACCGGCAATATGCAGCATCAAGGCAGATGCTACTTCCGCATCTGCCTCGGCCCTATGAGCAGAACCTTTGAAACGTATACCCATGGAAGCAGCCAGCGGTCCCAGTGAATAGGTGCTCAATCCAGGGAAAACCCTGCGCGCCAATTTGACGGAGCAAATCACGCCATCATGGGCTGGCCACAAGCCTAGCCTGTCACTCTCAGCCAATAAGAATTTTTCATCAAAACTGGCGTTGTGCGCTGCCAGCGCATCAGTGCCTATAAACTCTACCAACTCAGGTAACACCTCGGATACTGGTGGTGCTTTGTCCACCATGGACTGGGTAATGCCTGTCAATTCGGTAATAAAGTAAGGAATACGCACATTGCTATTGATGAGGCTGACATAGCGGTCGACGATTTCACCACCAACAATACGCAAGGCTGCCACTTCAGTAACACGCCCTCCTTGATCTGGTGACATGCCGGAGGTTTCAAAGTCAATCATGACTACAGGTTTTTCAAACATCATATTTTTTCACTAGCGGGAACTTATGAAGAGCAATACAATCTATTCATATCTGGCGTCAATAAAAATCTGTTGCGCTTGTTAATTTTCATTCACTTTCAACCCTCAGGACTTGGGTAAATGTACTTGCAAACTGCAGCGTCACTAGTAACACCGTGGTGCAGCCAGGCTTTTCAGCACTGGCGACGAAGCTTTGCGCATGCCCCAAGCCTAGTTTAAGTTCGAATCGTTCGACTAGTTCGACTAATCTGCGCTATTCGCCAGATGCCCTGATGATACGGTAGTAATCGCTGACCCAGCTTGTTCAGCCATACCAAGCATTTCATATCATCCATCTTTGCTTTTTTTGCTCCATCCTGGTTGCGCATAGACGCCCAGACCTGTGTCCTGCTTTTCATCTCGCCAAGCATAAAGACACGGGCAAATTATTGTATTACTCATCATGAAAAATAAAATTTTAGGCATATTTTCACTCCCTGAACGGGATTTATTACGGGATCTTGTCTACAGGCGCTTGTGGACGTCAATACTGATCAGTTCATTTGGCGCCCAGGTCACTATGCTGGCACTTCCACTGACAGCAGCTATCTTGCTGCATGCCAGTGCTACCCAAATGGGCATGCTGACATTCATGGAGGTCTTGCCCTTTGTCTTACTATCGCTGCCTTCCGGCGTCTGGCTGGACCGGGTACGCAAGCTGCCGGTCTATGTCGTTGGCGAAATCCTGATTTCCATTGCTGTCGCCAGTGTGCCTGTTGCCTGGTGGCTGGGTTATCTGAACATGACTTGGTTATACATCGTGGGCTTCATGATAGGTGTCGTTAACACCACGGCAGGTACGGCCTCACAAATTGTCCTGACACAAATCGTGCCACGTGATCGTTTGGTGGAAGCGCATGCAAAAAATGCCCTGGCAACTTCGGGGGCTGAAGTTGCAGGCCCTGCCACTGCCGGTGCATTGATCAAACTGCTGGGTGCACCGATCGCCTTGCTGGCTGATGCTGTCTTGTTGCTGACATCAGCAGTGATCTTGCGCGGGATCCATGTGAACGAAGTCAGAAAACCACGTGCAGACGCACATTTTTGGCGTGACTTGAAGGCCGGACTGTCCTTTGTCGCCAATAAACCCTTGCTGATTGCACTGGCGCTAACGGTTGGTGGCTGGCAGCTTTGCTATAACGCTGCATTGGTCGTGCAAATCCTGTATGCGACGCGTGAACTTGGCTTATCTGAACAGGCTGTTGGCCTGAGTTACATGGGCATGGGTCTCGGTACCATTATCGCAAGCGTGTATGGCAATCGCATCAGCCGCGACATCGGGCCTGGCCCCTGCATGGTGCTGGGCGTGGCGGTCTGCGGCTTGGGCTGGGGCTTACTGGCGTTGGCACCTGCCAATAACTGGGGCATCGCAGCATTCGGTTTCATGCTGATGTGCTTCTCCATAGGTGGCGTACTGATCTTCATTAACTTCCTGGCCTTGCGCCAGGCAGTCACGCCAGAAGCTATGCTAGGTCGCATGACCAGCACCATGCGCTGGCTGATACTGATACCGGCAGGGCCTGGCGCGTTAATAGGAGGCTGGCTGGGTGAGCATATGGGTTTGCGCTATGCACTGGGTTTTGCTGGAATAGCCGCCTTGTTGCTGGCGATACTTGCTGCAAAAAACCCCATTATTCGTGGCATTACCGTCTTGCCGCGCCTGAGCAAACAAGAGGAGATGCAACAAGTTTAAGGATGGCATTGCAAACAGGCTAAAGAAAGCGTGATAATGCGCGAATATTTATGTTTTTTCATCGATCCCCCACATGAGACCAGAGGGGGATTGTTTATTCGCCATGCTGAAATGGATCACCCTCTTATTCAGCCTTTTTGACAACAAATAGGTAGACCAATGCCAACAGAAATGTCAACGCCTGCTGCCAAGCCGGGGTTCAAGCCCTATATCCCTGCCTCCGCCATCCTTCCCGAAATGACCGCAAGAGCCCTGATCATGGGTGTATTACTTGGTATGGTTTTCGGTGCATCTTCATTGTATCTGGTACTCAAGGTAGGCTTGACTGTCAGCGCCTCGATACCGGTCGCAGTCATCGCCATCACCCTGTTCCGGCTTGGAAACAAGTTCGGCGCAAAAGATGCGACCATCCTGGAGAACAGTATCACCCAGACCGCCGGTTCTGCTGGCGAATCCCTGGCTTTTGGTTTGGGCGTGACGATGCCAGCCATCCTGATCCTGGGTTTTGATCTGGAAATCTCGCGCGTCATGCTGGTTGGCTGCCTGGGTGGTTTGCTGGGTATTTTACTCATGATCCCCATGCGCAGAACCATGATAGTGGAAAAGCACAATGAGCTGAAATACCCAGAAGGCACGGCTTGCGCCGAAGTATTGAAAGCGGCAGCAACCGATGCTTCCCGCGAAGCAGCTGGCGAAAAAAATAATCCGAATGCAGCAGACGACGCCAGCAAACGTGCAACGATTATCTTTGCTGGCTTTGGCATTGGTCTCTTGTACAAGATCGCCAACGTTGCCCTTAAAGGCTGGAAAGATACACCTGAAGTCGTATTCGGCGCACCATTGAAAGGTGGCTCGCTGGGCGCTGAAGTATCCCCGGAACTGCTGGGCGTAGGCTACATCATTGGCCCGCGCATTGCTGCCGTTATGGCAGCCGGTGGCGTCATGTCATATCTCTTGCTGATACCGATGATCAAGTTCTTTGGTGACGCACTGAGCGTGCCCCTGGCTCCTGGAACCAAGCTCATCAGTGAAATGAGTTCCCATGATGTACGTGGCGCCTATATCCTGTACATCGGCGCTGGTGCAGTTGCTGCTGGTGGTCTGATCAGCCTGATGCGTGCCATGCCAACTATCTGGCGCAGCCTGTCGGCTGGCTTGTCTGGCCTGGGTAAAGGTGCTGCGGCAGCCACCGCACCGCTGCGTACTGATCAGGACATTCCGATGAAATGGGTAGTCATTGGCGCCCTGGCCATTATTGCCGTCATTACTTTTGCCACACCGCTGCACATGAATTTCCTGGGTGCGCTGTTGATTCTGGTATTTGGCTTCCTGTTTGCTACGGTTTCTTCCCGGCTGACGGGTGAGATTGGCTCCTCTTCCAACCCTATCTCTGGCATGACGGTAGCCACTCTGCTGTTTACTTGCCTGATCTTCCTGATCATGGGCTGGACTGGTGGACAATACTATGTCACTGCCCTGTCTGTCGGCGCAATTGTCTGTATCGCGTCCAGCAATGCCGGTACCACTTCACAGGATTTGAAAACCGGCTACATCGTTGGCTCCACGCCGCGTTTGCAGCAATATGCGATTCTGGCAGGTGCCTTGTCTTCAGCCCTGATCCTTGGCCCTATCTTATTGAAACTGAATGATTCCGGCACAGTCTATGTACCTGCAGCGCAAGTAGCCCCTTCCCTGCAGACGGATGCCTCGAAACTGACAGACACAGGTCAATTACAAGGGCCACAGGCTGAGACAGATAAAGGCACTTACAAAGTCTGGCACAAGAATGACAATGTCGGTGGACCTGCCGGCAAATACTTTGTCGACAATGCCGGCAAGGCAGTGTATCTGGTTGACCCCGGTATCAATGGTGCCCACAACAAACGCCCTGATGGTACTGAAGTCAAGAAATACGACGCCCCAAAAGCTGTGCTGATGTCTTACATCATCAAAGGCATCCTGGACCAGCAGCTACCCTGGACTCTGGTCTTGTTTGGAGTGATGATTGCGCTAGTGCTGGAAATGGCAGGCATACCATCACTGGCTTTTGCCGTTGGCGTGTATTTGCCACTGTCCTCCTCTGCCCCGCTGTTTATCGGCGGCATGATACGTTGGGCGGTAGATCGTCGCAATAACAAGCTGGAACATAATAAGCATCTCAGTGAAGAAGAGAAACAGGCAGCGGGTGACCGCAGTTCCGGCGTATTGCTGTCTTCCGGTTATATTGCTGGTGGCGCACTGGCAGGTATCGTGATTGCATTCACTGCCGGTATCCTGACTGACTTCGACAAAAAAGTTGGTGAATGGGCAATGGCAAACAATCCATTCTTTGAAGGTGTCAATGCCAATGCCTTGTCGATGATCCCGTATATATTGATTGCCTTCACCCTGTATTGGGTGGCACGGGAAAAGAAGCCTGGTTGATTGATGGAGACTTCTGAGTAACCCAGTAATAAGGCTGCAAAGGCTTGATTGTTCATGACAATCAAGCCTTTTTTATTTCTCCGACACATTAGGGCGTGTTGACATATCTTTTAGACAAAGCGTTCCTGCCATATCGCGGGCTGGCAAGACGTGCGGTGCAGTCAGGGCTGGTGCCCCTGACAAGACGCGCAACGCAGTCCAGCGTGCGATCTGGCGGGAACCCGGAGGGAATGGGCCAGAAACCTCGCCTGACGTTGTTGTGCGTCGCTCACTTGGCTCGCCAAGCAGCGCTCCGCACGCCTAGCCAGGCAAGGTTTCTCACCCATTCGCTTGACTAAAAGATATGTCAACACGCCCTAGATATGACGATATCTAATCCAAGCACTTGGCTCAGACATGAACATCACGCTCGACGTTGCCGACTTGCTGAAAAGTTTGCGTAGTGGTGATGACTGAAACGAGCAAACGCTACAAGTCAGCCCGCTGGCATGCGCCCCCATGGCGGCAGATGGGGCAGCATGCATAGGCCGTATCAGTCTGCACCTGGTTACGGCATGAAGCTTTGATGAAAATGCGGCAGAATGGTACAGAGCAAGTACAATATCCGCATATTATTTATCTGGAAGCCGCCATGTCAGCACCTCAAGCCGCAGTTGATTGCAAAAACCAAACCGTTGCCGTTGGCGACATCGTCCGCGTAGTCAATCTCGACAAGAGATTCATCAAAAGCTTCCCCGAAGATGAACGCATACTTATTGAGTCGATGATAGGTCAGTTCTTTAAAGTCATTGCCATGGATGAAGAAGGCCAGCCCTGTGTCATGCGTGAATGGCATGACGAGCGTGGCATCATGCAAACCCATGTGATCGCTCTTGATGCAGAAGACATGGAAAAAATTTAAATGAAGCTGATGTAAAAACCAAAAGCAGCTGAGGCTGCTTTTGGTTTATAAACTTGATGATCCAAATTTGTCAGCGTATATAACTAAATAAAGACAATTCCGAGGTTTTGACAAAGGACTGCTGGGCTGCCTGCAACGTCACTTGCTGCTGGCTGAGTTCGGTCAATGCTTTGGCATAATCAAGATCCAGTAAGGCAGACAAATCCTGCTTGAAGGCCACACTCTTGGCATCGCCTTCACTATCAAGATCTTCTATTTCCTTGAGACTCGTTCCCAGCTTGGCACGTGCTGTCAGTACATTATTGAGCGATTTGTCGACATTATTATTGCCCTGATTGAGTGCCGCGGTCAGTTCCTTTTTGGCAGAAGCATTACCTGCCGGTAAATTCAAGGCATTGATGATGTCTGTTACCGTCTCAAAAATGTTTTGGTTGCCGGGTTGCACAGTATACTTATCACCTGGACCCGGAGCACTTACCGGTGGCCCAACGGCATTGGTGACACTCAAGTCTATGCCATCAAAAGTGATCGGCGCGCCACTGACGTAAGGTGTCAACGGCACAACCACCGTCCCTGTCGTTTTATTCGTTACCGTAAAAGAAGTACCCAGGTTATCAAAGGCCACTTCATAGTTATTGCCAGTCAAATTCGCTGAAGTAGGCACATTGATCGATGCAGCAGCCACGGCCAGCCCGGCATTTGAAGGATTGGGCTGGACATTGAATTGCCCTGGCGCAGTACGGATATTTTCAAAAATTTCAGTACCTGGACCACTCAAAGGTATCTGCCTGGAAGAATCTGCCTGGATAAACCTTTGTCCAAGATCACCATTGTAAGTGGCACCACCGGCTTTTTTTGTATATGGCGCAGTCGTGCTATTAAATCCGGAAAACAGATAATTGCCAGTACCGTCAGTAGCGTTGGCATGTCCAAACAACTGATCAAGATTACCCTGCAGCTCCTGGGCAATAAAACCGCGCTCGGTATCTGTATATGTGCCATTACCAGCCTTGACGATCAAGGTTTTAATATTGTGCAAGGCCTCGGTAACATTACCCAATACACTTTCTGACGCACTGAGATTATTTTTTGCAGCCTGACGATTGGTGGCGAACTGAGTATTCAAAGAGTCCGACTGGGAAATCACCAGCGCCCGTGCCGATGCAATCGGGTCGTCAGCTGGTGTCAAGACACGGCGACCAGAGGAAACTTGCTGTGAAATTTTATTCACACTCGCTTGCAAGTCACTGATTCTGGTGCCAGCGGATTGATAAATGGTACTTGTACTGATACGCATGATTACCTCTATCTGCCCAACGCCAATAAGGAGTCAAACAATGTACTTGCTATTTGCATCAACTTGCCTGCCGCTTGATAGGCCTGCTGGTAACGTAATAAATCTGCTGCTTCTTCGTCCAGGTTCACACCCGACTCTGATTGCTGGGCTGCGACGTTTTGCGCCAACAACTTGGTTTCTGAAGCACTCGTAATTTCCAGCTCATGCGCCTTGTTGCCGACCAGACTGACGAACTGGGCATAACCACCCTGGAAAGTAGTAGTTTTGCCACCGATGGTATTTTGTGTTTGCAAACTGCTCAGAATAACGGCATTGCGGTTATCGCCGGAACCATTGGTATTTGGGGCGACATTAAATACGTCACCATTGGCCGGACTGCCTGACACGGAAAAACTGATGCCGTTATAACTGATAGTAGAACCGGCAGTATAAGGTATGGCAGTTCCTGCAGGATACGTTGTCGATGTGTTGCCGTTGGTAACCGTCACATTGGCGGTAGCCGGAAAGCCAGTCAAGGTATTGCCTGCCGAGTTATAAGTCAGCCGGGTAGCGGCAACTGGCAAGGCGGCAGACAACGTAAACGTTTCACCATTGGAGGGTGGAGCAGCACCGTCAGTCACAGCAAAGCTGATACCGCTAAAGCTTATCGTTGCGCCGCTGGTGTAAGGTACCGTTGCTGGCGGGGGGTAATTAGTCGTCACCGCGCCAACTTTCACAGACACTGTCGCACCAGCAGGAAAACCTGTCAGTGTATTGGCAGGCGAGGCGAATGTCAGCGTCACCGGTGCCGCCAGTGTAGAACCGATAAATGAATTATCCGCTGTCGCGGGGCCTATGGTTGCCGTTGCTGAGTTACTGGCGGAAGCCACCTGCGAATTGGCAACCCCTGAACTGATCTTGCCAGTCCCCGTATTGGTTGTTGGAAATGAGGTATTCAGTGGTGCTGCTGCTGCCAGCTTGGCCGGGTCTTGAATGGCGACGGAGATACTTGAACCGCCAGCGGCAGTCGGCCTGATCAGGAATTCATCCCCCGCAGCAGGAACAGCAGCGGCTGGCGGCGGTGCCAACTGAAAATTAATACCATCAAATTTCAAAGGCAGGCTTGCTGTAGTCTGCGACACGCCATCCGACAGACGTGTTAACTTGTAATTACCACCAATAAATTGCAGACGATAATCACTGGTTGTTAAGGCAGTGGTATCGGTAATACTGGCACTGATTGCTGCTGTTGAAGTATTCAATGCACTAGGCGTCGATATCGGACCAGCAATATTGAAGAAATTGCCTCCCACTTGCCCATTCAAGTCCAGACCTAACTTTTGCTGGTCGTTAAATTGTGTTGCAAGCCCGATGGCAATTCTGCCTACTCCGTTTTGCGCGACATCCAGAGTACTTGCCCTGAAATCAAACAAGCCACCCAATTTACCCCCACCAAAACTGCTTTCTGGCAACAGTACCGACGTACCGTTCGTCACATAAGAAACTTGAGTGCGTGCCGGATCAGTCAAAGACTGGCTGACTTGCAATTTTGTGACATCACTGCCCAACACCAGTGGCTGACCATTGCCTATGAATATATTGTATTTGGCACCTTGGGGCACCACACTGACCTTGGTCAGCTTACTTAATTCTGTAACAAGTTGATCTCTCTGGTCAAGCAAGTCATTGGGACCACTGCTATTACTGGAAATACCCTGAGCTTTTTCAATAACATCGTTTAAATTTGCCAGTTGCGATGCGTAACTATTGATAGAGCCAACCACTGTTCCTATCTGCCCATTGACGTCAGCAGAAATTTGATCCAACCGGGTTTGCAAGCCATTCAGACGTCCTGTCAGTGCTTGCGCAGACGACAATGCAGCCTGACGTGCAGCGGCACCGGCCGTACCATTCGGGCTGGCGGCCAGATTCTGGAAAGCTTTAAAAAAGTCCTGCAATGCAGGTGTCACGCCTGCTGTCGGGTCTGCTACCAGATTATTGATCTGGCTGATCTGGTTGTAATAGACATCGGCCTGGTTTTTAGCAGACTGCGATGCATTGACCTGATTACCCAAAAAGGAATTGTATTGACGTTGTATCTGGGTAACAGAAACACCCTGACCTATAAATGAGCCGCCCAGGTTTTGGGGCTCATTTGCGGTCTGAATGATGGATTGGCGGTTATATCCTGGGGTTGATGCATTGGCAATATTATGCCCAGCCGTGGCAATACCCAACTGTGCCGCAGCCAGAGCCGATTTGCCTACACCAAATATATTTGAACCCATAATTGAACCTGCTCTTTTGCTAAGTTAGCTACCCAGTGCTATCAATCATGTTGTCGGTGCGTTTCTGAAAAACTTTAATCTGATTGCACTTTCACTGGGGAAACTTATGTTGAAAGGGAATTTTTGATGATTTTTGTTAACTTATTGGCATACTCAGGATCGGTCGCATAACCGGCTTTTTGCAAGCCCTGAGCAAAACTTGAAGCGTCTTTGGAATTGGCAATCACGTTTTCATAACGTGGATTCTTGGTGATCAATTTGGCATAGTCCTTGAATGCATCTGCATAAGTATCATACGCCCTGAATTTTTCGACTCTGCGCTGGGCAACACCATTCACATACTCTGTTGTAACAGCATCAACGGTCTTGCCTTTCCAGCCCTTGGTAGCCTTCATACCAAAAATATTATGGCTACTTGAACCATCTGCGGTTTTAATTTCGCGACGCCCCCAGCCACTTTCCAGGGCAGCCTGGCCCAGCATGAATTTGGCTGGAATACCCGTTTCCTGGCTGGCTTGTTCAGCATGAGCAGTCAGTTTTTCCTGGAATTCACGGACATGATTTGGCCCGGTGAATGCCGTCTTGGGTGCACTGGCAGGCATTTGTTCAAATTTCAAATTATCCAGATAAGTGTTGATCCCACGGACGCTGGCTGAACTTGCAGGATTACCAGGGCTGCCTCCAGTGTCGGCCTCCAGTGCCTGGTTCATGGCATTATTGGAGAGTTGCCTGACGAGTACATCTGCCAGGCCTACGCCTTTCTTGGCCATGGTTTGCGATAACTGCTGATCCAGCATGGAAGTATACATGCGGCTTTGTTCACTATCGAACACACCATCCTGACCACCCGCCTGACGCATGGATTTCAACATCATGTTCATGAACAGCGCTTCAAACTGCTGGGCAGCACCCTTAATTGCATCAGGCGAATTATTTCTCGCCGACTGCTTGAGCTCATCAAGACCTTTGCTGTCGAAAGCCGTTCTGTCCGTGAAATCGGTGCGCCCTATCATCTCGATTCCTTAGATAATTTCCAGGTCTGCGCGCAATGCACCAGATGCCTTGATGGCTTGCAGTATGGATAACAAATCTTGCGGCGTGGCTCCAATAGCATTGAGTGCTTTCACAACGTCGGTTAGCGACACGCCCGCTTTCAGCATCAATAATTGTCCCGCATCTTTGGTAATGGTGACAGTAGAATTGGCAGTTGGCGCGGTCTGTCCAGCGGCCAGCGCATTTGGCTGGCTGACGGTGTTATCGGTATTGATCACGACAGACAGGTTGCCATGTGCCACCGCACACGTTTCTAGCGTCACTGCCTGGTTCATCACGATGGAACCGGTTCTGGCATTCAAAATCACTTTGGCCGCGGTTTGCGCCGGGGTCACGTCAATGTTTTCCAGATTACCCAAAAATGCGACACGCTGATCGGCAGTAGCAGGTGCTTTCACTTGAATCACGCGGCCATCCATGGCGGCAGCAGTATCTGGTCCAAAGCGACGGTTGATCGCATCGACGACCCTGCTGGCGGTAGAGAAATCTGAGGTATTCAATTCCAGTTGTATAGTCGGCCCTTGCGCGACTGAATTTGGTACAGCTCGCTCCACGGTAGCGCCGGAAGAAATTTTACCCACACTTAAATGATTGACCTGGGCTTTGCTGCCATTGGCCGCAGCACCAACCCCGCCCACCAGCACATTGCCCTGTGCCATCGCATAAATCTGGTTGTCCGCACCTTTTAATGGTGTCATCAATAAAGTACCGCCACGCAAGCTCTTGGCATTACCCATGGATGACACTGTAATATCCAGAGTCTGTCCAGGCTGGGCAAATGCCGGCAAGGAAGTTGTTACCATGACTGCAGCCACGTTCTTTAATTGCAAGCTGGTTCCTACCGGAATGGCGACCCCCAGTTGCTGCAACATGCTGATGATGCTTTGCACGGTAAACGGGGTTTGCGTAGTCTGGTCACCACTGCCATCGAGACCAACTACCAGGCCATAACCCAGCAATTGATTTTGCCGCACGCCCTGTATACCAGCCAGATCCTTGATGCGCTCTGCACGACTTTCCGGGGCGATCATGGCAGCCAATATCGCCGTGACCAGCATGGCAGCCTTGATCATTCTTGATGGGGAAAGTGCGTTCATAAAACTACCCTGACCATTCACTATAAAGGAAGAAAGCTAAGGAAAAACCGCGACAACATGGAACTCATCTCAGTAGAATCAAGTCGTGAAGTTGAACGGTATTCAAAGCGCGCATCAGCAACCTGGGTAGATGCGACCACATTGCCAGCAGCAATGGTGGTGGGATTAATGACGCCAGAAAAGCGTACAAATTCTGCCCCTTTATCAAAGGCTAGTTGTTTCTCACCGCTGACGAGCAAATTACCGTTTGGCATGACATCGATCACCGTCACAGCAATCGTGCCAGTGAAATTATTACTGGCAGTTTGTGCGCCTTTTTCATCGTACTTGGTCGATGAGGAGGTGGCCAGAGCAGCTTGCGCTGTGGTCGTCGCCGGGACGCCAAATACCGTCGGTGCTGCAAAAGAAGCCGCACCAGTTTTGCTGTTCGAGGCAGCAGCAGCTTTTCCTGCCGAAGTTTTTTCAACAATGGAAATCGTCAATATGTCACCAACCATGCGTGCCTTGGCATCTTCATATAAAGGACGATAACTGGCCTGCTGGAAAATTGCCCCATTCGCCTGCCTCTGTGGTTTGGCCGATTGAGCCGGAATGGAAGTCGGCTGATGCACTATTGCTGGCGGGGTCACCGCACATGCTGTGAGCATCAACAAAGGGAGCAGCAAGAACAAGTTTGAATATTTCATGATGTACTCATCAGCCAAGTGTCAACAATTGAAGACCAAGGATTAATTTGCCATTAGAGTTGCGACAGGCGTTGCAACATCTGGTCTGAAGTCGTAATCGCCTTACTATTGATTTCATAAGCGCGCTGGGTCTGTATCATATTCACCAGTTCTTCCGCAACATTGACATTGGATGTTTCAACAAAACTTTGTACCAGCAGGCCTGCGCCATTAGTACCTGGTGTATTGGTGCCGGGATTGCCAGAAGCGGCAGTTTCAACATACAGGTTTTCGCCCAATGCCATCAAACCGGCAGGGTTGATAAAAGTCGCGAGCTGCAAGGAGCCAACTTGGACTGGTGCTACCGAACCAGGCTGTGTCACCGAGACTGTGCCATCCCGTCCTACCGTGATCGATTGTGCATTGGCAGGAATGGTAATTGCAGGTTGAATCACAAAACCGCTGGATGTCACTAATTGCCCCTGACTATCGGTCTGAAATGAACCGTCTCTGGTATAGCCAGTCGTGCCATCTGGCATCAAAACTTGAAAGAAACCCTGCCCCTGTATTGCCACATCCTTGCTATTGCCCGTCTGTTGCAAATTACCCTGGGTGAAAATCTTTTCTGTCGCCACCGGACGTACACCCGCCCCCAATTGCAAACCGGATGGCAGTTGCGTCTGTTGCGAACTTTGCGCACCAGGCTGACGTATATTTTGATACAGCAAATCTTCAAACACAGCGCGCGAGCGCTTAAATCCATTTGTACTGACATTGGCCAGATTATTGGTCACGACGTCCATCTGCGTTTGCTGCGCATCCAGGCCAGTCTTGGCTATCCATAATGAACGTATCATCGCACTCCCCTTTTTGCCTTGTTTTGCTTGGCATTCACCTCAACGGCAAACACTGCTACTAAGCTATTGTGCTACAAAGCCATTCAACTCAAAGTCAAGATCTGACCTGCTTTAGTGGCGTTATTCTCGGCGTTCTGCAAGACCTTCATTTGCATTTCAAAGCTACGCGCCAGATTAATCATATTGACCATGGACTCAACGACATTGACATTGCTGTTTTCCAGCATACCGCCCGCCACGCCTACTGCGGGATCCGCATCCACGGCGGTACCATCTTTGGTCTTAAATAAGCCGTCATCACCGCGCACCAGATTATCCTCAGGCGGATTGACGAGCTTTAATCTGCCTATAACTTGCACCGCATTCGGTTTGGTGCCACTGGGGATGGCGGACACCGTGCCATCCTTGGCGATCGCAATTGCCATATCCGGCGGTATCGTGATGGGGCCACCATCACCGACCAGGTTCAAACCACTTTGGGTTTGCAAAATACCGTTCTCGCTGATTTTCAAACTGCCGTGGCGTGTGAAAGACTCAGACCCATCCGGCATCTCAACTGCCAGCCAGCCCTTGCCCTGCACTGCCACGTCCAGCTCGCGACCAGTGATTTGCATGCCACCAGTAGAAAAGTCTGTCCCTACCGTGGCATCCACGACAAAGGCGCGGGTTGGCAAGCCATCGCTCTTGACTGGCACTGCACGAAAAGAATCCAGTTGCGCCCTGAAACCTGTAGTCGTAACATTCGCCAGATTATGCGTAACGGTAGCCTGCTGCTCAAGGATATGCTTGGCACCGGTCATCGCGGTATATACCAGTCTATCCATGAGCTACTCCTGTTTGCTTAGGGTTAAAAACACACATATCACACATATCAATGCAGATAAAAATGGCGATCATTAACGCAGGTTGACCAGCGTCTGCAATACTTGATCCTGGGTCTTGATGGTTTGCGCATTGGCCTGATAAACACGCTGAGCGGTAATCATATTCACCAGCTCACCCGTCAAATCGGTATTTGAATCTTCTGTCGCAGATGAAGTCAAGGTACCCAGAGCACCTGAATTTGGAGGGCCAACCAGGGCATTGCCGGAAGCAGCAGTTTCTATCCACTGATTATCACCAGTCGATTGCAAACCATTTGGATTGGTAAAATTAGCCAACACCACTTGCGCCAGAACCGCCGTTTTGCCGTTGGTATAGCTGCCGACGATAGTGCCATCTTTGGCCGTATTGAACTTGGCCAACTTACCTGATGCATAGCCATCCTGGGTATTTTTACTGACGCTGAAATCTGAACCGAATTGCGTAGTACCAGTGAAATCGTATTTAATATCCAGGGTCGTATTAATCGGTGTTATCGCACCGGTGCTGACTGGCACGGTCAAGGTAGTTGCCCGTGGATCTGTCGCAGAGAATTGTGGTGTTACCGCACTCAACCTGCCCAGGTTGTCAAAACCAAGACGGGTAACGGAATTGGCAGTAGCGCCAGCACCTGCAATCAGGACACCATCCACTGTAGCGAAGACATCCCATTCTATGGTTACTGGCGGAGTCGGCGCAGGAGCAGTGTTATCACGCTTGACAAAAAATGATTGAACCACATGTGAGTTACCCAGGCTGTCAAACACAGCGATCGACGTTGAACTGTTATACGTAGTCGGATCAGTAATACTAAATGCGATAGGCGTAATCACCGGGGGGATAGTCACTGGCAATTGGGTCCCTGGCACCAGCTTGCGCGAATCCAGATTCATGACAGCATTAATCAATGTTGACTGTGCTGGCGCAATATCTGAGGTATTAATATTGATAGGAGCAGCAGCGCCAGTGGACAAGACACCAGCCGAATTTGCCACATACCCTGTCAATTGCGCGCCTTGCGCATTGACGATATTACCCAGTTTATCCAACTGGAACTGACCATTCCGTGAGTAAGTGACGGCACCGTTGGTCGACATGCGAAAGAAACCACCGCCGTTGATGGCGATATCGAGTGGATTATTCGTCGTCGAAATATTCCCCTGCGTGAATTGCTGGACGACGCCCGATACTTTAGTACCAATACCCACAGTCCCCCCAGAAGAGCCATTGAGCGAATTTGCATAAACGTCTGCAAATTGCGTTTGCCCCTGCTTGAAACCCACGGTGCTGGCATTGGCAATGTTATTACCAATCACATCCAGGGATTTGGAAGCTGCGTTAAGTCCACTCAGTCCTTGTTGAAAACCCATGATATTTCTCCCTTACTTAGGCTAATTCGTTGTTACGCATTACTACAGGATTTGATACAGGATGACTCCAAGGATCAATAAATTTGTCTTACGTCACTCATACTGATATCTCCAATATTCGGCAGGCTGAGTTTCAGGCCTTGAGAGCCTGAGCTAATGCTCGATACCACGCCAAATGCCAGACTGGTCGGATCCAGTTTTTTGTCTGCTGCATTGGCGACAAATTCGAATTTATAGGCACCATTGGCAGCTGTGGCACCAGCGTCGGTCTTGCCATCCCAGGTCAGCGTATTCACGCCTTGGGGCAAGGCACCCAAAGTCATTTTTCTGACCACAACATCCGCGCTATCACGGATCACGACTTCCACGTTACTGGCCGACTGTGGCAATTCCACTCCATAGATGCCCTTGCCTTCTGTGACTATCATGGAATTGCCTGGTGCAATCACCCCATGACCTATCATGCTGGCGGCCTGCAAGTTTTGTCCATTCTGGAAACTGGTACTCAGCGCTGTCACGGATGCGTTCAACTTATCGATACCCGACACCGTCGACAATTGCGCCAACTGACTGGTCACCTGGGCATTGTCCATGGGATTCAACGGGTCCTGGTTCTTGAGCTGGGTCACCAGCAAAGTCATGAAAGTGTTTTTTGCTTCCTCTGTCGAATTCGCTGAAGCTTTTGCCCCGTTCATCGTCGACAACAACGCTGGATCCACGGTGCTGCTTTGTACGCCACTGGTAGCCATGATCTATTCCTTCAAAAAATCTTATTGCCCTAAAGTCAAGGTTTTCAGCAGCATGGTTTTTGCTGCATTCATGACTTCCACATTGTTTTGATATGAACGTGATGCTGAAATCATATTCACCATTTCTTCCACCACATTCACATTTGGCATGGCGACATAGCCTTTTTCATCTGCCATAGGGTGTTTTGGGTCATACATCAGTTTAGGCGGATTAGTATCTTCTACAACCTCATTTACCTTGACCGCTGTAGAAGCCGTGCCTGCGACCGGCACAGCACTGAAAACCACCTGCTTGGCTTTGTAAGGTGTGCCGTCAGAACTGGTGACACTGTCGGCATTGGCCAGATTGCTGGTTACCACGTTCAGACGTTGCGACTGCGCGCTCATGCCTGATCCGGCAACATTGAAGACATTAAAGAGTGACATGATGATTGTCCTTGATTATCCTTGTATCGCTGCCAACAGACCCTTGATTTGCATATTGATCATGGTCAGGCTGGCTTCATAACGCAGGGCATTGTCTGTGAACTGATTGCGCTCTACGTCCATATCCACTGTATTTCCATCTACACTACCCTGTACAGTTGGCCGGTATTGCGCCGCCACGCCAGCTACGCTGCCTGGCGTATCCATGTGCTTGCCTGCAGTTTTATTTAAAGCCGTAGGAGACTGGTTTGGATTCTGCCCCAGTGCATGACTCAAGGCGCTGGAAAAGTCGATATCCTTTGCCTTGTAGTTGGGCGTGTCTGCATTGACTATATTCGATGCCAACAATTGCTGACGCTGCCCCCGGACTGATAATGCCGTCTCGTGAAACTTGAAAAATGTATCCAGTTTGCCAACCATCTTCCTCTCCTCTGCCGCATGGCTTTTGCACTCAAGGCGCACAAGGGTTTTCTATACCTTGCATCTTATTCGTCACGGCACAAGTTTGATCATGCAAGCAGAGAGGGAAAAACCTGTTTGTTCGTGCTTTCAAAAAAATCTGCGACTCCTAGAATGAAGTTCAGAACAATCCATGCAGGAAACATGATGAAAGCCGCGAAGAGATTAAGCAGAATCGTCAGCAAACAAGTCTTGGCACTGGCGCTGCTGGGAATGGCGTGCCTGAGCCAAGCCGCGCCTGCTCAGATTCAAGACACAGCACAGCTACGTCAGATTGCACTGGACTTTTTGACATTGCAGGCATCCGGTCTGAGCAATGAAATACAGGTAACCGTAGGCGAAGTTGATAAACGCCTCAATTTGCAAGCTTGTGATAACCCCAATCCATATCTCTTGCCTGGTAGCAAACCTTGGGGCAAAGTCACCCTGGCGATACGCTGCACAGCCCCTGCTCCCTGGCTGGTCTATTTGCAGGCAAATGTGCAAGTCACGGCAGACTATTATGTCGCGGCCAACGCGCTGACTCATGGGCAAGTGATTGCACTGAGTGACTTAAGCAAGCAAAGAGGTGATATTTCCAAGCTGCCCGCCGGCGTCATCACTGCACCTGAGCAAGCCATAGGCAAAAGCATGCAGGTGTCCCTGACATCTGGCAGTGTCATGCGTATGGATGCCTTGAAAAGTCCCGCCGTGGTGCAGCAAGGCCAATCTGTGCGGGTAGTCAGCAATGGGCCAGGTTTCCAGGTGGCAACAGATGCTATAGCACTCAATAATGCAGCAGATGGTCAAATTGCCAAGGCCAAAACCAGCTCGGGACAAACCATTAGTGGCGTTGCCAAGAATGGCGGCATCATAGAAATAGTTTACTAATGGCAATATTTCACTGGGTAGAATTAAGTGAACGCAATATTTTTTAGCAGTAAGATTAAAGTTTAAAATTACACAGCCGATAAACTGGATGTAGATGTTTGTAAGTCCCACACTAGAGGGTATCGCTGTGAAAATTGATGACGCACTGAACAAGACCGCGGGGCTACCAGTCGGCCCGCAACAGGCTCGCACGGAAAAACCCGCTGACAATGCGGCTCCGGTTGCGAATACGAATTCGTCGAAAGTACAAATTTCGACTCTGTCCACACAATTGCAGGCGTTGCAGAATACGCAAGCTAGCAGTGCTGTGTTTGAGACAAAGAAGGTGGAGGCAATCAAGTTGGCCATTTCCGAAGGGCGCTTTCAGGTGAACTCGGAAAAAGTCGCTGATGGGCTTCTGGAAACAGTCAAAGATTTGCTCAACGCCAGAAAACGCTAACATGAACACAAGAAGTTCCGGACACACTGCCATTCAACAATGCCTGCAGGAGGAAGTCAGCATCATGTCTTCACTTGCCGAATTGCTTAAAAAAGAGCAATCAGCATTGATAGAGAGCGATGTAGTCCAGCTCAATGAGCTTACTCAGAGCAAGGGACAGCTTGTTGTCAAAATGAATGAACTTGAAAAAAAACGAAATCGCTTTTTGGATGAACTAGGCTTTAATGCTGATATTGACGGCATGCAAGCCTATTTGCAGCAAGCTGGCGATATAGCAGACGTTGGCAGGGACTGGGATGCGCTGTTGCAATTAACTTTGCAAGCCAAAGAAGACAACCGCACCAATGGCACGCTCATCAATCGTCGCTTGTCAGTGAACCAGGCAACTTTGAACCTGCTGCAGCAAAATACCAATCAGGCTGGGTCCATGTACGGTCCAAATGGTCAGTCCACCGTCAAGACCACGCCAGGCAAAGGCTATGTCGCCACTTAAGGCAGCCAAGGCATCAGCTTTAGTAACTTCCATTTATTGTTTCCCCGCCGCGACCAAAACTTAAGGGGCTGGTGCTGCCTCAGACAAGGATGCGGCTGCCGGCCTGCCAGCAGTTGATGGCAATGAAGTTGCCGTGGATACTGGTGCAATTGGCACTTCCACTACAGGCTCAGGCAATACTGACAAAATAGTCACCGATACGCGCCGATTTCTGGCCCTTCCCTCGGGCGTTTCATTCTCGCTTACTGGCAATTTTGCCCCTTGCCCTACCGCCGTTACCCGGTTTTCATCTACTCCATTCTCTGTGAGCAGGCGCGCCACAGTGCTGGCACGTACGGCTGACAATTCCCAATTTGAAGGGAAAATGGAATTTTTGATAGGCAGGTTATCGGTATGGCCTTCCACCTGTATTGCATGGGTGTCCAGCTTGAGGACGCTTGCAATCGCCTTGAGTGCCTGTATGGAATCAACGTTCAGGCGTGCATCACCTGGCGCAAACAAGAGGCTGGCATTGATTTCTATGGTGATGCCCCGACTGGTCTGGGTGACGCGCACCTTGCCCTCACGTACAAGAGGTTCCAATACCGTCAGAATATCTTTGGCCATGGTGGTCATTTGCGCCCGCTCTTTGCGCAAACCCTCGCTAACACGGTTCTTGACCAAAGGAAGAGGATCAAGTTTGACCAATTGCTCGGTTTGCGCATCTACCGGCTTGGGATTAACCGTCATGACCTTGCCAAAAGCGCCCGTCAATGAATTTGACAAGACCCGGTACTTACCCTCGTTCAGTGAGGATATTGCATACATGACGACAAAAAATGCAAACAGCAAGGTAATAAAATCCGCGTAGGAAACCAGCCATCTTTCATGGTTGTCTGGTTCTTCGTGGTATCTTTTCCTTGCCATAAATAGATGTTCGACCTTGAATTCTGGTGTTAAGTACGGTGATTGGTCAGTCTTTCTTCTACCACGCGTGGGCTATCGCCCAAGGCGATACTATAAAAAATATCAGAAAGCATTTCGCGGCGCGTGACTTCACGGCCTATGATTTCCTTCAATTTATTACTGACTGGCAAAAACAATAAGTTAGCCATCCCTACACCATAAATGGTGGCAACAAAAGCGACTGCGATACCACCACCCAGCTTGGATGGATCACTGAGATTTTCCATGACGTGGATCAAGCCCAGCACCGCGCCCAAAATACCTATGGTAGGCGAGTAACCACCTGCGGCTTCCCAGATTTTGGCAGCCTGGCGCTGCTCCATCTCATACAGGGAAATATCGACATCCAGTATGTCTTTGAGGCGTATCGGGTCTATGCCATCAATCACCAGGCGCAGTCCCTTGCTGATGAACGGATCATTGGAGGCATTCATATAGCGTTCCAAACTGAGGAAACCTTCGCGTCTGGCAACGACACTCCAGATCAGCGCATCAGCAACATTTTTCTTGCTACTGTCCGGCGGTTCAGATATTACCCAGCGCAGCATCCGCACGCCACGCTTGAAGGTACTCAACCTGCTTTGCAGCAAGACCGCACCGAGTGTGCCAACCACAACGATGACAAATGCGGCTGGTTGCACCAGCGAAGACAAACGACCACCTTCCAGCAATTGCCCGGAGATGATGCCAAATACCACCAGTATCAATCCGACTATGCTAGCCCAGTCCACGCTTTCTCCCTTAAGTATGCCCTGAGCCTGGCGACTGCCTGACTATGCAATTGTGAAATCCGCGATTCCGACACCCCCATCACGGCACCAATTTCTTTCAAATTCAATTCCTGCTCGTAGTACAAACCCATTAGCAGTTTCTCTCGCTCTGGCAAGCTGTCGATCGCACCAATGACGGCATCGCGAAAATCATCGTTGAGCAAATCCTGCAAAGGATCGCCAGACAAGTCTGAGCAATAGTGGTCGAGAAAATGTTCTTTAGTATCCGAGTCGTGAAAGTCTTCGTAATACACAAGCTGATGCCCGCCACTGTCAGTCAGCAAGTCCTGATATTCTTCCAGACTGAGCTTGAGTGACTTGGCGACCTCAGTTTCCAGTGGTGGCCGCCCCAGTTTTTGCTGCAGCACATTCATGGCATTTTCTATCTTGCGCATGTTCTGGCGCACGCCGCGCGGCAACCAGTCACTACTGCGCAATTCATCCAGCATGGCACCCCGTATGCGTTGCACCGCATAGGTTTCAAATTGTGCGCCATGAGTATCTTCATAGCGGTTAACGGCGTCCAGCAGGCCTATCATACCGGCCTGCACAAGATCATCCACCTCCACACTGGGAGGCAGGCGCGCCTTCAACTGGTAAGCCAGACGCTTGACCAGTGGAGCATGCTCCCTTAACAGGAAGTTTTTATCTGATTTTCCGCTAGCGGTGTACATTTTGATTACATTCCAAGACCGACACCCAGCTCAGGGACTCCTTCTACACATAATGTGGAACGCGCAGTCATCGCCAATTGCTCGGCCAGCCTGGAAAACGCCAATGATGCCAAAGCTCTAGGAAAAGCATCAATCACAGAACGTCCCAAATGCGCCGCCTTTCTGACATGCTCGTCTTCCGGCACATTGCCGACATAGTGCAATGGCACTGCCAGATAACGGCTGGCCGCCTGCGCCATATTTGTATAAATCAATCTCGCCTCTTTTTCTGATGCACCGGACACCAAAATACCATAACCTCGCCGGCCTATCCGGTTGCTAACCCGCTTGATCAGTCCATATGCTGCCTTGATCATGTCAGGATCAGCAGATACCTGTATCACCAGCTCGCTGTCGTCCAGCGTCGCCAATGGGAAGGCATCGTCCAGGTTAATATCACTATCAACGATCACCAGGTCCGAACTATTGGCCACTGTGTCAAAAACTCTCGACAGCTGGCGCGCGCTTTCTGGCGGCAACCAGGCATGCCTGGCCAGCATCGTCACTGACAAGCCTGCAGCCACCAATTTAACAGCTTCCTTCATTGTACGCTGTTGTCTCGCTACATCCAATAAGGTCTGATCATGCCTGGCATTCAACCATGCACCTACGCTGTTTTCCGAGGCGCGGGCATCGACCATCAGGACCTGGTTGCCCTGGCGCGCCAGCGACACGCCGAGATTGACTAACATGCCACTCTTTTCATCCTCTCTCAAAGCCGACAAAAAGGTGAACACCCTTGGTTTTGGCCCCGCCAGCATGCGCCGCAGGCCTTCTGCCTGATCAAAACTAGCCAAGGAACACCTCCTTGCCAGCACGGCCAGATGCTCTGGCGGCGGATGCTGAAGAAGAGACTGCACCAGCCATCAGCAGTGGCAATTCCTCGTCGAGATAGCGAAAAGCCGCAGTCTCACGCTTGAGCTTGAAAGCACGGTCGATCAAATACAATTTATTGGCAATATGCAGGTCTTCAGGCACACGCTGACCGCTGGCGACGTAATACACCATGAGCTTTTGACGGATCGCAATATCGAGCGCTCCCCCTATCGTCGCAGCCTCATCGAGTTTGGTAAATATGCAACCCGCCAGGCCATTACCCTGATAAGCGCGCACTACTTCACTCAGGGTTTCACCCGTCGATGTCGCATTCAGGCATAGCAAACGCTTTACTGGAGTGTCTGTTCCAGACAACATTGCTACCTGCTCGGTCACCATCTTGTCGCGTTGGCTGACACCGACAGTATCGATCAATACCGTATGCTTGTTCTTGAGCTCGGACAAGGCGATGCGCAAATCGGCTTCATCCTTGACGGCATGCACCATCACACCGAGGATTTTTCCGTAGATGCGCAATTGCTCAAAGCCACCGATACGATAACCATCAGTCGTGATGAGGGCCAGCTTGGATGGACCATGACGCATGACACACCGGGCAGCCAGCTTGGCAGTAGTGGTAGTCTTGCCTACGCCTGTTGGGCCAACCAAGGCATACACCCCACCCTTTTCCAGCATTTCATTTTCATTATCGATCGTGGACAAATTGCGAACCAGAATATTTTTGATCCATTCCAGCCCGTCCTCTACCTTGCCTGTTTCCGGCAGTTTCTCTACCAGATAGCGCGCCAGGCTGGCACTAAAACCGGTAGCCAGCAATTCGCGCAGGATTTCTGCTTTTTGCGGCTGGCGTTTTTGTGTCTGCGTCCAGGATATTTCTGCCAGTTGAGATTCAAGCATGCTGCGCATGGAGCGAATTTCTGACATCACGTCATTCAATTCATTGGCACTGACAGGCGCCTCCAGCTCACTGACAAAACTGCTGGCGTTTTTTTGCGGCTTGAATGCAGGCACATCCACGCTACGCTCTGGCGTTCTACTCAGGGGCCGGTGCAGAGCGACCGCTTCTTCTGTTTGAAAACGTGGCGGAAAGCGTGGCACTTCAGGTACCGCAACCTGCTCACCTGCATCCGGTGCGATAGCGCTAATGGCTTCATCTGCCATTGCCAGAATCTCCACCTTGCCACCCACATTCCGATTCGACAGGATTACGGCATCCGCGCCCAAAGCATCGCGCAACATGCGCAAAGCTTCCCGAGAACTATTCGCGGTAAATTTTCTGACGTTCATGATTGACCTCCGACCAAGCTGGTGACTCTAATTGTTTTTGTTTCAGGTACTTCTGCGTGTGACAATACTTTTAACTGTGGCAAATTGCGGCGCAGGAAACGCGACAGCAAGGCGCGCAATGGCGCAGGCACCAGCAACACTGGTGTCAAGCCCATCTGTTCCTGATGTTCAGCGGCCGCCTGGGTCTGGCTTGCCAGCGTGTCAGCCAGGCCTGGCTCTATGCCTGAACCATCCGCGCCACTGGTTTGTAGCGCTTGCATCAAGAGGCGCTCAAGACGATTATCCAGTGTCATGACTGTCATTTCATTTCCGGTTGGGAAAATCTGCTGAACGATGGCACGGCCCAGGGCAATCCTGACCTGCGCAGTCAATTCATTGGCGTCCTGAGTATGCATGGCTTGTTCGGTCAAGGTCTCAATGATGGTGCGCATATCGCGGATATGCACGCCTTCGATCAACAGGTTTTGCAAGACTTTTTGCAAGGTAGACAGTGGCATGGATTTTGGCACCAGCTCCTCTACCATTTTCGGCATGTCTTTTGCCAGGTGATCCATCAACAATTGCACTTCCTGGCGACCCAGCAATTCAGCAGCATGGCTGGTGATCAGATGATTCAAATGGGTGGCAATAACAGTGCCTGAATCAACCACGGTATAACCCATGGCCTGTGCCTGCTCGCGAATGGCTGCATCAATCCAGACGGCAGGCAAACCAAAGGCAGGGTCAGTAGTCATTGCACCAGGTAAATTGCCAGTCACCATACCTGGATTAATCGCCAGGTATTGACCGCTCAAAGCCTCGCCAGCACCGACTTCTACCCCCTTCAGGGTAATTCTGTATGCCGAAGGTTTGAGTTCAAGATTGTCGCGAATATGCACTGGCGGAGATAAAAAACCAACTTCCTGGGCGAATTTCTTGCGTATCCCTTTAATGCGGCGCAAGAGTTCACCACCTTGGTTTTTATCCACCAGCGGGATAAGGCGGTAGCCAACTTCCAGGCCCAGGGTATCGACAGGCAAAATATCCTGCCAGGTTGCTTCTTCCATTTCCTGTGGCGCTGCGGTCGGTGTATCCACTCGCTCATCTCCGGCAACAGGCGCAACTTCCGACCGTTTATTGAGAAGGTAACCGCCACCACAAAGCACTGCCGCCAGCAAGAGGAAAGCGAGATGAGGCATGCCGGGTATCACGCCCATGCCACCGATGATGCCACCAGTGATGATCATGACCTGGGGTTTGGCAAACAATTGGCCGATCAACTGATCACTGATGTCTTCATCATTTGCCACGCGCGACACCACGATACCAGCCGCAGTAGAAATAATCAGCGAGGGAATTTGTGCCACCAGGCCATCACCAATCGCCAGCAAGGTATAGTTTTTCAATGCGGTAGAAAAATCCAGGTCATGCTGCACCATGCCCACGATCAAGCCACCCACAATGTTGATGATGGTGACCATGATGCCGGCGATCGCATCGCCGCGCACATATTTACTAGCACCATCCATGGCGCCGTAAAATTCAGCTTCTTGTGCAACTTCGGTACGGCGGCGGCGGGCCTCTTGCTCGGCGATCAAACCGGCATTCAAATCGGCATCGATCGCCATTTGTTTGCCAGGCATCGCATCCAGTGCAAAACGCGCACCCACCTCGGCGATACGGCCAGCGCCTTTGGTGACGACAGTAAAGTTGATGATGGTCAAAATAACGAACACCACGATACCAACGGTGTAGTTACCGCCGATCAAAAAGTGACCAAAGGCTTCAATCACCTTGCCTGCTGCGTCTGGACCAGTATGGCCTTCAGTCAGCACTATGCGGGTGGATGCCACATTCAGTGACAGGCGCAACATGGTACTGACCAGCAGCACGGTAGGAAACACCATGAAATCCAAAGGCCTGACCGTGTACAAACTGGTCAGCAAAACGATGATCGCAATCGCGATATTGAAGCTGAATAACACGTCCAGAATAAATGCAGGCAGAGGCAAAATCATCATCGCCAGCATCATGATGATGAGTAAAGGTGCAGCCAGTGCCCGGGTATTGATGCCATTCATCCAGGCAGGCAAGGTGAAACTATTCATGCTTGTGCTCCTGCTTGGTTATTCGGATCAAGTTCTGGTGGTACATGCAAATCATTTGGCTCTTCAGGTCTATTGCCGCCAACCTTGGTATAGCTGCGCAACTGGTAAACATACGCCAGCACTTCTGCCACTGCGGCATACAAGGTTTCAGGTATTTCATCACCAAGGTCGGTATGTGTGTAAAGGGCACGGGCCAGTGGGGGCGCTTCCAGCAATGGCACCTTATGTTCTTTCGCCAGTTCACGAATCCTGGCAGCCACCGCATCTGCTCCTTTGGCGACCACTTTAGGAGCACCACTGCCGCCTTCCGTGTATTTCAGGGCGACGGCAAAGTGGGTCGGGTTGGTGATGACCACATCTGCTGTAGGAATTTCAGTCATCATGCGACGGCGCGCCATTTCACGCTGCTGTGCCCGGATTTTTGCCTTGATTTGCGGATTACCGTTGGCTTCCTTGGATTCCTGCACTACCTCCTGGTGAGTCATTTTCAGCTTTTGCGCGTACTGCCACATCTGATAAGGTGCATCAATGGCAGCAATCAATGCCAGCGAACCCACAATCGCCAAAAAACACACGCCCATCATATGGCCGACGTGGGCAGGGCCAGACTTCAGCGCCTCTAGTGGCAGGGCAAAGATGGCATTCTTTTGGCCCATGATGACGATCCAGGCAACAGAGCCAACCAAAATTGTCTTGATGATGGCCTTGACCAATTCCACACCTGCACGGGCGGAAATCATATTACCGAGACCAGAAATTGGATTCATACGAGAAAAATTTGGCGTTAATGCCTTGGCGCTGAACAACCAGCCGCCAATCAGCAAAGGCGAACCCAGCGCCACTATCACCAAAAGTCCCGCAGCGGGTGCGAAGGCCAGCAGTACATCCATCAGGCTGGCTGCTATTTTCGCAAACAGAAGTTCATGATCATAGATAATCGCCCGCTCCAGCGACAAGCCAGAGATCAGTGCATGATTAAGGTGACGCACCAGTCCGTCACCCATACCCCATAACGCACCTCCTGCTGCCAACAAGATGGTGCAAGTAGACAACTCTCTCGAACGTGGAACATCGCCCTCTTCCCGCGCCTGTTCAAGGCGCTTGGGCGAGGCCGGTTCGGTTCTTTCGAGATCGCTATCTTCGGCCATTGCCGACTCCTGTTATTTCCACAAAGCAAGTGTTGCTTTGATTACGCAAATGTACAGGTGTAATTATTGGCTATGGCAGAAGCGCAAGATGCGTTGAATAAGGGAGGAAATACCCCCCTCCTCTCAGCAAGGAAGGGGCGAATGCTAAAAAAAGCAGGTGAAATGCCCGAACAACAGGCATGGATAACGAGCCAGCCCGAAAAGCATTATCACTTAACCAATTTAAGATAAGGCATACGGCCTAGATAATTCAGGCAGTAGCTACACGATTGCCACATTCCCCGCAAAAGCTGGCATCCACATCCACCGAAGCACCACAGGCCCGGCATGCCTGCATGGTCTTGATCTTATTCATCGCTGCGGCGTATTGCCTTTTCTCTTTCTCGCTATGGTCTGGCAACTGCTGCTTTCCCGACGCCAAGGCAGAAGCCTTAGCAGTGTTAGCAGCAGGATCAGCAATCATCTGATTCATCATGCCAACTTTTTCTGCACGTTCCAAGTCTTTAGCCGAGGTCGGTGCCACCACCATGGAATTTTGTTCGGCAAAGCATTTCAGACTCTGCGCCAGTTCATCGGCATACGCTGGCAAACCGCGCATTCCAGTCATTTGACGAAGCGAGTCGCGGCCAAAAATAACAGTATCGATTTCTGACACCCATACACGCAAGGTCATGGATTCTATGTTGATGACCTTTTTACTGGTTTGCAGATTGCCAGAGATTTGATTGCCCAACTGGACACTGGCGGATTCAAAACTGCCCTGTATGTCAACCCAGATCAGTTTCGAGACGAAATCAAAACGTCCCCAGAGTACATGCGCAGCACGGTAACAGTACATGCCCACGCCAAAAAAACTGCAAGTCAGGGTGAAGTTGGTCCATACCGTCTCGCTGGCCAGAATGGCGCGCGTCAGCCATACAGCCATCAGAGTGCCGCTGGCAATTAAAACGAAGGCCAGACCAGTCAAGCACGTCAGCCAGAAAAATTCTTTGGTGGCCAGCGCATGTTGAAGACTTTCTGCCACCTTGCCCACTTGCGGGCACGGCTGGGTTTCTTCAAAAATTTCAGCTGTGAACTGCCCTTGCGGACCTTCGATAATGGGTGAACGACGCGAATATTTACGGTTAGGCGTGCGACTAAACCATTTCTCCATCAATATCCTGTCGAGCTCTTCCAATAATTTATTTGGATGGGCATTCATGGTTACCGTTTCTACCACACGCGCCGCACCAATGACCTGAGGAGTGGCTAGCAACTGATTTTTCAATGCCAGACCAAAAACCGCGCAAGCAGCCAATGCACACAACATGGTGAGCAAGACCACGCCATTTACCGACAGGTTATCAACCGGCGGCAAATGAGATGCCAACAAGCCCAGTACGACAGGCCCGAGTACCGCCAGTACAATCAGGATGATAAGACTGCTGATACCCACATTGGCGGTTTCCTTGATCGCACCAGTCGTGGTGGCGGTGCGAGCAACCATCGGGCGCATGATCTGAAAAAACACAAATGCACCATACACCAGCCCTATCCAGGCATTAGCCGCACCTTGACCAAACACTAGCCAGCAAAATAAAAAGCTGATCAATGTCGCAGTCAAAGACAGAAAATTATAAAACTGTGTCTGCGCAGAATACTGGATGACAATGGGCGCAAATATCAATTGCGGCACCCAGGAATACAACAAGCCATTCAAGGGCCCGTTTGGCTCTTTAAGTGAAATCGCATTCTGCCTGAGGTTTTCTTTGTAGTGACGGGCATATTCTGAATCACCGTCTTTGTCCGCAGGCAGCAGCGGTGCCAGACTTTCAGGGCGATTACGTCCAAAGAAATAGCGCAGCTGCGAAAACGCACGTGCCAATAATAATATCCCGAACAACAGCAGGATGATGGCGATCCCCAGTACTGCAAAGACCGGCAAATCTGGCGCAGACGCCAAGCGCCCACGTATATCAAACATGACCCAGGTGCCAGCCAAAATCAGCAATCCGCCAGAAATCATGCTGGCAAGATTTTCTACCTTATAGGGATTGGGAAACTCAAATAACTGGCTTTCCGGATTGAATTCATAGCTCATGCGCGCAACTCTTTATTTGAAATATGTTTGGACTATTGGTTGTTTAGCAGCGACTTATTCGCCTTGCAAGCGCCGGGCCTTTTTTATTCTGGCTTTGGCAGCAGCATTATTCGGATCCAGGGCCAGCGCGCTTTGTGCGGTAGCAATGGCACGGTCATAATCACCGTTAGCGAGAAAACTATCTGAGCGCGCCAGCAAAGCTGCTACCTGCCCCTGGCTCATCCCGCCACCGAAGGGGGTGTGCATGCCGCGCGAAAATTCTTGATGTTGCGCATTCAGGTTGCGCTGGCGCTTGCCAGATGCAGGCAACACCTCATCAAAATCTTCCTCGTCATCGAAATCATCCTCATTTTTCTTTTTGGTATTCTTTTTCGCATTCTGTGCTAATGCAACGGGAACTGAAGCTGCAGCTGGTTCAGGAGCTGTCGTCATCTGTGTCGCCGAACTAGCAACAATTGGCGGATTCTGCATCCCTGGCATGTCTGTCTTAGCGCCTGTCGCAGAACTCACCACCGTGTCTGCTATTGGTGCCGATGCGCTCGGAGCAGACTCACTGGCTGATGCCGAAGCTGTAGCAATAGCGCTGCTATCCGCTTGCACCGTTTCAGTAGTTGCTACTAAAGTGCTACCTGGCGAAAACCAAAAATAGCCGCCCGCCAGTACACTGACCAGCAGCAATAAGCTGACCGCAATTGCCACCAACTGCGATGCCGGCATACTTGTTTTCATAATGTCACCAGGAATTACCGTATCAGGCGAGTTGCTTTTCTTGTCTAGTTCGACTGGCTTGCTGACAGGTACCTCCGTTTGCAATACCTCTGTGGCAGCAGGCACTTCTATCGCCTGAACCAGAGATGGCGCTGGCGATGATGACAAAGCCGCTTGAGCGGGTTCGCCATCAAGATCAAGAGTCGCAGGACTGATTTCATCCAGATCCAGGCTCAACTCTGTGAGCGCATCTTGACTGGAAGCAGACAAGTCAAGCTGCGTCAGCGGAACTGAGTCTTTGAAAATTTCATCATGAATATCAATACCATGGGTTTCGCTTGAAGCAGACGGTGTAGAGCCAGCCACACTGGTCCCGCACTTCTTGCAAAATTTAGCCCCCGCAGTCAATTCGGCCAGGCAATTTGTACATGACATGGCGGGACCAGGCTGCACACTGCTATTAGCATTAACAGTGATGGATGATCCACAGGATTTGCAAAACTTGGCCCCGTCTTTATTCTCAGTACCGCAGTTTTCGCAATTGAGCATACGTGTTCACCTTGATTAATTGATATGGCATGATCTCAGAAAATTGCCATATATTCAACCAGGCATGTAATGCCTTACACAGTTTGTACGACTACAGGCACAGCAACCATACGGTGCATGAAATACATCATGAATGCGGTAATCAACACCGTAAACACCAGAATATCACCCAGCAATCAAAATACAGGATAGCTCCTCCACCTGCAGGCTAACTGACGATCATGCCAGCAACCACTAAGCCAACAACACAGATAGTTTGTTGCATGGACGAGTTAATCGCCATGAACGAAATACGACTATCAGCGGCTGGCACGGCCAACATCATTGCCTGGGCCTGAATGATGCTTGAAAAAATCCCGACGAACAGCAGGAGATTGACAAGGATGACCAAAAGTACTGGAGTAACACCAAGACGGGTATAACCTGGCTAGCAGCAAATGCTGTTTACAATGTACCCATCACCCTGCCACGCATCGAGAATGGGAACAAGCCTGTCGTGATCACCAGTACGATGTCACCAATGACACCACCAAACAAACCCGTCACTATGCGTGTAAACAAGAGGAAGTAAAAATTAGGCGCAATACCGCAAAGGTAAGTGCTGATGATAAAACATGTGTAAAAGAACAGTAATAGGGCTTACGCAAAACCGCCCCAGCTGCGTTGCAGCTCCTAGCCGTACTAAAGTACTGCCTTCGTCGCTGACGCCTTGCTGGGACAATTTTGCGTAAGTCCTAAGTAAGAGTCTATTACAGTCAAATCGGTCAGCAAAACCCGCTGCCGCAGAACCTGCGATACCTGCACTTAAGGCATAGGCAGATACCACCACACCAAACTGTGAAGCTGAGGCTATCGCCCATTTTATCCTGGATGCCTTTCATCGTTCAAAAGATAGTGAATACCCCAGGGCTTCACTGCATGCCTTGTTCAGTCTCATTAAGAATGGCTGGAAAGAATAGCACTCTCAGGAGTCAGGTTCCATCAAAAGCCTTACACCTTAAAGAAAGATTCAGGCTGGCGCTTGTGCCGACAGACTATTTTCTATAAATGCCCTGGCGGTGGTCGCTGCATAGCCTTGGGGCATGATATCCCCCGCCGCACTGGCGAGTTGAAATGCTCCCTCCATAAAAGCGAGCAGGCCGGCAGCCAGCTCAGGCACGCTGCTGATGGCCTTCTTCTGGTCTTGCAGACACGCAGTTAGCAAAGCCTGTATCAGAAATAATTCAGCCGCAATTGCCTCCTGAAACACCGCACGCACTTCCGGCTGCCGGACAGCTTCCGCACCAATCACCACCCAGGCCGACACAGCCTCAGGCATCGCACCCTCCCCTTTTGCCAGGCGCGCATTGATATAGGCCAGCAACTTCTCTCGCGGCGTTGTGGCGGTTGCCGCCAGCAAGTCATAGCGCGCCCGTGACATCGTCGCCAGCAACTTGACCAGATAAAGCAGTATCTCGCCCTTGCTCTTGAAATGATAATGAATCAAACCTGATGCCAGGCCAGCCTGTTTGGCAATTGCCAATATGGTAGCTTTTTCATAGCCATGCTCCGCCATGACAGACAACAAGGCAAAAACGATCTCTTTACGACGCTGCTCGGTATTGGATTTTCTCGACATTGTGAAGACCTGCTTACAATTTTGGTTATCAAACCAAATTCTACTTGGTTTCAAGGGATTGCAAACAAAGTATTCTGAACACAAGAACAAACAAAATTCGGACTATTGCAGACTACAATCAGGCCGGAGCAAAACACGAATGTTGGAACAGCATTCAGATGTCCATCTCATGGCATAAGCTGATTCCGTGATGTCTGCATAAAAACCAATCTGCTTATCAAAATGCAATGCCATTTCATTGCACCACTTTTTAGAAATATCAATTGGCTTTAGCCTGTCGTCGAGAACACCTATGTTGCACCGCTTTAAACGGTTTATCTGCCTTCTATTTTTGTCAGCATTCGCACTATTGCCAGCATTTGCCAATGCAAGCAAACCGGACAACGACAAGCCTGTGATCAAACTCTTTCTACAAGAAAGCCTGGACATCCATGGCCGGCAATTGCCCTTGGACCGTGATCTGGAAGCCATACTGATTTATTTCGAGCGAGAATCAGGCTTGCATTTTGATAAACAGTTATTGCCCTGGAACCGCGCGCAACTCATGGCGCAAAATGGTGAGGGAATCGTCTTTGGCATCTCAAAATCGCCAGAGCGCCTCAAGCTGTATCACTTTTCCATTCCCGTCGTCAGTGAAAAAATATGGGCGATTACTTATGGCGATCCGCGCCCTAACTTCCAGTCCATAGAAGACTTGCGCGGCAAAACCGTTAGTATAGGCCGTGGTTTCAGCCACGGTATGGATTTTGAAAAAGCCAAAAACGTCCTCTTCAAGGTGCAGGAAGATTCCGCCTCTTCAGCTGCTCGCTTTAAAAAACTCATGAACCGCCGCAGCGACATCATGCTCTGGCCCGTACGCCAATTGCAGAGCGCAAGCCAGGTAGAAGCCTACCTGCGCGACCAGCTCATCCCCAGTTTCAATGACCCTGAACTGACTGGAAAAACGTTTTATGTCTCTGCCAAACCCGTGTTTTATGACACCACCCATTTTGCCGCAGCGAATGGCAAATATGAAGCGGAAATGGAAAAATTGAATGTGGTAATCCGCAAGGGAACAGCGAATGGGAAGTTACCTAAATTGCTGGTAAAGTTTTACTGACGGCAAGATACTCACATCTTGAAGAAACGCTGCGCAGGACACAAATCTGGGCAGCGTTTTTTTACACGGCAAAATATTCAATCAACGGCTAAACTCTTTAATCCTCTCATCAAAAGAACGCCCCTGAGACCCATTATTGGAATCAAACCGTGTTCGCATGACTTTATCGAGGCTATCCAATCTGTCTGCAGGTGAAGGATGCGTTTCAAACAGCAAACTGAAATTACCATCTTGCACACTTTGCGACTGCAAGGTTTGTATCACGGCGGGCAAACCATAAGGATCAAAGCCTGCACGGGCTGCGATCACGACGCCGATACGATCAGCTTCATATTCATCACTCTTGTCCAGGCCCTTTGCATACATATCTTTAAAAGCATTGGCAGCGAAGGTTTTGAGATTGGCATCCCATTTCAACTGTGATGCAGCCAGATCAGCAAACACCCCCATGCCACCAGTATTTCGCATTGCATTCAGATGATGCTTGCGCAGGACGTGGGCAATCTCGTGCGCCAGTACTCCAGCCAATTCAGATTCACTACGCATGCGTGCCAACAAACCCCTGGTCACAAAAATATTCCCTCCTGGCGTAGCAAAGGCATTGAAGCCTACATCATCAAGCACGCCAAACGTCCACGGCAAGTCCGGTCTTTCTGTTTGCAATGCCAACCAGCGGCCCAGGGTATTTACATAGCGCTGCAAAGCAGGATCATTCACCAAAGGTTTGGCGCCCAACAAACTGGCGGCAAACTCCTGGCCCAAGGCAATTTCTTTTGGCTCGTCAATTTCCTTGGTCTTATCGACTAAATTTTTTGCGCCCTCAGCAAGATTTTTCACGTTGCCAGGTAACTTGTTTAGAAAATCTCCAAACTGTGCCATCGCTGGACCGGAGAACACCATAATGATGCTGGCGATCAGTATTTTTTTCACGATGCGCATATTAATTATTCTCCCGTTTGCCAATATTGTTTTGATCGATGTACTCAACATTTGCTGCATACAAATTGGATCTTTGGGCGAACGTGCGTGCACCATCCTTGCCAACGACATTGGCGTGCATTTTTTCCAGTTCAGAATAATTCGGCGAAGCCCTGCGCAAGTCTTCCTTATCCAGGCCCTTGACACCTGTACCAACTGTCCCTGTATTCGAGGTCCGCCCTCCCGTCATCAATGAACCCAGTACATTGCCGCCAGCAGCAGGTGCAACATTACTGCCAATGGTCGCATCCAGGCGCAAAGCAGTCATCCTGACCCAGCCCGCTTGACCAGAAGAAGTTTTGACCTGGGTCCAGGCACCATTGCGCTGCATGACGTCAACTCTGGTCTGGTTTGCCAATGTGCCGATGATTGAAGCATCGGCACTGGCCTTGTCCATTAGCTCTGTGGATTTGGAAGTTGTCGCTGACTCAGCAAAAGCATTGCCTGCCAACATCACTGCTGCAATTAAAAATGGTAGTTTCATGAGTTCTTCCTCAGAGGTTCGTACAATTCAACTTCAGCAGCCCTGCCCTTGACGGCAAACAAGCCACGCAAACTAAAAGCGAGATCAGCACTACCACAGGCCAGCATGGTTTCTTTGGTCACCAGCACGCGGGCGACACCCTTGGTTAAGCCTTCTACCCGACTAGCCAGGTTGACGGCATCTCCAATGGCGGTGTAATCAAGCTTGCGTTTGGCACCAATAAAGCCTACCACAGCCGCCCCTGTGTGTACACCGATGCCAACATCAAAGTCAGACAAGTCTGAGCCTTCTGCTGCCAGTTCTTGCCTGAAGGCAAGCAGATTCTCCTGCATTTCCATAGCGGCCGCCACGGCATGGCTGGCATGCTGAGGGTCATCCACAGGCGCGCCCCAGAATGCCATGATGCAGTCACCAATAAATTTATCCAAGGTGCCGCCATGCCGCCACACCACCTCGACCTGATGTTCAAAATAGCGGTTCAGCAGTTTCACGACTTCATCAGGCGTCTTAGTTTCCGACAAACTGGTGAAGCCACGTATATCAGAGAACAGCACCGTAATCTGGCGCGTCTGGCCTGAGAGGCTTTCCACCGTTTCACCATGTTCGACAATCTTGCGAACCACTTCAGGATTCAGGAAACGGCCAAACAGCGAAACAGTGCGGTCACGAGTACGGCGCTCGCGCAAGTAGCCCGCAAGAGCTGCCAGTAAAAACCAAGTCCAGGAAAAAATTACTGGCGTCACTACCGGCAACATCCAGTGATGCTCAACCATTTGGTCAGCAAGATAGACAGCCCCCATCGTCAACACCAGCAAGGCACTGCCAGTCATACCAGGATGCCAGCGCCGCCTGAATGCCAGCACCAGGAAGGAGATCATCGTCACCCCGGCCACCATAGGCCAGACAAGCGCAACACGCCTTATGCTGCGGCCATTCTTGAGGTTATCCAAAGCCACCGCCAAAATATCGACGCCTGGATAACCAGGCTCCAGCGGTGTCAGGTGATGATCAAACAGTCCAGCCGCAGAGGAACCGATGATGATGATTTTATTGTGGAATAATTTACCCAGTTTAGCTTCATCCTCTGCCGATAAATTTGGGCGTTGTTCTGTCAGCGTTTTAAACAAGTCTGCATACGCAAAACGCTTATGCCCCTGAGCAGGCCAGAATATTTGGAAGTCAGCGCCAGGTGGCAGCTTGCCACCCAGGTCAGCCACCACCCGCGCAGGCAGCGAAGGTAAACGCCAGCCATCAATATCAGAATAAAGACCATACCGCCGCACCACACCATCTGCATCGTTCAGGCTATTCACCAATCCCAGACGCCAGGCACTGGGCTCAATTGCCAGAGGCAGTTGCATGGAGAGCCTTGTATTGGTTTTACCAGGCTGCCGGATGGCAAATGCATCGGCCAGCTCGGTCATTGCTACCGTCGCAATACTCTTGCTTTCCTGCAGCAACAACACCTGCTGATAGGCATGCGAAAAATCCCTGATCTGCCCGGATAAAAATGCATCGCTCTTGGGCGCTGCCAGATCACGCTCCTGAAAACTGATATCGAACACGACAGCCCTGGGAGAAAATCCGGCAAGTGCCTCCAGCAAGAAACCATGGATTTCACGCTTCCACACCCACAAACCGGCGATCTTCTGCATGCCCAACATACTGGCATCATCAATATCCACCACCACGATATCAGGATCCGGCTGATAAGCCGGTGCATGACGCCGCAAATAGACATCCCCAAGCCGGGACTCTGTGGTTGCCAGCAAATGCAGACCAAACAACTCAACACCCATCATTGTCACCAAGAACAAAGTCAGTGCGGTATACCACCGTAAAGTAGCACTACCGATAAATGGGAAAAATTTTTTGAGCATGTCGCAGGAGAGAAGTAAAACACGCTAACGAATGCTGACCGAGTTTACCCGGAATTTTCCGTAGCAATGGTCCGCAACAGTGACAAATAATTAAAATACAACGTTTATTGTTGATATGTATACCTCTCATCACATGGCTACACTGAAATACTGCCTGATGTCAGATAAAAAACCACAATCCTGTTTCCGTGCCAGCAGGAAAACAGTTCTGATATGATACCGCCGCCTCGTGTATTTTCTGAATGACACAGGGCCATTTCTCATTTCATGTATCGGCAAAACTCTCTATGATTGCACTTCATCGCCTCCCTCAATTTTGCCTTGCCATCCTGCTGTGCAGCTCGCCAATCTGGTCACAGGCGCAGCAAATCGCGCCTGGCGAATACCTGAGTGAGGGAGCCTATAGTAAATTGAATATTACATCTAACAGTGCAGGCAAACTCAACTTCAGCATTTACTCCGAGGGTGAAGGTTCATGCTCGATGAAAGGCGAAATCATCGCAGGCAAGGCAACACTGCGCAAAAGTGGCATGAAACAAAGCTGCGTTTTGCGCTTCACCCAAAAAAAGACTGACATCGAATTAGATGGAAGTATCGACATATGCGAACAAAATTATTGTGAACTGGCCAGCATTGCCAACCAGTATTTCAAGCCAGCAGGATGCAGCGTTCCTGAGCGTAGCCAGGCTCGCAAAGAATTCAAAGCCTTGTACGACAAAAAAGAATACTCAGCAGCCATGGCCAAACTCGACCCCGTCTTTGTCAATTGCGGCAAAATTCTTGAACCCCTGGAGATGGGCTGGGTGCGCAATGACCTGGCGTTGGTGCAAAACAAATTGCAAATGCCAGACCGTTGCCTCGCGACACTGCAACCACTCACAGAAGAAGCAGCATCACCAGACAACGCGATCATCAATAATTGCGAGAGATGCACCGATGAATTCAGTAAAAAATATTTGTCCATGATCAAGGCCACACGCACCAATTTGAAACTCTGCCAGACAAATAAAAAATAAACACCAAGACCCGACCTCCATCGACCCCAAGCATAGATGCACCTCATGCAAGCCAAAAGAATCAACGGCCTTGACACCCTGCGCGCCCTCGCCATCTTGCTGGTATTAATGTCGCATTACTGCGGCTTTGTCAGCAAACACCAAACCTTTGGCTTCGCAGGCGACATAGGCTGGGCAGGTGTGGATTTATTTTTTGTACTGAGTGGCTACTTGATAGGCAACCAGATCATGTCTGCCGCAGCAAAGGGGCAAGCATTGTCGCTAAAGAATTTTTTCGCCCGACGCCTGCTACGCACCCTACCCAATTACTATGTTGTGCTGGCCGCGTATTTTATTTTTCCGGTAGCACTGGGCGGGCGCAGCACATCATCGCTATGGCAATTCCTCACATTCACCCAAAACATAGGCCTGGAATATGGGCAAACCTTCACCCACTCCTGGTCGCTGTGCATAGAAGAACAGTTTTATCTGATACTGCCGATAGTCAGCGTCGTCCTGGTCAGACTTAAGAGCCCAATCTGGCTGGCATGGGGCCTACTCATCGCCGCAATAGGTAGCGGCATGGCATTTCGCGCAGTGGCGTATATGCACGGTCACGGTGCGTTTGATGCAGAGGTCTACTATTCCAGCTTTGGACGCTTTGACGAACTACTCCCCGGCGTCGCCATCGCCATGCTCAAGAATTTTCATGCGAGCTTATACGACAGACTCATGCGCCACGGCCAGGCCCTGCTCATCACCGGCCTGCTGGCTACAGGCAGCGTCCTGTATTGCATCAACAACGACGACTACAACAAACTGCTGATCGTCAATTCACTGGGCTTCTCACTCATCGCCATCAGCTTCGCCATCCTCACCTTTGCTGCCCTCAGCCCCAACAGCTACCTGCACCGCCTGCGCCTGCCAGGTGCCGCGCAACTGGCGCTGTGGTCGTATGCGGTCTATCTGGTGCATAAACCTGTGTTCATGCTGATAGGTGAGCAGTTAGCCAAGCGACACATCAATGCGAATGCGCCGCTGACCATTGTTCTGGTTACTGCAGCGGGGATATTTGGTGGGTGGTTGTTGTATAGAATGGTGGAGAGACCATTCATGCAAATACGGGAGAAATGGTTTCCGGGCCCAAATCAGAGGGCCCAGATAAATTGAATCATGTTAGTGGTGCTTGTAGAACTAGCGCACCTGTATGCGTGACAGGGGAACAATCTCATTGTCATCACTTGTGTAGCCGTCGTAGCCGATAAGATAGCTGGTGCCTTCTTTCTTTATCACACGGCCAGGATACCAGTCGCCCTTCCACAACACCTTGATTTTGAGTCTTTCTGGCCCCACCCACTCATCATCATCGGCGGTATAACCAACATAAGTAATCTTGCACTTATCAGGGGCAGCCTCAGTAATCGTTGCCTTGTACCAATCACCTTTCCACAGCACCTGCGTCGCTCTCCCCACCGTACATAGTTCTGCAAACGCCGAGGTTGAAAGACTCAAGGCGAGTACTGCCAGCGAAGACAGGAATGCAGATTTTTTAAAATTCATCACAAGCTCCTCAAAGTGGGTAAGTAGGTAAGGACAACGACAGACTTGTTAAAGCGATATCGCGCCAGTTATTTTAGGACCAGGAAAGCAGATATGCAAACAGAGAATCGCACAAATCAAAGCGCCAATGCCCATGCAAATAAAGCGATCGATAATCTTGAGCCCGACTATCCGCAAACATGACAGGCTAGACAGCTCTAAGAAACTGGCTTTCGCGCCACCTGAACCTGATAGCCATACGCGCTCAAAACAACAACTGCTAAACAGAGGTGGCTAAAATTGATTCAATACTATTGATGTCCAGATAAGCGTCTTGAAATGATTTTCCACTCGGATTAACAATCCGAATTTTTACAATTTTCGAAGTATCACTTATTTCCCTGACATAGCCGAAATGGGATGTTCCACTTTTCATGTGAATTGTTACCGCATTTTTTTTCTCGTCAGTCGAGGATTTAAAATTTAATGCCAGAACTTCATACATAGATTCCATTTCAGTCTCCATTTTAACTTCGGTTAAGATTCATTCGTCACATAGTGTAATGTTAATTCCATAAAAAACAATGAAATCGCAAAAGTCGATGTGGCAATCATTTTACTAACGGAAAAGATGTGAAACGTATAAACAGGAGAATTTAGGTCAAGCTAAAAGATTTCAAGAGAGCCAAGATCGAGCTAAGCCGTTGAACTCATTGGCTTAACATTCTGTTGTAGGTATTGAAAAGTAAGTATGTGGTGCCCGAGGCCGGAATCGAACCGGCACGCCCGCTATTAACGAAGCGGCGGATTTTAAGTCCGATGTGTCTACCAGTTTCACCACTCGGGCCCACTACTACAACCTGCTTAGCGAAACGCTAAGTCGGGTTCTGGAAAAAAAGCGCTCTAAAGCGCTTTTTGTATTTGGAGGCGGGGGTCGGGATCGAACCGGCGTCTACGGCTTTGCAGGCCGCTGCATAACCACTTTGCTACCCCGCCAGGGGTGCTATCTCGGCGTCTTGTCTTGAGTGATTTTATCACGCTTGATGATCGCTGAAATGCGGTGCAACTTGAACAAAAAAGGGAAGCCTTGCTTCCCTTCAGAATCTGGAGCGGGAGAAGAGTCTCGAACTCTCGACCTCAACCTTGGCAAGGTTGCGCTCTACCAACTGAGCTACTCCCGCAGATGTACTGCTGATACTTCAGGTGCTACGCCATTTTGGAGCGGGAGAAGAGTCTCGAACTCTCGACCTCAACCTTGGCAAGGTTGCGCTCTACCAACTGAGCTACTCCCGCATTTTTACAACTATATTACTTTACTGCTTTTCGCTGCCGTCCAAAAATTCTTGGAGCGGGAGAAGAGTCTCGAACTCTCGACCTCAACCTTGGCAAGGTTGCGCTCTACCAACTGAGCTACTCCCGCGTTGCGAAGACCAGAATTATATATCATCCAGCCTCTGTGTCAACTACCCAATCAAAGATCATTCCACGATTACTTCATTTTATCGGTAGTTTCCTTGATTAAGGGCCATGCCTTGCGCAGGTAATAGAACATGGACCAGACTGTGAGGATAGCTGCAATCCACAATAAAACTGAACCAATTGCCTGGGTGTCGATCCATTCAAAGAGAACATCGTTATACAAGAGCATAGGGATCGCTACCATCTGTGCGGCGGTCTTAATTTTACCGAGCGAACTCACTGCAACTGATTTAGATGCTCCTATTTGAGCCATCCACTCTCGCAATGCCGAAATAGTGATTTCTCGACCGATAATGACAAATGCAAAAACATCGTTGACACGACCCAGCTTAACCAACACCAGCAAGGCACCAGCAACCATGAGCTTATCAGCCACAGGATCAAGGAAGGCACCAAATGACGATGTCTGGTTCCATCTGCGAGCCAGAAAGCCATCAAACCAGTCAGTAATCGCTGCGACAATAAAAATTATCGTCGACGCTAGGCCTTGCTCATATCGAGTTAACCAATCAACTGGCAAGTAAAAAACACCTACGACCAGCGGTATCAGCGCGACACGTAACCAGGTCAGCAGGATAGGAAAATTGAAAGGCATGTTGTTGTGGTTTTTATTCGGTTTATGCATCAGGCTCGCTGACTACAATGCCAGCGCCTGACGCAATTATATTTCCCTATCGCAGCCGCTTGTAAATTTCTTCTGCCAATTGGCGAGAAATGCCTTCTACGCTGGCCAAATCGGCGACACTGGCATCGCCGACGCCTTTTAAACCACCAAAACGCACCAGCAGACGCTGGCGGCGCTTGGGGCCTATTCCTTCTATTTCTTCCAGTTGCGAGGCCTGTCTGGCCTTGTCGCGCTTGGCACGCATGCCTGTGATGGCAAAACGGTGAGCTTCATCGCGGATGTGGGCGATCAACATGAGGGCGGCAGATTCCTTGCCCAACTCCTTCGCTGCGCGGCCATCGACGAATACCAGAGTTTCGAGGCCGACCTTGCGGCCCTCGCCTTTGGCGACGCCGACGATGAGGCTGATATCGAGACCAAGTTCGACAAAGACTTGCCTGGCTATCTCGACCTGACCTTTGCCACCGTCGATCAGGACGATGTCTGGCATGCGGCGCTCATTGGTCTCATCGCCGCCTGTGTCGCCACTGGCGACTTTTTCATAGCGGCGAAACAGTACCTGGCGCATGGCGGCATAATCATCGCCGCCGGTAATATCCTTGATATTGAAACGGCGGTATTCACTGTTTTGCATGGCGTGGTGATGGAACACGACGCAGGATGCCTGAGTGGCTTCGCCTTGGGTGTGGCTGATGTCAAAACATTCGACGCGCAATTCTTCGAGGTTTTCTATATCCAGTTCCAACACGCTTGCCAGGGCGCGGGTGCGTGCCTGTTGCGAGCCTTGCTCTGACAACATGCGGGCCAGTGCCAGCCTCGCGCCCTTGACAGCCATATCCAGCCAGGCGCGGCGCTGTTCCTGCGGCTGGAAGGACAAATGGATGCGGTGGCCACATTGCTCGGCCAGAGCCAGCATGAGATCAGGTGCATCGAGTTCCACATTCATGACCAGTGTGGAAGGGATGAACTGGTCAACATAGTGCTGCGCCAAAAAGGCGGAGATAACTTCTACTTCGATTTCATTTTCTGCGACGCTGAGGGCATCATCGACATGGGTAGGAAAGTAAGCCCGGTCACCCAGATGCCGCCCACCCCTGACCATGGCCAGGTTGACGCAGGCACGACCGCCCTCCACTACCACCGCAAGGATGTCGATATCGACATCGCCTGCGGTTTCCATGCTTTGCTGATGCAAGACTTTGGACAGGGCCTGCATTTGATTGCGCACGGCTGCTGCCTGTTCGAATTTCAGTTCCATAGAAAAATCCAGCATCTTTTTTTCCAAGGTCTGCATGACTTCAAGCTGGCGGCCACGTAAAAAGTCGGCGGCATTATTAACATCTTGCTGGTAGTCTTCATGCGCAATGATATTGACGCAAGGCGCGCTGCAGCGGCTGATCTGGTGCAGCAGGCATGGGCGGGTACGGTTGGCAAATACGCTGTCTTCGCAACTGCGCAGCAAAAAGACTTTCTGCAAAATTTGCATCGATTCCTTGACTGCCCAGCCTGATGGAAATGGCCCGAAGTACTGATGTTTTTTATCGATCGCACCACGGTAGTACATCATGCGTGGCGTTTTCTCTGTAGTGATTTTCAGGTAAGGATAAGACTTATCATCACGGAACAGGATGTTATAGCGTGGCTTTAATGCCTTGATGAGGTTGTTTTCAAGGATCAGTGCTTCGGCTTCACTACGGGTGACTGTGGTTTCGAGCTTGGCGATTTTCTCTACCATCATCGCGATGCGCGGACTGGACAGGTTTTTGAGAAAATAACTGGAGACACGTTTTTTCAAATCACGCGCCTTGCCCACATACAGCACCTGGTCATTGCTATCAAAATAGCGATACACGCCCGGCAGGTTGGGTAATTTGGCAACCAGATCGAGCACTTGCTGGCGTGCTTCTGAAATATTTGGTTCAGTCATGTTGCAATCAATCTGCAGCGCTTGTGGAAGTCGCTACTTTAGCAGGGATTGCTCAATGATCACAAAAGCGATGGCGTAATCAGTTTCATCGCTGACTGACATACGTGCGTGTAAACTGCGCTCTTGCATCCATTGCAGCATATTACCGTTAGCTTGCACGACGGGCTGACCCTGGTCGTTATTCAGTGTTTGCACAGCATGCCAGTTCATGGGGTCACGCATACCCATTCCTACAGCTTTGGAAAAAGCTTCTTTTGCGGCAAAGCGGGTGGCCAAATAGCGCAGACCGCGCGCTTCGACCAGAGCTTTGCGTTGACGGAAGATGGCTAATTCTTCTGGCCCCAGAATTTTTTCAGCAAAGCGTTCACCGTTACGCGCCAGGGCTTCTTGCATGCGCGAGATTTGTACGATGTCGGTGCCTATGCCGTAGATCATGTCAGGCCGCCCTATGCAAACTCGCCAGGCGGGCTTTGACCATCAAAGCTTTCATATCGCTAATAGCTTTTGCCCAGCCTACAAACAAGGCCTGGGCGACGATGGCATGACCTATATTCAATTCAGATATTTCCGGGATGGCGGCAATGGCGGCGGTATTGTTCAAATGCAGGCCGTGTCCCGCATTCACTTTCAAACCATGGCGTATGCCTGCGATGGCGGCTTGCGCTACGCGTGCCAGTTCTTGTGCCTGCAATTGTGAATCAAACGCGTCAGCATAGCGGCCAGTGTGGATTTCTATGACGCTTGCGCCTGCCTCAGAACTGGCCTGTATCTGCTGTTCATCTGCATCGATGAATAATGACACACGTATGCCTGCCGCCTGCAATTGCCTGACTGCGGCCTGTACTTTGGCAAAGTCACGGGCGACATCAAGGCCGCCTTCTGTCGTGACTTCTTCACGGCGCTCTGGCACCAGGCAAACATCTTGCGGCAGGATGCGGCAAGCAAGATCAAGCATTTCATTATTGACTGCGGTTTCCAGGTTCATGCGCGTAAGCAGTTGCGGCCGCAGTTGCTCTACATCTGCATCGCGGATGTGGCGGCGGTCTTCACGCAGATGCAGGGTAATGCAATCTGCACCCGCCTCTTCTGCCAGCAAGGCGGCTTGCAAAGGGTCTGGATAGGTCGTGCCGCGCGCATTGCGCAGGGTGGCGACGTGGTCAATATTCACGCCCAGTTCTATCAACTGGCTTTGTTGATGGATATTCATAGATTTTGCAAATCGATCAGTATTTGCCGGGTATTTAACGCTGCGCCGTGCAAATGATGGGCAAGCAAAAAGCGCATCAGCAGCTTGCTTTGCAGTTGCGTACTTTGCTCAGTATAGTCGCCGCGTTGCATGGCCAGCAAAGTCTTGCCGCTGACTCTGGGCACGCTATCGGCTGGCATGGCTGGCCTGGGGCCGCGCTCCGGGTCCAGCACATAGAATTGCTCTGTCTGCACGCGTTCGCGCTGTTGCGTGCAGCGGGTCAGGTCACCCAGCAGGCCGGATTCGCGCAGTAGTGCGAACTCAAAGCGACGCAGGACGATGGTGGCTGGCTCATCATGGGCAAGCTGGTTCAACGTGGAGACATACAGGTCAAACAAATCCGGGTGCGCTTCATCGCGCATGAGGAACTTGACCAGCAATTCATTGAGGTAAAAGCCGCATAGCAAGGCAGATTTTTCTAGCGGCAGCATGCCGCCTACCCAATCTGCCGTCGTTAGCGTTCGGATTTCACCTTTGCCTGTCCACCCCAATTGCAATGGCTGGAAAGTTTGCAAGACACTGCGCAATTGCGAATGCGGGCGCTTTGCACCCTTGGCCACCAGGGCGATGCGACCATGGTCACGCGTTAGTACATCGATGATGAGACTGGTTTCTTTATAGGGCCAGGAATGCAGGACAAAGCCTGGCTGCTCCAGTATGCGCAAGTCTTTGGCAGGGGATTTGCTGGCAACACGCGGCGCGGCTTTGGGTGCCCGTGTGCGGACTGCAGTTTTCTTGGCAGCAGCTGGTGCTGCCGGTACAGCAGCCGCATCTTCAACGGCGCTGTCCTCATGCACGGCGACTGCCTGCTCATCCATGGATGGTTTTACTCGTAACCGTAAGCACGCAAACCGGCTTCATTGTCTGCCCAGCCAGATTTAACCTTGATCCAGATTTCCAGATACACAGGGCCACCAAACAGCTTTTCCATATCTTGGCGTGACTGGGTCGAGATGTCTTTCAAGCGAGCGCCCTTGTTGCCGATGACCATGGATTTGTGGCCATCCCGATCCACAAGGATGGCGACGAACACACGGCGCAAATTGCCTTCCTGCTCAAATTTTTCTATCAGCACGGTACTGGTGTAAGGCAGTTCATCACCAACAAAGCGGAACAGCTTTTCGCGCACGATTTCCGCTGCCAGAAATTTCTCGCTGCGGTCAGTGATATCGTCTTCGCCAAACATGGGCGGGTTCAGCGGCAAGTATTTGCGGATTTCACCTTCCAGGTTTTCAAGCTGGAAGCGCAAGGTTGCGGATACTGGCACGATCGCAGCAAAAGGATGGAGTACTGCCACTTTCTGAGCAAACGGCATCATCACAGCTTTGTCTTTAACGCGGTCTGATTTATTGATGACGAGGATACAAGGTACGTCCTTAGGCAGCAAATTAATCACTTGCTGATCAGCCGGACCAAAGGTACCTGCTTCTATGATGTACAAAATCACGTCTGCCGCTGTCAGCGTCGTGGTGACAGTACGGTTCAGCGTGCGGTTCAGTGCATTTGAATGACGGGTCTGGAAGCCCGGTGTATCAATGTACACGAACTGGGTATTGTCTTTCGTTTGTATGCCGGTAATGCGATGGCGCGTAGTTTGTGCCTTGCGTGAGGTAATGCTGACCTTGGCGCCTATCAGGGCGTTCATCAGGGTCGATTTGCCAACGTTAGGTCGCCCGACGATGGCGATGTAACCACAGCGGAAATCAGGATTGTCTATTAATTCAGTCATGCGGTGGTCAGGCAGTCTTAGGGTGAGTCTCAGGGTGAATATCATGGTTCAGCAGTTCGTCTGCTGCAGCCGTGCCGGTAATTCCTTGTACCACTTTTGGCTTGTCAGCCTTGGGTATATCTACATCCAGCAAACTTTTTTGCTTGGCTGATTGCGGTTTGGCTTCTGACACTGCTTCGCCTTGTACTGTCGCAATGCCAGCCAGCTTTAATTGTGAAGCGCGTGGCTTGGCTTTCTTGGCTGCAGGCGAACGTACCAGCATGGCCAGGGCAGTTTCCAGCGCAAGCTTGGCTGCAGCCTGCTCGCCGGCACGGCGGCTACCACCTGTACCAAAAACTTGTATTTCTAATTTTGGCACCAGGCATTCAATTTCAAACTCCTGATTATGTGCCGCACCATGGGTTGCCACCACATTATATTGTGGCAAGGCAATTTTTTTACTTTGCAAAAACTCTTGCAGCAATGTTTTGGCATCCTTGCCCAAGGTAGTTGGATCAACACTTGCCAACACCGGCGCATACAGGGAACGGATGACTTCACGCGCGGCATCAAAGCCCGCATCAAGGAAAATCGCGCCGAACAAGGCTTCCAGCGTGTCTGCCAAAATCGACGGGCGTCGGAATCCGCCGGATTTCAGCTCCCCCTCTCCCAGGCGCAAGAACTGCGACAATTCAATTCTCTGTGCAATTTCATATAACGACTGTTGTTTGACCAGGTTGGCACGTACGCGCGACAAATCACCTTCATCAATATTGGCAAAACTATCGAACAACAGGGATGCGACGACACAATTCAGAACTGAGTCGCCAAGAAATTCCAGACGTTCATTATGCAAAACACTATGACTACGATGTGTCAAAGCCTGCTGCAACAAAGCGGGGTTGCTAAACTGGTGCCCCAGCCTTTTCTGCAATAGTTGTTGATTCATACGCGTAACTTAATCTGCCTTGACAGGTTTGGTAACGACAATACCATTCTTGGCAGTCGTACCTGAATATTCCATCAAGATGCTAGCAGGACCAACCAGAGGTATTTTCTTGGCGTAAGAAAAATGCAGATCAAAACCGCCATCTGTATTCCTGGTAATAATCAGGTCCTTGCCTGAAACAGCATCGAAATAGCCGACCTCTTTTTGCCTGTCGAAAGCAACTTGTATTTCTCTGGGCGTAGAACCAGAATTTTTGGTGCTATTGATGGCCTTCGAAATAGAGTTATATTCGATCATGGTAGGTACAACTTTCATTGCAACCATGGCGACTACGATCACCACAGCCATAGCCATGAGCAAACCGATTAAAGTAATGCCTTTTTGTTTTTGCGCAGAAAAATGTTGATTTTTAGACATAAATATTCAATTCCTGATTAAGATTGAAGTTTAATGAAAACTACCAATACGTTCGATGTCACCAAAATTCATCCAGATGAAAAATGCTTTACCGACAATATTTTCATCTGGTACAAATCCCCAGAATCGGCTGTCCTGACTATTATCCCTGTTATCGCCCATCATGAAATAACGTCCCGCTGGTACGGTACAGCTAAAACCATCGATTTCATATGCACATAACTCTTTACCCTTGAAATCATATGGCTCGACAAAGGCAGGTCTTTGCTCATTGATCAGGATACTGTGGCTAAGGCCTGTCAGGTCTTCCTTGTAATGCTTGAGGTAATCCAGATTATCACGGAAATCAGGCATGCTTGTGTATGAAACATCTTTACCATTTACAGATAAACGCTTGTTTTTATACACGATTTTATCACCAGGCACACCGATCACACGTTTAATATAGTCTACAGATGGATCCACAGGGTATTTAAATACCATGACATCACCTCTGCGTGGATCATTGATGGAAATAATCTTTTTATTAATCACCGGCAGGCGTATACCGTAAGTGAATTTATTGACCAATATCAAATCACCAATAAACAAAGTTGGCAACATTGAGCCGGATGGAATTTTAAAAGGTTCGAACAAAAAGGAACGCAAGAAAAATACCAGTGCAATCACTGGAAAGAAACTGCCGGAATATTCTACCCAGACAGGTTGCTTGAGCAAGTTAGCTTCCAGTTCATGGCGGGTATTTTCCTCCAGTCGTATACCTTCTGCTGTCAACTTGGACCGGCGGGCATCGTATTCAGCCAAAGCCTTGTCGGCATTTTGACGACGTTGTTTGGCAAATATAAAGGTATCCAGAAACCAGATCACACCTGTCACTATAGTCAAAACAAACAGGATCAGGGCAAAGTTGCCTAAGATTGATTGCAAACTCATTTTTCATCCACTTGTAAAATCGCCAAAAACGCTTCTTGCGGGATCTCCACTGAACCCACCTGCTTCATGCGCTTCTTACCTGCTTTTTGTTTTTCCAGCAATTTGCGCTTACGGCTGATATCGCCACCATAACATTTCGCCAACACATTTTTGCGCAAGGCTTTGACATTTTCACGCGAGATGATGTTGGAACCAATTGCAGCCTGAATTGCCACGTCAAACATCTGGCGTGGGATCAATTCGCGCATTTTTGCGGCGACGGCACGGCCACGGAAATGGCTGTTTGCCCTGTGCACGATAATTGCCAGTGCATCGACCTTTTCGCTATTGATCAACATGTCCACCTTGACCACATCTGCAGCGCGGTTTTCCTTGAACTCATAGTCCATGGAAGCATAGCCACGAGAAGTGGATTTCAGGCGATCAAAGAAATCCAAGACAATTTCAGCCATTGGCATTTCATAAGTCAATTTGACCTGCCGGCCGTGATAATTCATATCCAGCTGCACACCGCGTTTTTGCGTACACAAGGTAATCACCGAACCCACATACTCTTGCGGCATGTAGAGATTGACGGTGACAATAGGTTCGCGAATTTCTTCTATCTTGGATGGTTCTGGCATCTTGGACGGATTATCCACCATCAGGATGCTGCCATCAGCCATCAGTACCTCATACACCACCGTTGGTGCTGTGGTGATGAGGTCCATGTCGAATTCACGTTCCAGACGTTCCTGGACGATTTCCATGTGCAGCAGACCAAGGAAGCCGCAGCGGAAGCCAAAACCCAGCGCCTGTGACACTTCAGGTTCATACATCAGCGCAGCGTCATTGAGCTTGAGTTTTTCCAGGGAATCGCGCAGGGCATCGTATTGATTGGCTTCAACCGGGAACAAACCGGCAAACACTTGCGGCTGCACCTCTTTAAAACCGGGCAAAGGCTCGGCAGCAGGTTTGTTGGCAACAGTGATCGTGTCGCCAACTTTGGCTGACTTCAATTCTTTAATGCCGGCAATCACAAAGCCGACCTGCCCAGCCGACAATTCTGTACGGCTCAGTGACTTGGGCGTAAACACGCCCACACTTTCAACCAGATGCTGGGCTTCGGTTGCCATGAACAAGATCTTGTCTTTAGGACGCAGCGTACCGTTCTTGATACGCACCAGCATGACAACGCCTACATAATTATCAAACCATGAGTCGACGATCAGTGCTTGCAAAGGTGCAGTTGGATCGCCTTGCGGAGGTGGTACTTTAACGATCAGCGATTCGAGTACATCTTCAACACCCAGACCGGTTTTTGCTGAGCAGTGCACAGCATCGGACGCATCTATGCCGATGACTTCTTCGATTTCCTGGCAGGCATTATCGGGATCGGCAGATGGCAAGTCAATCTTGTTCAGGACGGGGACTACCTCGACACCGAGTTCAATAGCGGTATAGCAGTTTGCTACTGTCTGAGCTTCCACACCCTGGGATGCATCAACGACCAGCAAGGCGCCTTCGCAGGCGGACAGAGACCGGCTGACTTCATAGCTGAAATCGACGTGACCCGGTGTATCGATGAGGTTCAGGTTATAAATCTGACCATCGCGTGCCTTGTAATGCAGGGCCGCTGTCTGGGCCTTGATAGTGATACCACGTTCACGCTCAATATCCATGGAATCAAGCACTTGCGCTTCCATCTCGCGGTCTGAGAGGCCGCCACAAAGCTGGATAATACGATCTGCCAGTGTGGATTTGCCATGGTCAATATGGGCAATAATCGAAAAATTGCGGATGTTATTCATTGAAATTACGAAAGAAACAAAGGTGAAGCGAATACCAGCTATAAAAAAAGCGCTCTGAGCTGGGCAAGCTTCCCCAGGCGAGCGCCTTCAGTTTGGGTTTTGCAAAACGCCATTTTACCGGATTTCACCCCGGAAAGCCGATAAATCGTCGAGTTGATGTCAGTTGAGCACTACAAAAAAGACAAGAAAGCCAGAGTTTCCACCAAATCTCTTTGTGGCAAGCCCCATTTGTCTTCATAGTCGATTCTGGCCAGGTATAAGCCGTCAGGCATGAATGTAGGCGCGGCGATTTCGCGGTTCATGCTAGCCAGCACTTCACCCATCCATTCAGGCTCCCTCTTACCTGTACCAACAAAGATCAGCGAACCAACGATATTTCTGACCATGTGATGCAGGAAGGCACTGGCACGCAAGGTAAAGATAATCATCTCGCCCTGGCGCCGTACCTGTATGTCGTACATATGCTTGACCGGGGTCTTAGCCTGACAACCTGAGGCACGAAAGGCAGAAAAGTCATGTTCGCCCAATAGATGCGTAGCAGCAGCGCGCATGCGCTCCACATCCAGCGCACGAAAGGTCCACCCTGCACGTCCGCTCCACATCGGTGACCGAATGGCGGCATTATGCAAAATATAATGGTAGGTGCGCGCCCTGGCACTAAAGCGTGCATGAAAGTTGTCTTCGGACTCAGTATCTAAAGGTAGTTCTTTTACCCACTGGACTGCTACAGAGGCAGGCAAAAAAGCGTTGACTCCATTTACCCATGAGTAGGGCTCACGTAACAGATCACAATCAAAATGCACGACTTGCTCTATGCCATGGACACCGGCATCAGTACGGCCTGCACAGGTTGTCTTGATTTCTGCCTTGGTAAACTGCTGCAACGCCCGCTCCAGCGCATCTTGCACAGTATTACCTGAGGGCTGTGTCTGCCAGCCTTGCCAAGAACCACCATCGTACTGCACACCTAAAACTAATCGTTTCACTGCAACTCCATATCCCAAAAAACAAAACGGGCGCCAGCATGTGCCGCGCCCGTCATGACTACCTCAAGAAACTCAAGCCATTTGCGCCATCATGGACTTGGCTCTTTCTACTTGCTCAGTCGTGCCGCCCTTGAGGACTTCGTCAAGCAATTCACGGGCACCTTCCTTGTCGCCAATTTCATGATAAGCAACGGCCAAGTCCAGCTTGGTCGCCATTTCTGCATTCTGCGCTGGCGCTTCTGCCTCAACAACAGGAGCAGCGGCAGGTTCCAGATCAAGATCTATGCCGGACAGATCAAACTCAAAAGCTGAAACCGCGTCTACCTCTGCTTTGCCTGCCGTCAATTCTGGTAACGGTGTTTCTGCAGCCTCATCTGCGAGGGATGCAGCTAACAGATTTTCATCGATTTTTTCATCTGCAAGGAACTTGTCCAGAGACAAAGGGTCGGCGGCAGAATTATCCTCCGCAAAATCAATATGTCCGAGATCAAGCTCAAACTTGTCAGCTTCTGGCTGCGGCGCTATCGCTGGTGCAGGTTCTCCAATCATAGGGATGGGAGCTGGCTCAGGATCTTTAGTGCCAAAATCAAAATCTATCGTGCCAAAATCGACTTCTGGCGCAGCCACTGGCACTTCAACAGGCGCAGCGCGAGCGACAGGCTCAGGAATTTTTGGCACTTCTGGCTCAGACATGCCGGAAATATCCAGATCAAAATCCAGCGCATGCTCATCCATTGCTGGTTCTTCAGCCTTGGATTTAGCTGCACCATTACGCTCTGCTGTGTCAATAATACTGATTGCTTCGAGCATATCCTGAGACAGGGAGTTGGCCAGCAATGCTTCCGGATCCAGATCTTCCAGTGGCTGAGTACCAGAACCCAAGCCTGAAGCTGCTGCCATCTCTGCCTTGGCCTTACCGCCTGCATAGAGCGGGTTGCCTGGTTCCAGCACGATACCCATAGAAGCAGCCTGAGCCCAGTCATCCCCCTCACCACTAGTCATGCCATACAACTCACTGGCCAGACGCTCAAAGGTTTTGGCATCTTTACGGCCAAAATAAATTTCCAGCAATTTCACCCTGACCGCATGACGGTCTGGCTGGGTACGCAGAGCTTCTTTCAGAATTTCTTCGGCCTGAGAATCGCGACCATAGGCGATATACACATCGGCTTCTGCCACCGGATCGACTTCATTGGCGTCAAGTTGACTTGCTGAAGGGGCGAAGTTGGAATTGAAGACGCTATTATTCGTATCCACACTTTGCCCACCAGTAGAGCCAAACATGGAGTTTGCCTTCATGCTGGAACCAGTCAGGATACTATCTTCAAACTGTTGCATTTTTTTCTTGCGCTGGCTAGTCCAGATACCCAGACCACCCAAGATGGCCAGCAAGCCTATACCGCCAGGCAGGAGATAATCGGAAATGCTATCAAAGAAACTCGGCTCTGGCGGCGGTGGCGGCGGTGCAACCGTTTTACGTTTCACCGGTGGCTTAGGTGCTTCAGTAGCTACGGCAGAAGCAGCAGATGCTGTTGCTGGCATGCTGGCGGGCGCACTCACTTGCGCAGACGCAGCGACTGAAGCAGTGGCCGATGTCGCCACGGATGCGGGAGCCGGGGCCACAGCCACGCTGGCAGCAGCAGGTGCTGTCACTGATGCAGGAGCAGCGACTGCAGGCAGACTTGCAGCAATCGGCGCACTGGCTTTCGCATCTGTACGTGGCTTGGTCAACTCTGCTTGCTTGGCTGCCAATTCTTTGTTTTTGATTTCTATCTTCTGCGCTTCCAGCAGATTTTTCAAATCGCTGACATTTTTTTCCAGCTCTTTGACGCGCGCATTAGCTTCTTGCGCAGCACGTTCTTTCGCCAGCTTATCTTCATCCCCCGCCCCTTTGCCAGCAGTACGTGCAGATGCCGGGCCAACTTTGGACAACTTCAGTTTATCAGGAGAGTCGGTTGTCGCATTTGGTACTTCCTGGACCTTGGCCGAGATTTTGCCACCACCGCTTTGCTTGGTCGCTGGCGCTTTCTCTGCTGGCGCTTCTGCTACCTGGCCCGCCAATTTATTACGGTAAGCGTTAAAGTCTGCAGCATGCGCCACGACCACAGAATGTGCTTCATTGCTGCTGCCGGTGTTAGCACGCGCAGAATCAGCATCAGGAATAGTCAAAATCTGCCCTGATTTCAGGCGATTCATGTTGTTGCCGGCAAAGGCTTGCGGATTGGCACGATAAAGACTAACCAGCATCTGGTCCAGTGACACGCCTTCTGCACGGTAACCGCCAGCAATCTTGCTTAATGTATCACCTGCTTTGACCTGATACTCGCCAGCAGAAGTAAAGTCTTTGCTGGCCTCAGCGTTTTTTGTAGCGGACTTGCTTCCTGCACTGGTTTCCGGCGTGGTAGGCCGGTTATTTTTTGCAGAACTCGGAATGGTAAAATTTTGTGGCTTTCCAGCAACAAGTGTAGGGTTACTGACTTGCGCAGATTGACTATTTCGCAATTCGGCGGGGTCCAGCAAGAAGGTGTATTCTCTTACCAGCTTGCCGTTGGATGAGTTCATCTCCACCAACATATCGACGAACGGTTCGTTCATCGGCTGGGCAGAACTGATGCGTATCACATAATTGGCACCACGCTGCTCGATGGCAAAACGCAGGGACAATAGCGCGGCATTAAAGTCTATGTTGGCTTGTTTAAAAGCTTCCTGAGATGCCAGTTTGGGCACCAGAGAATCAACTTCATCCTTAGCAGGAGAAGTCAGCTCTATCTCGGCACGAAGCGGTTGCCCCAGAGCGGACAACACGGTCAATTTACCGAGACCGGTAGCATGCGCGCTAGACAGCGCAAACAAGGACGACGCTACAGCAACACTTAACGCCTTGCGTCCCAGGGTAATCACAGACGATTTTTTTTGATTATGCATTTTGTCAGACATATTGGGAATTTTGGGCGAACAAAGTCCGCTGGGTGACGCTTTACACATTGCCTAGCGACGCGTCCTAATGTTTCACATTAACATTACAAACAATGCCACGCAAGCTTAACGCGATTTATCACAGTGGTAAATACATTAAGAACCTTGAAGTGCAAGGATATCGCATAAATGTTGTTGCCAAATGACAAGTGAATAAATAATCGCCAAAATCCTAATTGTTTATTTATTAAAATTGAAACTAAATACCCGTCGACACCTTCGACGAAGCACTTCTGCAGTTTCAAAAACGACAAGGGGGCGTTAAACGCCCCCCTATATTCTACAACAAGTTTTTAAGACTACCTCAAAACATCAATCTTCGATCAAAATCCGCAACATTCGACGCAGCGGTTCTGCAGCTCCCCACAGCAATTGATCGCCAACAGTAAAAGCCCCGACGTACTCGGGCCCCATCGCCAGTTTGCGGATACGGCCAACCGGAATTGTCATGGTGCCAGTCACAGCCACAGGAGTCAGATCACGGATACTGGCTTCACGGGTATTTGGCACAACTTTCACCCATTCATTGTCTGCAGCGATCATGGCTTCGATATCGGCTACCGGCACATCTTTTTTCAGTTTAAATGTCAAAGCCTGGCTATGGCAGCGCATGGCTCCTATACGTATGCAGAATCCATCGACTGGTACAGCGGAAGTGCCAAAGCCTTCCCCCTGTCCGAGAATTTTATTGGTTTCCGCCATGCCCTTCCACTCTTCCTTGGACATGCCATTTCCCAGATCCTTGTCTATCCATGGGATCAGCGACCCACCGAGCGGTACGCCGAAATTGGCAGTCTCGGCTTCTGACAAGGAACGCTGTTTCGCAATGATCTTGCGGTCGATTTCGAGAATTGCACTTTTTGGATCATCCAGCAAAGCACGCACTTCTGCATTCAAAGTACCGTATTGCGTCAACAATTCACGCATATGCTGCGCGCCACCACCAGATGCAGCCTGATAAGTTTGCGTGCTCATCCACTCTACCAGACCAGCCTTATACAAAGCACCAACACCCATCAACATACAACTGACAGTGCAATTGCCGCCTATCCAGTTTTTCTGGCCCTTGACGAGAGCTTGCTTGATTACCGGCAAGTTGACGGGATCAAGCACAATCACAGCGTCATCATTCATGCGAAGACTGGAGGCAGCATCTATCCAGTGCCCACTCCAGCCGGTTGCGCGCAGTTTTGGATAAATGTCATTGGTGTAATCACCGCCCTGGCAGGTAATAATAATCTCGCACTTCTTGAGCGCCTCAATATTATTTGCGTCTTGCAAGGTCTTTTCATTCTTTGCCATTGCAGGGGCCGAGCCACCCGTATTGGAAGTTGAAAAAAACACGGGTTCAATATGATCGAAATCACCTTCTTCCTGCATGCGTTGCATCAGGACAGAACCCACCATACCGCGCCAACCTACCAGACCCACCAGTTTCATCATTTTTCCCTAAAATTTTGCAGGACGTCCCTGCCCTTCACGAACAAAAATCAACTTAATGCCTGTAAAACAGCCTGCCCCATCTCGCCCGTACCAACCTTGGTTGTACCAGCCTCATAGATGTCAGGGGTACGCAAGCCTTGCGCCAAGACTTTTTTAACGGCGTTTTCGATACGGTCAGCCTGTTCAGCCTTATTCAAGGAATAACGCAACATCATGGCGGCAGACAGGATGGTTGCCAGAGGATTGGCCACGCCCTTGCCCGCGATGTCCGGTGCCGAGCCATGGGAAGGCTCATACAAACCCTTGTTATTCGCATCCAGTGAAGCAGATGGCAACATGCCGATAGAACCAGTCAGCATGGATGCCTGATCAGACAGGATGTCACCGAACATATTGCCAGTGACGATAACGTCAAATTTCTTTGGCGCACGCACCAATTGCATGGCGGCATTGTCGACATACATATGATCCAGCGCCACGTCAGGATATTCCTTATGCACTTCCGTGACGATATCTTTCCAGAACTGGAAAGTTTCCAATACATTGGCTTTGTCGACACTGGTCAGGCGTTTGTCACGCTTTTGCGCAGCCTGGAAAGCCACATGCGCAATACGACGGATTTCTGATTCTGCATAACGCATGGTATCAAAACCTTCGCGCTCGCCTTTGAAAGGTCCGTCCGGGCAGACACGCACGCCGCGTGGCTGACCGAAATAAATATCACCTGTCAGCTCGCGGATGATCAGGATATCCAGGCCAGAAACCACTTCCGGCTTCAGTGTCGATGCACCGGCCAGTTCCGGGTACATGATGGCTGGACGCAAATTGGCGAACAGCTTCAGGTTTTTACGCAAACCCAATATGGCTTGTTCAGGGCGCAATGGACGATCCAGGGTGTCATACTTCCAGTCACCTACTGCACCAAACAGGACTGCATCGGCTTCCATCGCCAGTTTCAGTGTCGCCTCTGGCAAGGGGTGGCCAGAAGCTTCATAGCCAGCGCCACCGACAGGCGCAGTTTCCATTTCAAAAGATTCGCCAAGCGCGTTCAATACCTTGACTGCCTGCTCAACGATCTCAGGACCTATGCCGTCACCCGGCAAAATAGCAATTTTCATATTCTCAACAAATTAATTTAGATAGTATTGGCGAGCCAAGGCTGAGCAGCAATATGGCGCTCTTCAAAAGCGCGTATCTTGTCAGCCTGGCGCAAAGTCAGGCCAATATCATCCAAGCCATTGAGCATGCAATACTTGCGGAAGGCATCAACATCAAAGGCATAGCTGGCACTGCCATTGGTATTGCGCACAACTTGCTGCTCCAAATCCACGATCAGGCGGTAGCCAGGGAAGGCTTTAACTTCATTGAATAGCACATCAACCTGCGCATCTCCAAGAACGATGGGCAGCACGCCGTTTTTATAGCAGTTATTAAAGAAAATATCGGCAAAACTAGGAGCTATAATGGCACGAAAACCGAATTGCTCCAAGGCCCAGGGTGCATGTTCACGCGAAGAGCCGCAACCAAAATTTTTACGCGCCAGCAAGATGGACGCACCTTGGTAGCGAGACTGATTTAGTACGAAATCAGGATTGACCGGACGCTTACTATTGTCCATGCCAGGCTCACCATGATCAAGATAACGCCATTCATCAAACAGATTAGGTCCAAAGCCACTACGCTTAATGGATTTCAAAAACTGCTTGGGGATGATGGCATCGGTATCAACGTTGGCCCTGTCCATAGGCGCAACCAAACCATCGAGTAAAGTAAATTTTTCCATACCCTTGCTTATTTTTTGCCTACATTTTCGACTGCTTCGCCAGCCTTTTTAACGTCTTTGCCTATGCCTTGAACGGTATTGCACGCAGTCAGCACCAGCGCGCACATCGCCATTACAAATATCTTTTTCATGTCATCTCCCCAAACAAATTAAGACAATCCACGTACGTCAACAAAATGCCCAGCAACACCTGCTGCAGCTGCCATTGCAGGTGACACCAGATGGGTGCGACCGCCCTGCCCCTGACGACCTTCAAAGTTACGGTTGGAAGTGGAAGCACAACGCTCACCCGGCTCCAGCCTGTCGGCATTCATGGCCAGGCACATGGAGCAACCTGGCTCACGCCATTCAAAGCCAGCCGCCTTAAATATCTGATCCAGACCTTCGCGTTCAGCCTGCTCTTTGACCAAACCAGAGCCTGGCACAACCATCGCCAGTTTGACATTCGAGGCGCGATATTTGCCTCGCACCACTGCAGCGGCAGCGCGCAAATCTTCTATGCGCGAATTGGTGCAGGAACCGATAAAGACTTTATCAATACGGATGTCAGAAATTGCAGTATTTGGTTGCAATGCCATGTAGATCAGGGCTTTTTCTATGGCATCGCGTTTCACGGCATCTTTTTCCTGTTCAGGATCAGGTACACGGCTATCTATCGCCACCACCATCTCAGGAGAAGTACCCCAAGTGACCTGCGGTTTGATTTCGGCAGCATTCAGCGTCACGACCATGTCGAACTTGGCACCTGCATCAGTATGCAATGTGCTCCAGTACTCAACTGCCCTGTCCCAATGCGGACCAACTGGCGACAATGGGCGACCTTTGACATAGTCGATGGTAGTTTGATCTACCGCCACCATGCCAGCACGCGCACCTGCTTCAATCGCCATATTACAGACCGTCATGCGGCCCTCCATGGACAGGCTGCGGATGGTAGAGCCAGCAAATTCAATTGCATAACCAGTGCCGCCGGCGGTACCTATCTTGCCGATAATGGCCAGGACAATGTCTTTCGCTGTCACTCCCACAGGCATGGCACCATCAACTTGCACCAGCATGGACTTGGACTTTTTTGCTATCAAGGTTTGTGTCGCTAGCACATGCTCAACCTCAGATGTACCAATACCATGCGCCAGGCAGGCAAAAGCACCATGCGTGGAGGTATGTGAATCACCGCAAACGACCGTCATACCTGGCAAAGTTGCTCCTTGCTCAGGCCCGATGACATGCACGATGCCCTGGCGTTTGTCGGCCATGCTGAAATAGGTTAAACCATATTCTTTGGCATTGGAGTCCAGCGTTTCCACTTGCAGGCGAGAGATCGGGTCATCAATACCATTGATGCGGTTTGTGGTTGGCACATTATGATCTGCCACCACCAGATTGGCGGATAGGCGCCAGGGTTGACGTCCAGCCAGCTTCAAGCCATCAAAGGCCTGCGGGCTGGTGACTTCATGCAACAAATGGCGGTCTATATAGAGAATTGCAGTGCCATCATCTTCGGAATGGACTACATGGGATTCCCATAATTTATCGTAAAGCGTTTTAAGCATAATCTGAAGCCTGGAAATAAGTCATCGGTTCTTGCAACATCCTGTACTGCATCTTTTTTTCGCATTTGATTATGCCACAATTGTGCAACGCAAAACCAACCCTCATGCCAAATTGGTGCATGAAAGTTTCAGTATAAATGCATGGGTTTGATGATAATCGCCAAATTTTCATCTGGTTTTTCGGGCTAATCTGGAAAATCGCCAGTGAAAATTTTGAGTTGAGAAAAATGTGCTCAGGAAAGTGACCGAACAGACCAACGGCGCAAGTGATATTGATGGTGATAGAGATGCGCGGCGGGTAAAGAGGCAATATGCTCTATGAGAATGCTATGGCACCGTTGCAACTGGCCCAGTGTAGCATGTTCCCACTCACCAACAAGGAATGGGAACTTGCGATATCAAGCAAATAATTTATCAGGAATCACTGAGCTGATTTGACATCGCCGCATTGCGCCCGGTGGCGCAGGGCATGATCCATCAAGACCAGTGCCAGCATGGCTTCAGCTATCGGCGTTGCACGTATACCAACACAAGGATCATGACGACCAAAAGTTTCCACCACAACCGGATTACCGTCTTTATCAATTGACCTTCTTGGCGTGCGTATCGAAGAGGTAGGTTTGATGGCGATGGAAACCGTAATATCCTGTCCAGTAGAAATGCCACCAAGTATGCCACCTGCATTATTGCCAACAAAGCCTTCTGGCGTCAGTTCGTCACCATGCTCAGAGCCGCGCTGAGCAACGGAGCGAAAACCTGCACCTATCTCCACACCTTTGACAGCGTTAATCCCCATCATGGCATAAGCAATTTCTGCATCGAGTTTGTCATAAATAGGCTCGCCCAGACCGACCGGTACGTTGGATGCGACCACATCTATCTTGGCGCCAATGGAATCACCATCCCTGCGCAATGCATCCATATAGTTTTCAAGCTGAAGTATAAGAGCAGCATCTGCCGTTGGCGCAAAGAATGGATTGTTTGCAGCATGCTCCCAAGCCTGAAAAGGAATGACAATTTCGCCTAACTGACTCATGCCGCCATGGAATACTGTTCCGTATTGCTGTTTCAACCACTTCTTGGCGATCGCAGCTGCACCAACGACCGGCGCAGTCAGGCGTGCAGAAGAACGCCCACCGCCGCGTGGGTCGCGGATGCCATATTTATTCCAGTAAGTGAAATCGGCGTGACCAGGGCGAAAGGTTTCAGTTATGTTGCCATAATCCTTGCTCCGCTGATCCTGATTGCGGATCAACAGACCAATCGGTGTGCCTGTGGTTTTGCCCTGATAAACGCCAGACAGTATCTCCACCGTATCAGGCTCTTGCCGCTGAGTCACATGACGCGAGGTCCCAGGGCGGCGGCGATCAAGTTCTGGCTGTATGTCTGCTTCAGACAAGTCCATGCCTGGAGGGCAGCCATCAATCACGCAACCAATTGCGGGCCCGTGGGACTCGCCAAAGGTTGTAACAGTAAACAAAGTGCCAAAAGTATTACCGGACATAATATTTCAAAAATGAGAGGTTAGACAGAATGAAGCCCATTTTACCAGTGAAGCACGCCGCACAGAATTTCGCTTCCACGCCAGGAAGAGAAAGATTTCACTATTTTTCGCACATTCCAGCCAAATTCAGGACATTTTTCTCCCCGTTCAGACGAATCTTGTTTTATTCTTACCAATGAAAAATAGATGAAGCTTGGCTACGGATACATTTAGTGTCATAGTTCCGCAAAGAACCAATTTTGCAGTGCCCTTACCATACGATATGCCAAGCATGGAGCCGCATTACAGATGAATTCAACGATCCACTCTTCTGAAGATGATCTGGTTTTCCTAGATGAACCAGACAGCGATGAAACTGCGACGGCTTCACGGCCCGCGCAGACTTGGCGGATCATGATTATTGATGATGATCCTGATGTTCACTCTGCCACAACTTTTGCTTTGGGCAGTCTGGAGATACAGCATCGCGCCCTCAGCTTTCTGCATGCCTATTCTGCTGCTGAAGCGCGCGACATCCTGAAAAATGAAACTGATATTGCCATCATCCTGCTGGATGTGGTCATGGAGCAGGAAGACGCCGGCTTGCAATTGGTCAGCCATATACGTAAAACCCTGGGCCTGACTGATGTACGTATCATATTGCGCACTGGACAACCAGGCTATGCACCAGAAATAGATGCGATACGCGATTACGACATCAATGATTACAAAACCAAATCGGAACTGACCCGTACCAAACTCTACACTGCCGTTACCTCAGCCATACGTTCCTACGAACAAATCTGCGCGATCAGCGCCAGCCGTCGCGGCCTGGAAATGATCATCCATGCCAGCACAGAATTAATGGCGCTACAAGGATTGCAAAATTTTGCCGCAGGGGTACTGGTGCAAATTGCCGGTTTGCTGGGACTTAACACCGAAGGCTTTGTCTGCGCCCGCCAAGTACCAGTTGAGCTACAGGATGATAGTGATGACTTGTACATCATTGCCACAACCAATATGTATCTTGGCAGCCTAAATAAACCGCTTGAAAAATTAAGCAACCAAGCTGCCAGTGGCATCGTCAAACGTTCGCTGGAAGCGCGTCAGAGCATATTTGAAGCTGAATCGACGGCGCTCTATTTTAATAATGTCGCGCAAAAAGATTTCACCTTATTTCTGAATACCGGCTTGCATTTGAATGAAATGGACAAGCGCTTGCTGGGTGTGTTCTGCGGCAATGTGTCAGTCGGTCTCGATAATGTCATGCTGACCTCGCGCCTGCATAACTATGCTTTCTATGATCCGCTGACTGGTTTGGCAAACCGCCTGAAACTCTTGCAGACCTTGAACGAGACCCTGCTCACCTCGTTAAAGAACCATAGTTCGTTATCTCTCATTGATATTGATCATTTTGCTGAAACCAATGATGCACTTGGACATCAGTTTGGTGACCAGTTATTGTATTCAGTCGCTCAGAGACTGTTGGCCAATTTTGGCGAGCAATGCCAACTTGCCAGGGTAGGCAGTGACACCTTTGCCCTGTTGGGAGATGAGAGCCTGGTCTGTCCGGATAAAATTCTGGCCCTGTTCAACTCACCTTTTGATGTTGATCAGCAAGATGTACAACTCTCGGCAACCATAGGCCTGATCAAACTTGATGATTATGACAGCGATGGCTCTGAGGCACTGAAAGATACCAATATTGCCCTGAAACGCGCCAAGATGAATCGTCGCGGCGGTTATGAATACTTTACCCGCAACATGGGCGTGGAAATTCGTGAACGCGTCTTGCTGATGCATGCCCTGCGTGCTGCATTTGAACAAAAGAAATTATTCCTGGTTTTCCAACCCCAGATTGATATGCGCGATGGCAGGGTGCTGGGTGCTGAAGCTTTGTTGCGCTGGAAAACCGATGAGGGCAAATTCATCCCGCCAGACCAGTTTATCCCTATCGCCGAGTATTCAGGTTTGATTGTCGATATAGGTGAATGGGTATTGCGTACCGCCTGCCTGGAACTCGTGCATCTGCGTAGCCTGGGTTACACCGATTTCCAGATGGCCATCAATGTCTCGCAGGCGCAGTTTTCTCATCCGCTATTCATGCAATCGCTGAACAAGGCGCTGGCCGATACCCAGGTTCCTCCAAAATATGTGGAATTGGAAATTACCGAATCCATGGCCATGAAAGATCCGGAGTTGCTAATCAAGACCCTGCATCAGATCAAACAACTGGGCATGAGCATCTCTATTGACGATTTTGGCACTGGCTTCTCCTCACTCAGTCACTTACAAAAGCTGGATGTAGACAAATTAAAAATTGATCGCGCCTTCGTCAATGAAATCCAGAAAAACCCGAATGAAGGCAGTATTGCAAAAATGATAGTGCAACTCGGTAAAAATCTGGGACTATCCATCATCGCCGAAGGTGTCGAAAGTGAAATGCAGGCCAATACCCTGCTCTCTTATGATTGCCATATCGCCCAGGGATATCTGTACTCCAAGCCATTGACCCGCGATGACTTGCATGCCTGGCTGGCCAGCAGATAAGTCTAGAGCACATCAGACTGCTATTGCCGTCTGATGTGCTCCACATACGCACACGCCCCGCACATTCCCCAATCTGCAGCATCGACACTCATGCATATCAAATGAGGCATTTTCCATTCTATCCTGCATTTTTTGCAGACTGTCGCAAGTCGCTACCCATGCAAAGACGATTTCCCTACAGTATCAACATGGACTGAAAAGTCGCTAGCAGCCAGTTCCACGCACTTCTGGTATGTCTGGGATAACCGTTAAAAGAGAAGCATCATGAATAAAGACAATGCAGTTACATTCAAACAAACCATCGCCAACCTGATGGCCTGGCTTAGTAAAAGCTTTGACACAACGGCAGCCTGGGTCACGAAATTGTCGTGGTGGAAGTTTTTTTTATTTGCCATTATCACCATCACAGCAGGCGGCTTGTTGCAAGACATACTGTTTACTTCTGAAGAAAACGTCGTGGTGACCAAAAGCAGCTCACCGAAAAAAACAAAAAAAACCAGCAAAATCACCGATGGCGATACCAGCATAGAAATCGACGACACTGGTCTGCACATCCGCAAAAACAATCTCGATGGCAAAGGCAAGCAGATAGAGATCGATGAGAACGGAATTCACATCCGCAAAGATGACGGTATTGCTCCGCCCGCTCCACCCGCACCACCAGCGGCTCCAAGCGCTTCTGACCCAGTAGCACCGCCAGTTCCACCGGAACCTCCGCGTGCCCCATCCATCACGGACAGGGACGATATCCATATCAAATTACCTGCTGAATTAGCCAAGGAAATCAGTGAAGAAATCAATAACGCTGTTGCTGATGCTGCAGATGAAGAAGTACGTAGCTATAAACGGACGTCGTCAAAATGGTTTGCCAATTTTGTCGTTTTGCTGGTCGTTGGTCTGTTTGGCATGAAAGCACTGATGAGTGGAAAAATACGCGCTGAAGAAAAGGCCAAGGAAGCTGGCATGGCGGCAGAACGCGAATCCCTGTTGCGTCAGGTTAGCGAAGCACAGATGCAAATGATGCAAGCCCAAGTAGAGCCGCATTTCCTGTTCAATACCCTGGCCTCGGTTGAATATTTGATAGAAACTGATCCGCCACGTGCCGCTGCCATGCAGCGCAGCCTGATCGCTTACTTGCGCGCTGTCTTGCCACAAATGCGAGAAAATGCCAGCGTGACCAATCTGGGACGTGAAGCTGACATGATCAAGTCTTATCTGGAATTACTGAAAATGCGCATGGAAGAAAGATTGAATGTCGACTTCATCATGCCGGAAGGCTTGCGCAGTGCTTCCTTCCCGCCGATGATGCTGCAGTCCCTGGTAGAAAATGCGATCAAACATGGCCTGGAATGCAAGGCAGAAGGCGGTACCATCCACTTTCATGCAGAGGTCGCCCATAACAAGTTGCGCGTCTCTGTCAGTGATGATGGTCTGGGGTTTGGTGCCATGCCCAGCAATGGGACTGGACTGGGACTGCAAAATATACGTGAGCGCCTGAAATTGATTTATAAAGAAAAAGGACAAATGATCATTACCCCTAATCAACCCAGCGGAGTTTGCGTTACTATAGAAATCCCGTACGAATTAGCCAACTAGTTTCAATTACGCTGACCATGCCAACTGCCATAATTGCTGATGATGAAAGACTGATGCGCGACCAGTTAAAGTCGCGCCTGGAACAAGTCTGGCCCGAACTGGAGATTCTCGATGAAGCAAAAAACGGCGAGGAAGCCGTCGCTCTGGTAGAAACACATAAACCAGACCTGGCCTTCCTCGACATACGCATGCCAGTCAAAACCGGGCTTGAAGCAGCCAAGGACATCGGCAGCAAGGCGCATATAGTATTCATTACTGCCTATGACCAATATGCCATACAGGCTTTTGATCATGGTGCGGTGGATTATGTATTGAAGCCTGCTGATGTAGAAAGGCTGACACGCACTGTGGAAAGACTCAAGGCCAGATTAACGGCCCAGAGCCAGCCAAATGACATGAGTATAATGCTCTCGCAATTGGCCAAGCAAATGGGCATTGCCCCCAAGCCGGATTACCTGCAATGGATACAGGCCTCCATAGGTCAGGAGTTGCGCCTCATACCTGTGGAGGAAATTCTATTTTTCCAATCCGACGAAAAATATACGAGAGTACAAACCGCCACTTACGAAGCCTTGATACGCAAGCCAGTGCGTGACCTGGCAGATGAACTGGACCCTGCCCTGTTCTGGCAAATCCACAGATCGACCCTGGTGAATGCCAAGGCTATCTCAGGTGTAGTACGCGACTTGCGTGGTCGCCATCTGGTACAAATCAAAGGTCTGACAGAGAAGCTTGAAGTCAGCAGAAGTTTTGTGCACTTATTCAAACAAATGTAACTTGCCATCAGCAGAATTCAAGTCCAATAAAAAAGCCTCAGTTCATACACTGAGGCTTTTTTACTCTCACGAATGTCAATTCATCAGAGGATTTTTGTACCGATCCACCAAGCTATCGCTGCCACAAAAGCAGAAGCGGGTATGGTCAAAATCCATGCCCAGACAATATTGCCAGCAACACCCCAACGTACCGCAGACATTTTTTGCGCTGATCCCACACCAACAATGGCACCTGTAATGGTGTGTGTCGTTGACACAGGGATACCCAACACCGTTGCCATGATCAGTGTGATGGCACCACCGGTTTCTGCGCAAAAACCGCCTACAGGTTTGAGTTTGGTGATTTTCTGGCCCATGGTTTTCACGATACGCCAACCACCAAATAAAGTACCCAGACCAATGGCTGCGTAACAGGAGTACACAACCCACTGTGGCGGTGCTTTATCTGCTGCACTGGAGTAACCTGCAGCGATCAACAACATCCAGATAATACCCATGGTTTTTTGCGCATCATTGCCACCATGACCAAGACTGAATACCGAGGCTGACACCAATTGAAGGCGACGGAACCATTTATCCACCTTCATGGGTGTCGATCTGACAAACAACCAGGATACGACGAGCATCATCACAGAGCCCAGGAAGAACCCCAGCAGCGGTGACAAAACAATAAACAAAATGATTTTGTACAGCCCGCCAGCAATCAGTGCCCCAGTACCCTCTTTCGCCACGGCTGCACCAATCAAACCACCAATCAATGCATGCGAGGATGATGAGGGGATACCAAAATACCAGGTAACCAAATTCCAGAATATCGCCCCGACCAGCGCCCCAAAAATGACGTAGTGATCAACAATGACAGGATCTATTGTCCCCTTGCCTATTGTTTTGGCAACAGACAGATTAAAGACGAAAAACGCCAGTACATTGAACAGGGCAGCCATGGCGACTGCCTGACTGGGTTTTAATACCCCTGTAGAAACAACGGTAGCGATTGCATTAGCGGCATCATGAAAGCCGTTCATGAAATCAAATAACAATGCCAGTATCACCAAGAAAATGATGACATACAGGCTCATTTGTAAGGATTGCATAAAAGTGAATTCCCTTGTTCGCCCTCTGCATTGACAGAGAACAGTTAGGCGTCAAAAAAAGAGTCAGACGCTTAAGCGTTCTCAACAATGATGCCTTCAATGATATTGGCAACGTCTTCACAACGATCTGTCACTGTCTCCAGTATTTCGTAGATCGCTTTCAATTTGATCAGATTGCGTACATCAGGTTCGTCACGGAATAGTTTGGACATCGCTGCACGCATGACGTGATCAGCATCCGATTCCAGACGATCAATTTCTTCGCACAGCGCCAGAATTTCACGGGAATTATCCATGTTATGCAACAAGGCGACAGCGGCCTTCACCTTTTCAGCGCATCCAAGGCAAAGCTCTGCCAGGCGTTTGGCTTCTGGCGTAATCTCGCGGATATCGTACAAAGAGATGGTTTGGGCAGCATCTTCCAGCAAATCCAGAATATCATCCATACGGGTGATCAGTTTATGGATGTCATCACGGTCCAGTGGCGTGATGAAAGTTTTGTGCAACAACTCTATCGTATTGTAAGTAACAGTATCCGCCTGTTTTTCTATGCTCTCTATCGCATGAACACGGATCTCCAAATCATCAAAATTTGTCATCAGGGCAACCATTTCCTTGGAACCTTTGACACATAACTCTGCATGTTGATTGAAGAGTTCAAAAAATTTGCCCTCGGTGGGCATCAAGCGTCCAAACATTTTATTCTCACTGAAAATATAAGATTTCTAGAATTGTCCAGGCAGGCGCATGCAATCAAGCATGCCTGGCAACACTGTTCTACTTTTTAAGTCTTGATTTACTACTTTGCGTCTACCCACCAACACCAGCATTTTGCTTTGAGTTATTCACTATCACCGTAAATCGACAAGGAACCAACATAATTGTCAAACTTGGTATATTCACCCAGGAAAGTCAGGCGCACGCTACCAATAGGGCCATTACGCTGCTTACCAATAATGATTTCCGCCGTGCCCTTGTCAGGTGAATCCGGGTTGTACACCTGATCACGATAAATAAACATAATGACGTCAGCATCTTGCTCAATCGCGCCAGATTCGCGCAAGTCAGACATGACTGGGCGCTTATTCGGTCTTTGCTCCAGAGAGCGGTTTAACTGGGACAAGGCAATCACCGGGCAATGCAGTTCTTTTGCCAGGCCCTTCAAATTTCGGGAAATTTCAGAAATCTCAGTCGCACGGTTTTCGCCAGCGGAATTGGCCGACATCAATTGCAAATAATCGACGATCACCAGGCCCAGCTTGCCACACTGACGTGCCAGACGACGGGAGCGTGCGCGCAATTCTATAGAACTCAACGCCGGCGTTTCATCAATATACAGTTGCGCTTCATTCATCTTTTGAATGGCGTGCGTCAGGCGTGGCCAGTCTTCATCGGTCAATTTGCCGACGCGCAAACGGCTCTGATCCAGGCGCCCTACCGAGCCCAGCATACGCATGGCCAACTGAGCCCCCCCCATCTCCATGGAAAACACGGCGACTGGCAAGCCGCTGTCTATCGCCACGTTCTCACCGATGTTCAGTGAGAAGGCGGTCTTACCCATCGACGGACGGCCAGCTACAATCACCAGATCACCAGGCTGCAAGCCTGAAGTCATCTTGTCCAGATCAGTGAAGCCAGTCGGCACACCGGTAATATCATTTTGATTGTCGCGGTTGTACAGCTCGTCTATGCGTTCGACCACCTGGGTCAGCAAGGGCTGAATCGCCTGAAAACCCTGAGCACCGCGTGCGCCTTCTTCAGCAATAGCAAAGATCTTGGACTCAGCCTCGTCCAGCATTTGCTTGACCTCTTTACCCTGCGGATTGAAGGCATTGCCAGAAATTTCATCCGCGACGGTAATCAGCTTACGCAATACACCGCGGTCACGGACAATTTCTGCATAGCGACGGATATTTGCAGCAGAGGGGGTGTTTTGTGCCAGCGCATTCAGGTAAGTCAGGCCACCGGCATCTTCTGCCTTGCCTGTACTAGTCAGCGCCTCAAAGACGGTAATGACGTCAGCCGGACGCGAGCTATTAATGAGTTTGACCATGCACTGGAAGATAATCCTGTGGTCGTAGCGATAAAAATCTTCTTCGCCGATAAAATCGGCGATACGGTCCCAGGCCGCGTTATCCAGCAATAGGCCACCCAGAACAGATTGCTCTGCTTCTATGGAATGGGGGGGGACGCGTAGCGCGTCAACTTGAGGATCAGAACCAGCTTTCATGGCGCGCATTATAACCGTTAAACCAGACTATCAGAGCGTTCAAAGTACGAGAAGATGGCGAGTTTGTGACAAGTTTGTGACAAACAGACAAATAACGAAAAATTTCTCTCAAACATGAAAAAAGCCGGGAATCCCCGGCTTTTTCAGCGTTTTGCAAAAAGCAAATTACGCGTGTTCGCCCACTACTGCAACATTAACGTCAACAACAACGTCAGTGTGCAAAGCAACGGAAACACTGTGTTCACCAGCGATCTTCAACGGACCTTGTGGCAAACGCACTTGTGCTTTTTCTATCGCGAAACCTTGTTTAGTCAGGGCTTCAGCGATATCTGCGTTAGTGACGGAACCAAACAAACGGCCATCTACACCAGATTTTTGTGTGATTTGAACAGTCAAACCAGACAGTTTTTCGCCTTGAGCTTGAGCAGTTGCCAATTTAGCGGCCGCTGCTTTTTCCAGCTCAGCGCGTTTTGCTTCGAATTCAGCAACTGCAGCCGTCGTTGCACGACGAGCCATACGTTGTGGAATCAAAAAGTTACGTGCATAGCCGTCTTTAACGCGAACTACATCACCCAGATTGCCGAGATTAACGACTTTATCCAACAGAATAACTTGCATATTTTTCTCCTTTACCTTGTCGTCAATTACGCTGTGTGCAAATCAGTGTATGGCAGCAACGCGAGGTAACGTGCACGTTTGATTGCAGTGTCAACTTGACGTTGATACAGCGCTTTTGTACCGGTCAAACGTGCTGGCATGATTTTGCCGTTTTCTTGCACGAAATCTTTCAGTGTGTCGATATCTTTGTAGTCAACTTTTTCTACATGTGCTGCTGTGAAGCGGCAGAATTTTTTACGCTTGAACAAAGGATTTTGTTGTTGGCGCTTTTGCTTCAATTTGCTTTTGTCGAATTTTTTACCGAATGCCATTTTTGGCTCCTAATCTAGTAAAGTTGTCCCGAATTCAGTGACGTGAAAAACGAGACTTTTGCTATTGCGATTTTTGCGCGCTAAAAAACCAGTGAATTCCATGGGCTGCTCCAAGGCAATTTCTGTAAACCGCTGGGATATTTCACCAGCAGCCATTGCAGAAATTTCAAACTCGACCTGCCGAACTGTGTTCGCCTCACGAGTTTCTGAACTATGCATCAAGGTAGCAGAAGCTATCGGGATACCGGCCGGGGTGTAACGCAATGCGCTTTTTTCCACAATCCGTGCTACGAGCTTCAGCTGATTCACTATTTTTTACGCGACCTTTGTCAATTATTAAGCAGCAGGCGCTTCAACACGTTGCGCTTTTGCAGCATCTTCTTTCTGAACAGCTTTCATCATAGGAGAAGGTGTTGTTTCTGCTTTTTTCAATTTGACTGTCAGGTGACGCAAAACAGCATCATTGAATTTAAATGCTGTTTCCAACTCGAGCAGAGTTTCAGCATCGCATTCGATGTTCATGCAAACATAGTGCGCTTTAGCCAATTTTTGAATCATGTAAGCCAGTTGACGACGGCCCCAGTCTTCAACGCGATGGATTTGACCACCACGAGCTACAACACTTGCCTTGTAGCGTTCGATCATTGCAGGAACTTGCTCGCTCTGATCGGGATGTACGATAAATACGATTTCATAATGACGCATATATTCTCCTTGTGGACAATAAAATAGCCCGCCTCGGCGTCAAGACGAGTGCGGGAAGAGGAAAGCCGATAATAATAACCCAGTTTTTCATATTGATCAATTGGATCAGTGACTTAGCTGCTTTATAGGCCAATTTAGACGTTAAAGTGAGGTATTTTTTCACATTTCGGACAGATCTCGAGGATTTTGACTTGCATATTCAGCTCTACTGTATAAAAATACAGACTGCTTGTATATACAGCACCTTCACACTAGAAAACACCATGCTTAAACTCACCGCCCGCCAGGAACAAATTCTTAACCTGATTAAAGATGCCATTCAAAACACAGGCTTTCCCCCTACACGCGCTGAGATTGCAACAGAATTGGGGTTTCGCTCAACCAATGCTGCAGAAGAACATTTGCAAGCACTGGCACGCAAAGGGGTTATAGAAATTGCGGCAGGTACCTCACGCGGCATTCGACTGCTGGAATCGAAGCTGTCCAACCATATCACCGGCAAACAACCGCCCCCACTTCACTCTACCTTGATTCAACTCAGCCTGCCACTGGTGGGCCGCGTCGCTGCTGGTTCGCCCATCCTCGCCAGCGAGCATATTGAATCCACTTACCATGTTGACCCTTCCCTGTTCTCTGCCAAACCTGACTTTTTACTAAAGGTACGCGGCATGTCTATGCGCGATGCCGGTATATTTGATGGCGACTTGCTGGCAGTAAAAAAAGCCGACAGTGCCCGCAATGGCCAGATCGTCGTTGCACGCCTGGGTAATGATGTGACAGTGAAACGCTATAACAAGACTGGTAACCTGATAGAACTAATACCGGAAAACCCCGATTATCCTGTCATTAAAATCAGTGACACGGAAGAAGATTTCGCGCTGGAAGGGCTGGCGGTTGGCCTCATGCGCAACTGGGTTTGAGATTAACCTGTGCATGATTTTTGCCCTCTCAAGTATTTCATGTAAAGGCAGAATCACAAACTTATTGACACCAGCTTGCCACCAAACTTTCGTTAGCGGTTGACATAAAAAAACGTCCGGATATCCGGACGTTTTTCATTTCAGAAACATACATTACTTAGTGCTTGACCACAGTAGTATCAGCTGTTGCTTCTGTTGGAGCAGCTGCCGGTGTAGACGCCACCACGGCTACTGGTTCGTCAACCAAAGGAACGGGCTGGGATTCCAGTGCAATTTCGAGGACTTTGTCTATCCACCTTACCGGGATGATTTCCAGCTTGTTTTTGACATTATCAGGAATCTCAGTCAGATCCTTGGCATTTTCCTCAGGTATCAGCACAGTCTTGATACCGCCGCGATGAGCCGCCAGCAATTTCTCTTTCAAGCCACCGATAGGCAAGACTTCGCCGCGCAATGTGATCTCACCAGTCATGGCAACATCTGCGCGGACCGGGATGCCAGTGAACACGGATACGAGCGCCGTGGTCATGGCGATACCGGCAGATGGACCATCTTTTGGTGTTGCACCTTCAGGTACGTGGATATGAATGTCACTCTTTTCGAATACATCTGCCTTGATACCCAGACGCTTGGCGCGGCTGCGTACTACAGTGCGGGCTGCTTCGATCGATTCTTTCATGACATCACCCAGAGTACCAGTACGGATGACACCACCTTTACCTGGCATGGCGACAGCTTCTATAGTGAGTAAATCGCCGCCCACTTCAGTCCAGGCCAAGCCAACGACCTGGCCAACCTGGTTATCCTTGACGGCAACGCCAAAGTCATAACGACGCACACCCAAGTACTTATCCAGGTTCTTGGAATTGACCGTGGCTTTTTTCTCGGTCTTTTTCAGCAAGAGCATTTTCACGACCTTGCGGCAAATCTTGGAGATCTCCCTTTCCAGCGAGCGCACGCCTGCTTCGCGTGTGTAATAGCGAATGATGTCACGCAAGGCACTTTCTGCCACGGTGATTTCGCCTTCTTTCAAACCATTGTTCTTGATTTGCTTAGGTAACAGATAACGTTGCGCAATGCTAGTTTTTTCATCCTCGGTATAACCCGACAGACGAATGACTTCCATCCTGTCGAGCAAAGCTGGCGGGATATTGTAGGAATTGGAGGTCGCTACAAACATCACATCAGACAAATCGAAGTCAACTTCGATATAGTGATCCGAGAAAGTGTGATTTTGCTCAGGGTCCAATACCTCTAGCAGGGCTGACGAAGGATCGCCACGGAAGTCAGCGCCCATCTTGTCCACTTCATCCAGCAAGAACAAAGGATTACGCACGCCAACCTTGGACAGGCTTTGCAAGATCTTGCCAGGCATCGAACCTATGTAGGTACGGCGATGACCGCGAATTTCTGCTTCATCACGTACCCCGCCCAAGGCCATACGCACGAACTTGCGGTTCGTTGCACGGGCAATGGATTGCCCCAGCGAGGTTTTACCAACACCAGGAGGACCCACGAGACACAGAATAGGCGCTTTCAGCTTGTCGACGCGCTGTTGTACTGCAAGATATTCCAGAATGCGCTCCTTGACTTTATCAAGGCCAAAGTGTTCGTCCTCCAACACTTTTTCAGCATTCGTCAAATCATTATTGACCTTGGATTTTTTCTTCCATGGCAAATTGACGATGGTGTCGATGTAATTACGCACGACAGTAGCTTCTGCCGACATCGGTGACATCATCTTGAGTTTTTTCAACTCATTCTGTGCTTTGTCGCGGGCTTCTTTAGGCATTTTGGCAGCCAGGATTTTTTTCTCCAGCTCGTCAATATCGGCGCCTTCTTCACCCTCGCCCAGCTCTTTCTGTATCGCCTTGACTTGCTCGTTCAGGTAATACTCGCGTTGGGATTTCTCCATCTGGCGCTTGACGCGACCACGGATACGTTTTTCGACTTGCAAGATGTCAAGCTCGCCTTCGAGCTGGCCCAGCAAATGCTCAAGACGTTTTGCCACACTGAAGATTTCCAGAATGACTTGTTTCTGCTCCAGCTTCAAAGGCAGGTGCGCGGCGATGGTATCGGCCAGGCGGCCAGCATCATCAATACCAGACAGAGAGGCAAGAATTTCTGGTGGAATCTTTTTGTTCAGTTTGACGTACTGGTCAAATTGCTGAACGATGGCGCGACGCATCGCCTCCACTTCTGACTCATCACCTTCGTCAACGGCGATAGGTGTCAGATCAGCAAAGAAATGCGATTCAGAATCATGAATCTTGCTGATACGTGCACGTTGCGCACCTTCAACCAGCACCTTGACGGTGCCGTCGGGCAATTTCAGCATTTGCAAGATATTGGCAATACAGCCAATTTCATAAATATCGTCGGCAGAAGGCTCATCCTTGGCAGCCGCTTTTTGGGCAGCAAGCATGATGCTCTTGCCCTGATCCATGGCGGCTTCAAGCGCTTTAATGGATTTGGGGCGTCCCACAAACAGGGGGATTACCATGTGCGGGAATACAACAACATCACGCAGTGGCAATAACGGCAATTGGGTTTGTTCGGTAATCAGAGTAGTCGTCATGGCGCACCTTTCATAAATACTGGTTAACAATGTTGGCGCACTGGGCGGAAACACAAGCCCATTCTGGAAAAAAACAATAAAAAAAGCCACTCAGAGAGCTTCCCCGGGTAGCTTTACGATTGAAGCCAGAATCGTTTTGTTAAATCATTGTACTTCGAAACAATTTAAAACAAGGCAAATAAATAAAAAATGGGGAGTTAACTCCCCATTTTTCTTACTTCATGGCAAACAATGCCATCAGGCTCCAGCCACTTTTGGTTGCTCATGGTAAATCAGCAAGGGTTTTGCACCATTGGTGATCGTGCTTTCATCAATGACAACTTTCTCCACATTCTGGTGGCTAGGCAAGTCATACATGACATCCAGCAAAGCATGCTCAAGGATGGAACGCAAACCACGAGCACCAGTTTTACGCATAATAGCCTTTTTGGCAATCGCCTGCAAAGCCGCCGGGCGGATTTCCAGTTCAGTACCTTCCATCTCCAGCAATTTTGCGTACTGCTTGATCAGGGCATTTTTTGGTTCCACCAGGATTTGGATCAACGCCGCTTCATCCAACTCATTCAGTGTCGCGATGACTGGCAGACGGCCAACCAACTCAGGGATCAGACCAAACTTGATCAGATCTTGCGGCTCAGCATCTTGCATGACCTCACTGGCGCTCTTTTCCGCCTGGCTCTTGACGCTGGCTGAAAACCCTATGCCACTGCGCTCAGAACGGTCAGAAATGATCTTGGCCAGGCCATCAAATGCACCACCACAGATGAACATGATGTTTGTCGTATCAATCTGGATGAAATCCTGATTCGGATGCTTTCGACCGCCTTGAGGTGGCACGGATGCCATCGTACCTTCAACCAGCTTCAGCAAAGCTTGTTGCACACCTTCACCGGAAACGTCACGGGTAATTGATGGGTTGTCTGATTTACGGGAAATCTTATCAATTTCATCAATATAAACAATGCCCTTTTGCGCACGCTCGACTTCATAGTTGCAATTTTGCAGCAATTTTTGAATAATATTCTCGACGTCTTCACCAACATAGCCCGCTTCGGTCAGGGTAGTCGCATCGGCAATGACAAAAGGTACATTCAGCATGCGCGCCAGGGTCTGCGCCAGCAAGGTTTTGCCGGAACCAGTCGGACCTACCAGCAAGATATTACTCTTTGCCAATTCAACATCGTCTTTTTTGCCCAAATGCTTGAGACGCTTGTAATGGTTGTACACCGCGACTGCAAGGATACGTTTGGCACCCAACTGACCAATCACATACTGGTCCAGCAAGTCAGTGATTTCTTGCGGCGTAGGCAATTCAGTTTTCGCGCTGGCAATATTATCAATCTCAGACACTTCGTCACGAATGATGTCATTGCACAAGTCAATACACTCGTCGCAAATGAATACGGATGGCCCTGCTATTAATTTTTTAACCTCATGCTGACTCTTGCCGCAAAACGAGCAATAGAGCAACTTTTCTCCGCTGGAGGATTTTTTATCGGGCATGATACGTATATGAAATAAACAAAATTAATCTATAAAACTGATGATTAAACTGCAGCTTGACAAAACTTTACACAGGCCTTGCCCGCGCAAACCAACCACAAATTTCCTCAGCTTCTTGGTCTTGCATATTACCTGCAAAAACGGCTTTCGTCATGACATCAATATGCAACTATGGGGAGCAATGAGACATTATAGAACAGAATGAAAAAACGCCCGGACCGTTACGGAACAGGCGTTCTTGTTTTGATAAGCTACGTAAGTGAGCAACTCAAGCGCGATGCGCCAGTACCTTATCGATCAGACCATACTCTGCAGCAGCGTCCGCTGACATGAAATTATCACGATCTGTGTCCTTGGCAATTTGCTCCAAGCTACGACCAGTTTTTTCAGCCAGGATACCATTCAAACGTTCGCGCAAATACAAAATTTCACGTGCCTGAATTTCAATATCAGATGCCTGTCCTTGAGCGCCGCCCAGAGGTTGATGAATCATGATACGGGAATTTGGCAAAGAGAAACGCTTGCCCTTGGCACCGGCAGCCAGCAAGAAGGCACCCATGGATGCCGCCAGGCCAGTACACAAAGTTGACACATCAGGCTTAATAAACTGCATGGTATCGTAGATTGCCATACCAGCAGACACCGAACCACCTGGAGAGTTGATGTAGAGTGAAATATCCTTATCAGGATTTTCACTTTCCAAGAACAGCAACTGTGCGACGATGAGGTTGGCAGCCTGGTCATTGACCGGACCAACCAGGAAAATCACACGCTCCTTGAGCAAGCGGGAATAGATGTCGTATGCACGCTCACCTCTGCCGCTTTGCTCAATCACCATAGGCACCATGCCCAGCATGTTTGTGTCCAGTGCCGAATTACGGATGATGCCTGTCATGTGTTTTCCTTTATTTATTACGCTTGTGCGTTGTTACCCATCAATTCGTCGAAAGGCAGAACTTTGTCTGTTACCTTCGCTTTACCCAGCACATAGGTAACGACGTTTTCTTCTAATACAAGGGCTTCAACTTCAGCAAGACGATTGCGATCGCTAAAATAATACTTAACGACTTGCTGTGGATCTTCATAGCTTTGGGCAAAATCTTCAACTTGCGCTTTGATTTGCTCGGTTGTTGCTTGCAGACTGTTCGCCTTGACCAGTTCAGCCAGGATCAGACCCAAACGAACGCGACGTTCAGCTTGTGCATTGAACAAATCAGCCGGGAAAGGCACGTCTTTTACATTCATGCCGCGCTGCGCCATGTCCTGACGTGTCATTTCTGCCAGACGCTCGCCATCTTGTGCAACCAAAGTCTTGGGTACGTCGAATTCCACTACCTTGACCAGTGCGTCCATGACACTTTCTTTAGTCTTGGCTTTGACGCGACCACGTACTTCACGCTCCAGGTTTTCCTTGATGTCGGTACGCATCTTGACCAGATCGCCATCTTCTACGCCGAGCATTTTTGCAAATTCGGAATCAACTTCAGGCATGTGCGCCCATTCCAGTTTTGTCAAAGTGATCGTGAATTCTGCAGTTTTACCGGCAACATCCTTGCCATGGTAGTCTTCAGGGAATGCCAATGGGAAAGTCTTGGATTCGCCAACTTTCAAACCGATAGTTGCTGTTTCAAACTCAGGCAACATGCGGCCTTCGCCCAGTACGAATGCAAAACCATCAGCTTTGCCGCCAGCAAATTCGACGCCGTCGATCTTGCCAACAAAGTCTACTGTAGCACGGTCGCCATTCTGTGCGGATTGATCTGCACCGCCGTCGCCGTGCGCACCCTGCTCGCCTTTAACGTGGAAATGCACGCGTTGTTTGCGCAGGATATCGATAGTTTTATCGATTTCAGCATCAGTCACGTCAGATTTGACTTGCTCTACTTCGGCAGCGGACAAATCACCGACTGTGATTTCTGGATATACTTCAAAAGTTGCATCAAATGCCAAGCTACCTTCAACCACGTCTGATCCAGACTTTGGCTCTATGCTTGGATAACCAGCAACACGCAATTTGTTTTCGTTTGCAGCAGCAGCAAAAGCCTGGCCGACTTTATCGTTCAGAACTTCTGTTTCCACTTGATAGCCGTATTGAGCGGCTACCATTTTCATAGGTACTTTACCAGGACGGAAACCAGGCGCTTTTGCTGTACGTGCACGCTGTTTCAAACGCTTTTCAACTTCTGATTGCACATCGGCGATCGGGAAGGAAATCGTCAAGCGGCGTTCCAATTTATCTAAAGTTTCGACTGCAGTTGCCATGAAAATCGTCCAAATAGTAAAAATTCTGTGGTGCGAGGAGGGGGACTCGAACCCCCACACCATTGCTGGCGTCAGGACCTAAACCTGGTGCGTCTACCAATTTCGCCATCCTCGCGGGATGTATGTTTATGTTCACCGGCGCAATGCCGCCACACGTTGAGCACGGCCGTCATAAAAAGCAAAGGGCGACCCGAAATTCAAGCGTCGCCCAAAACTGATGTATGTGGCATTACAACTCCAGCCCGATATTCTACTGGATTTTACCAGCGTGTGCCTTATTTTTTTAAATGCAAGGACAATACACGCCCCAAGACTGAGGTTAATCCACCTTTATCCCTTGCTGACACACTCGTGGCAGCAAGGGGCAGACCCTAAACGCTGGTCTTCTTAACCCTAAACCAGGCCGCGTACAATGCCGGCAAGAATAACAGTGTCAAGGCAGTTGCAATAATCAGGCCGCCCATGATGGCGACTGCCATCGGGCCCCAGAACACAGAGCGCGACAAAGGTATCATTGCCAATACAGCTGCTGCAGCCGTCAGGATAATGGGACGGAAACGGCGCACTGCCGATTCCACAATCGCTTCCCATGGTGGCACCCCCTCACCTATATCATGCTCAATTTGGTCGATCAGAATCACCGAGTTACGGATAATCATACCGAACAGAGCAATCACACCGAGCTGCGCCACAAAACCAAACGGACGTTGCAGTATCAACAAGGCCATTGCTGCCCCTGCCACCCCTAAAGGTCCGGTCAAAAAGACCAGCAGCGATCTGGAGAAACTATGCAACTGCAACATCAGCAAGGTGAAGATGATAAAGATGACCAATGGCACATTCGCCGCAATCGATTCTTGCGCCTTACCACTGTCCGCCGCAGCACCAGCCAACTCTATCTTATAACCAGGTAAAAGACTGGCCCTGATTTCATCCAGCTTTGGTGATACCTGGCTCGAGACCGTTGGGCCTTGTATGCCATCAACCACATCAGATTGCACCGTTACCGCCCACTCGCGCCCCTCACGCCAGACGACGCCAGGCTCCCACGCAAGGTTGATGCGCGCCACTTGCGACAAAGGCACATATTTGCCGCTAGCTGTTGGTACATTGGCATTTCCCAAAGCTTCAACGGTAGAACGTTCATCCACTGGCTGACGTACCACGATGTCGATGAGCTTGTTGCCATCACGGAACTGCCCCACATTAGAACCAGTAAGGATAGTATTTGCTGCCCGCATCACAGATTGCGATGTAATACCGAGTGCACGCAATTTATCCTGATCCAGATCGATACGTACCACCTTGACCGATTCGTTCCAGTTATCGTTCACACCAACCGTATTGGGATTAGCGCGCATGACTTCTTTGACGCGATCAGCAATTTCCCTGACTTTGCTTACTTCCAGGCCTGTTACACGGAATTGCACCGGATAAGGAACTGGAGGGCCGTTCGGCAAAAGTTTCACACGGCCGCGCACTTCAGGAAAATCTGTCTTGAAAGCCTCAATGATTTTCAAGCGCAAGGCTGCACGCGCCTTCAGATCCTTAGGCAAGACCACGATTTGCGAAACGTTGGTTTGCGGGAAAATCTGATCCAGTGGCAAGTAGAAACGTGGGCTACCCGTACCGACATAACTGGTGACGCTTTCTACGCCCTCCTGCTTCTGGATAAAGGCTTCAAACTTCATGGCTTGCGCCTCTGTCGCCTTAAAGGAAGCCCCCTCGGGCAACCACAATTCCACCATCAACTCAGGGCGACTGGAATCAGGGAAGAATTGTTGTTCAATAAACTTGAATCCATACACCCCAAGCATAAACACCCCAAGCGTAATGACGATCGTGGTTTTGCGCCAGGTAACGCACCAGTTCACCAATGCACGGAAGCGGGTATAAAACGGCGTATCAAAAATCTCATGCTCACTCCCCCCAGAACCTCCATGCGGCTTGACCTTCAGCAGCAGATAGCCCAGATAGGGTGTAAAAATAACCGCCGCCAGCCATGAAATCAGCAAAGCCAGGGCATTCACCGAGAACATCGAGAAGGTGTATTCACCGGCAGCAGATTTAGCCAGGCCAATTGGCAAGAACCCCGCAGCAGTTATCAGGGTGCCGGTCAGCATAGGCATTGCGGTGGAAGTATAGGCGAAGGTTGCTGCATCAAAGCGCGAGAACCCCTCCTCCATTTTCCTGACCATCATTTCTACAGCAATAATCGCGTCATCAACCAGCAAACCTAGGGCAATAATCAATGCCCCCAGCGATATCTTGTGCAAATCGATATCTAGTATACGCATGAACAGGAAGGTGATTGCCAACACTAACGGTATCGTCAAACCAACGACCAGGCCCGGCCAGATATCCAGCCGAAAAGGCTTGGTATGCAAACCCAGTGCCAGAAAACTGACTACCAAGACGATAATCACAGCCTCTATCAAGGTGCGAATAAATTCACCAACAGAAGATTTGACAGCATCCGGCTGATTGGTAACTTGTTCCAATGTGATGCCAACTGGCAATTTGGCCTTGATTGCAGCCACGTCGATTTGCAGACGCTTGCCCAACGCGATGATGTTACCGCCCTTATCCATGGAAATACCCAGGCCGACAACCTCCTTGCCATTGAATCGCATCTTGTCTTGAGGAGGGTTTTTATACTCACGCTTGACCGTTGCAAAATCGCCGAGACGGAAAGTCGTACCATTGGCGCGTAACTGCAAATTCTCCAACTCTTTCACTGTCATCAGTGCGCCAGAAATCCTTACTTGCAAATTATCTGTGGAAGTTGTCAAAACACCCGTGGCTTCAACCCCATTCTGAGAATTGATTTGCCCGACGATAGTCTCAAAGGGAACACCCAGTTGCGAGAACTTTTTCTGAGAAAACTCAATGTTGATTTTCTCATCCTGCACTCCAAACAACTCAACTTTGGATACAGAAGGAATACGCAGGAATTGCTGACGCACAAAGTCTGCATATTCCTTGACTTCTTCATACTTGAATCCATCGCCAGACAAGGCAAAGATGGAACCATAAGTATCACCAAACTCATCATTGAAAAACGGGCCTACGACGCCAGGTGGCAAAGTCCCGCGCATGTCGCCGATTTTCTTGCGCACCTGATACCAGGATTGCGCCGTATCTTTGGGCGGCGTGGACTCACGTAGTTGCAGAATGATTAAAGTCTCACCTGGCTTGGAGTAGCTGCGTATGGTATCTATGTACGGCGTCTCTTGTAGCTTTTTTTCCAGCTTGTCAGTCACCTGATCAGCCATTTGCAGAGCAGTAGCGCCTGGCCATATAGCCCGCACGACCATTGCACGAAACGTAAATGGTGGATCCTCATCCTGCCCCAGCTTGCTATAACTCAGTATGCCACCCAACAAAAGTACCACCATCAGATAGCGCGTCAGCGGGATGTGCTCCAGCGCCCATCTGGATAAATTGAACCCACGTGAAGAATCGCTCATTTGGCCGCTCCTGCGACCGCTGCCGGGGCAGCATTGCTTGCTGCCACAGCCTTGGCCGGGGCCGCCTCAACGCCAAGAATAGTGACTTTCTGGCCGTTTTTCAGCAGGTTGGCTCCAGCGGTCACTACCACCTGACCGGGCTTGACACCTCCAGCCAGCAAAGCTTCTTCCCCATAAGAACCGGCAACTTGCACAGGCACCAGCCTGACTACTCCAGATTCAACCACCCAGACTGAAGACGCATTTTTTTCCTGAAACAAGGCAGTCAAAGGCACTTTGATTGCATTATTAGGATTTTTTGCATTGAAGCTGACATAAGCTGTCATGCCGAGTTGCACATCCTTATTATCACCAGCAATGCTCACCTTGGCTGTGTAAGTGCGCGTCACAGCATCGGCTATTGGTGACAATTCACGCAATTTTCCAGGCATGGATTGACCAGGATTGGCCCACAAGCGCACATTGACATCCGTCATCTGACGAATGGAATTAACTTTATCTTCAGGAATGCCGACCACAACGTCCATGGCCCCCATTTGCGCCACCCGTACTACTGATGTGCCAGCCGCGACCACCTGGCCTACCTCTGCATCAATGCCTGTGACGACACCATCGACATCGGCCACCAGACTGGTGTATGACGACTGGTTGGACTGGTTTTTATAAGCAGCCAGTGCCTGTTCGTAAGTAGATTGCGCCGCCTTGGCTGCCACTTCTTTGCCATCCAGCACTGCTGCAGCGACAAAATTCTTGGAACGCAATTCTTGATAACGTTTCAGCTCTGCCCTGGCCAAATCACGATTGCTCTCGGCTGCGGTCAAACCTGCCTTGGCCTGGACTTGCGCCAGCGCCAGGTCTTGCGGATCAAGCTGCATCAATACCTGACCGCGCTTGACCATGCTACCTGTATCTACCTTGCGCGCGACAATTTTGCCAGGAACACGAAAACCCAGGCGCGACTCTACACGTGGACGTACCTCACCAGGCAGTTCAGCATTGATATCTACATTGCTGCTTGCCAGGGTAATCGTTCTGACGGGACGGATATCCTCAGTTTTCTCAGCAGGCTTGGAACAAGCGAGCAATAGTGTCGCAGAAGCAAGGATGAAGGCGAATGGAACAGCGCGCCTTCCAGCAAACTGCCTCGCTTGAGGATGGATGGTAGTTTCTGGTGTTAACACAGGAGTTTTCCTTTACTATGCAGGCTTTCCGGGCCGGAACAAAACGGGTAAGAGCTAAAATAGGAGCCAGTTTTTTATTAATTTTTTATATTGACTACATGCTACTGTCAAATAACTGACTTTGCGGTTAGTAATTATAGTTAAGCATCTTGTTTTTGCCAATGACTTTTCGGTCATTAAGATTTTTCATGGAATTTAACTCTACAAATGTCGGTCGACCATTACGAAAATTTCCCTGTTGCCTCGCTCTTGCTTCCTGCCAGGCTCAGACCAGCAGTAAAAACTATCTATGCATTTGCCCGCAGTGCAGATGATATTGCAGATGAAGGCGATGCAAACCCGGAACAAAGACTTAGGCAATTAGCTGAATATGAACATGAACTCGACCGCATAGAAAAAAATACTAGCAGCGAATCACAACTATTCAAGGCACTTGCTGCCATCATCAGCAAATATGACCTGCCTATACAGTGTTTTCGCGATTTACTGTCCGCTTTCAAGCAGGATGTTGTTACTACCAGATACGCTGACTTCCCAGACCTTCTTGATTACTGCGCACGCTCTGCCAATCCGGTGGGCAAGCTGATGCTGCACCTGTACGGAGAAGCCAGCGCAAAAAATTTGCAGGATTCAGATGCCATTTGCAGCGCACTACAACTGATTAACTTTTGGCAAGATGTCGCCATAGACTGGCAAAAACAACGAATTTACCTGCCCCTCGATGACTTGAGCCGTTTTGGCATAAGTGAACAACACATATCCAGCGGCATGCAAAATGACGACTGGCGCAATATGATGCGCTTTCAGGTGGCGCGCGCGAGAAATCTGATGCTGTCAGGCAGTGGCCTGTCCACCCGCCTGCCTGGCAGGCTGGGATGGGAATTGCGTCTTGTGGTCCAGGGCGGACTGCGCATCCTCGAAAAAATCGAGGTCGTCGATGGCAATGTATTTCAGCACAGACCCAAGCTAGGGAAAACAGACTGGCTCAAGATTGCCTGGCGCGCTACTCGCATGTAATTACAAACCGCTCTAAAACCGGGCAAACGATTGCTAACGTCATAGAGTGTTAAAAAGCCGCTGGAATTTTTAAATCATTCCTGTTTTCGACCAATAGCAATAGGAGATATGCAGGAATGAACTTAAAATCAATCTCTCAATTACGTTAAACAAGCTAGGCTCGACACAACGCTGATCAGAGAACGGGCCTGCGATGAATTCTGGAGTCTGAATGCAAACTTGTATATGTCGTTGCACTTTCCTACTATTTCTATTGTCACTGAGCGGCTGCACCGTGATTGCGATAGCTGATGCTGCTGTTTCAACAACTGTCAAAGTCGGCAGTGCCGTAGTGGGAACCGCAGTCGATGTCACCCGTGCAGGTGTGCGGGCTGTTACCAGCAGTGACAGCGAGGACCACAGTGACAAAGCAGACAACAGCAACGATGGCGACTCAAGCAACAGCAATCACAACAAGTAAGTCCTGCATTTTGTACGTTAGCCCACTCAATATCATGCCAACAGCATTGCAAATTGCCAAGCACAAAGAAGTGCAGAACGCTGCCAAGACAGTACTGGCGCGCCTGGCAAGCATGATCACCGACCATGATACCGAGCAAAGCATTGCAGAAAAAGCCTATGCCATGCTCTGCGAATCGGGTTATCGCGATACCTGGTATCACCAGTGCCCTGCTCTGGTCTTGCTTGGTTCACGTAGTTGCGTCTCCATTTCTGGCAGCGACTATCAACCCGGCAAAGAAATGGTCGGAACTTCTAACCTAATCACCGTCGATTTAAGCCCAAGCCATCAAGAATATTGGGGTGACTGTGCCCGCTCATTTGCTGTAGAAAATGGGAGAGTCACCCTTACTCCGCAGTCGCTTGAGTTCCGCAATGGACTTTGTTTTCAACAACACCTGCACGCCCAAATGCTGGAAACAGTGACACCAAAAACCACTTTTGGTCAGTTGTTTGACTGGGCTAATTTGCGCATACGGCAAAATGGTTTCGTGAATCTGGATTACCGCAATAATGTAGGTCATAGCATCGTCACGGATCGCGACGACAGGCAATACATCCAATCAGATAACAGACTGGAATTAGGTGAAATTTCCTTTTTTAGCTTTGAACCCTTCATTCGCCTGAAAGGCGGGAAATGGGGTTTCAAACACGAAGGAATTTTTTACTTCAATGAGCAAGGCAAGCTCGAAGAGCTATAAGCCTGCAAACTTAATGTAAGTTGCTTGTTATTTGAGAATGAAAAAGGCTGGGCAGATAAATATCTGCCCAGCCTTTTTTCTTATACTAACTACAGTTAAGTCTTGGCGCAATCGACCACAATATTGGCAGACGCTGCTGGATTAGCGGCATCAACAACACCCGTACCGCCAGTCACCTTACAAGTCTGGCCTGTAGGTTGTGTATCTACGGTGACATTGAAGGGCTTACCAGTCAACCAGCTCCAGCCAAACAAATAATTGCCAGGTGCGCTGACTGCATATTTATCAGCATAGCCATCAACAGTATTCACCAAGGTCAACACTGTTCCTGCAGTCAAACCATTGACCGTAAACTTGACCGGCACCGCAGGCACGCAAGTGACGACTGACGTCAATGCTGCTGGCAAATTGGCATTACTGGCTGTACCAGTGCCGTTGGCAACCGTACAGTATTGTGAAACTGGCGGTAAGCCGACCGAAATTGCGTAAGTCGTTCCACTCACAACAAAATCGGTAAACTTAAAGCTGCCATTCGCAGTGACATTGGCTTTGTATAGATTATTGTTGAGCAAGATCATGGAAGCACCATCAGTCATGCCTGCAACCGTACCGCCCAAAGGTACATTTGGCGTACAGGTGACAGCAATATTATTGACAGCAGCCTCGCCACTCATTTTGCCGCTACCATTTGCGACTGTGCAATTAACAGAGTTTGGCTGCTGAGCAACACTAATGGTGTAATTGCCATTGCTAGCTACATTGAATTGGAAAGTGCCATCTGCATACAACGTCTGGAGATAATTACCTTCATTACGCAAGGTAAGAGTATCGCCACTTCCCAAGCCTGTTACTTTTCCGCCCACGGTTGTGTAGACATACCCACCGCATCCGGCGAGAACTATGCCTGCGCCAGCTACCATTGCTGCAAATTTCGATTTATTCAAGATATTCGTCCGGATTGTTAATTTTTTCAAAAGCAGTGCTCGCTCTAAAGAGGCACAGTATAACGCGCTGCCTATTATACGTTCAGTCCTGAGCAAGATGACAGTTCTTCGTTTCGATTACAATATGTTACGGCAAAATCATCCCTTTCCGATGTTTCAGGTCCTCGCAAAATCAGGAAATCTCATTAATTACCCTAAGATCACGCTAATCTACATAAAATCATGTATGAATATGTCGCTGAACTGTATCAGTTAATAATAAATTCATATTTTCCATGTAAACTGCGACAAACATCTCTTTAGGTGAGTCCCTTACTGATAAAAACTGCGCATGATATTTGTGGGCAGCGCCACAGTTTGTTAACATAGCCACTTTTTTGGCTTTCTCTGCCGCCACTTATTACAAAATCACGCATGTCTCCAGACGAATATTGCCAGCAAAAAGCTGCACAAAGTGGCTCCAGTTTTTACTATAGTTTCCTGTTTTTGCCCCAAGCCAGAAGGCGGGCAATTACCGCGCTGTATGCATTTTGCCGTGAAGTCGATGACGTTGTGGATGAAAGCACGGATGATATGGTGGCCCGTAGCAAGCTCGGGTGGTGGCGCAAGGAAGTCCAGGCCATGCTAGCGAACCAGCCCACACATCCCGTGACGAAGGCTTTGCTGCCGCACATGGCAGATTATCAGCTTGATGGCGCTCACCTGCAGGCGATTATCGATGGCATGGAAATGGACCTCAACCAGACCCGCTATCTCGACTTCAACGCCCTGCAAAAGTATTGCTGGCATGTCGCTGGCGTCGTCGGTATTTTGTCGGCCAGTATTTTTGGCATCACCAATCCGCAAACCCGCGAATTTGCCGAAAAACTGGGACTGGCCTTCCAGATGACCAATATCATCCGCGATGTCGGTGAAGATGCGCGCAAAGGCAGGATTTACCTGCCCGTGAACGAATTACAGCAATTTAATGTCACTGCGGCCGATATTCTGAATGCACGCCACAGCACGCAATTTGAGACTCTGATGCAATTCCAGTATGAGCGTGCGCAAAAACTGTATGAAGATGCCTTTGCCCTGCTGCCGCCTGAAGACCGCAAGGCACAAAGAACAGGCTTGATCATGGCAGCGATCTATCGTGCCCTGCTGGTAGAGATACAGCGCGATGGTTTCCATGTACTGAATCAGCGTATCTCGTTGACACCCATACGCAAACTCTGGCTGGCCTGGAAAACTTACGTCCGTGGCTAAAAGAGATGCGCTGAAAAATCAGTCTGTTGCAGTCATCGGCGCTGGCTGGGCTGGTTGCGCGGCTGCGTGCGAACTGGTACAACAAGGTGCGCTTGTCACTTTACTCGAATCCAGCCGCAATCTGGGTGGTCGCGCCCGTGGCGTTACGGTGCATGGACACGAACTCGACAATGGCCAGCATATTTTGCTGGGTGCCTATACCGAGAGTTTGCGCCTGATGCGACTGGTTGGCGTCGATACGCAAACTGCCTTGTTGAACCTGCCGCTGCAAATGGTCTATCCAGCGCTGGAAGATGGCATGTCATTTATCACCCCGCGCTTGCCTGCACCACTACATTTATTGCTGGCACTAATTAGCTCCGCTGGCCTGAGCTTCGCTGACAAAATGGCGCTCGCCAGGTTTTCTTCGACCGCACGCTGGATGGGCTGGCGCTTGAATGAAGATTGCAGCGTCATAGAATTACTGGAGCGCTTTGATCAAACGCCCCGCTTATGTCGCCTGATGTGGATACCTCTTTGCATTGCTGCCCTGAATACACCACCAGAGCGAGCATCAGCCCAGGTATTTTTGAATGTCTTGCGTGATAGCCTGGGAGCTAGACGTGCAGCTTCTGACATGCTGATACCCCGCCTGGACCTGAGCAGCATCTTGCCAGAAAAAGCGGCTGAATTCGTACGTGTTCATGGAGGGCAAGTTTCGACTGCACATACCGTCACTGGTTTGCAGCAAAGCGAACATGGCAAATGGCAATTGGAATTAAAACAGGCTGAAGCAAGCAATGTAGCCAACTATGACGCTGTGATACTGGCATGCGATTTCGCCAATGCAGACAGATTACTGTCTACATTGCCAGCCACAGACCAGGCAGTGCCATTGCCGGCAATGAGTTACGAACCCATTACTACCTGTTATTTGCAATATGCGCAGAACGTGCGACTGCCGCGCCCCATGCTGGCTTTGCTCGACGATGCCGGGCAAAAAAAATGGGGACAATATGTATTTGACCGTGGCCAGTTGCACACCGATCAGGCTGGATTGCTGGCAGTGGTCGTGAGTGTGTCGCAAGCAGCAACTGAAATTGACAAGCATGAACTGGCCATGGATATTGCAGCGCAGTTGGCACAAAGCCTGGGCATGCCAGAACTGGCGCAGCCGATATGGCATCAATGCATCTCGGAAAAGCGCGCCACCTTCAGTTGCGCGCCCGGTTTGCACAGGCCAGACAATCTTACTGCCTATCCTGGCCTGTATCTGGCAGGCGACTATACCAAGGGCGACTATCCGGCCACCCTGGAAGGCGCAGTTCGCAGTGGTATCGCAGCCAGCCAGGCTATCATCAAAGACTTGAAAGCAGCAAAAAACTAATCCTGAATTTCGCTATCAACATCGCGGATTCTGGATAAGGCTTCTTCTATCCTGTCCACGCCTATAATGGTCAGTCCTTCGATTTTTTGTTTCGGCGCGTTCGATTTCGGGATCATGGCGATGGAAAACCCTAGCTTGGCGGCTTCGCGTAAGCGTTCTTGCCCCCGTGGTGCCGGACGTATCTCACCAGCCAAACCAACCTCGCCAAATACCACCAGGCCGCGCGGCAAGGGTTTATTTCGCATGGAAGAGTTAATCGCCAACAGCACGGCCAGATCGGCCGCTGGTTCGGCAATCTTGACGCCTCCAACAGCATTGATAAAAACATCCTGATCAAAGGCTGCCACGCCCGCATGCCTGTGCAACACAGCGAGCAGCATGGCCAGGCGATTTTGCTCCAGACCTACCGACAAACGGCGCGCATTGGGTGCGTGCGAACTGTCGACCAGCGCCTGTATCTCTACCAACAAGGGCCGCGTACCCTCTTGCGTGACCATGACACAGGAGCCGGCCACCTGGGTGTCATGTTGCGACAGGAATAAGGCGGAAGGATTGGATACACCTTTCAAACCTTTTTCAGTCATGGCAAATACACCCAGCTCATTGACCGCACCAAAACGGTTTTTTATAGCGCGCACCAGACGGAAGCTGGAATGGGTATCGCCTTCAAAATACAAGACCGTATCGACGATATGTTCCAGCACACGTGGGCCTGCCAAGGCACCTTCTTTGGTGACATGCCCAACCAGGATCATGGTGATATCCATAGTCTTGGCAACGCGCGTCAACTGGGCTGCGCATTCACGCACTTGAGCGACTGAACCAGGCGCTGAACTAAGGGCGTCAGAGTACATGGTCTGGATAGAATCAATGACCACGACCTGTGGCTTATGTTCAGCCAATGTATTCAGGATTTTTTCCAGTTGTATCTCAGCCTGCAATTGCAAGTCCTTGGCGTCCAGCGACAAGCGCTTGGCGCGCAGCGCAATCTGTGCACCGGACTCTTCGCCACTGACGTACAAGACTTTTTTAATACGCGCAAGGTTGGCCAAGGCCTGCAATAGCAATGTCGACTTACCAATACCTGGGTCACCACCGATCAGCACGACGCCACCAGCGACCAGCCCACCACCAAGCACGCGGTCAAATTCATCTATGCCTGTACCAAAACGCGGTACATCGAGCGCCTCGATTTCAGCCAGGTTCAACACTGGGGCGGATTGTGCCAGCCCCTGGGGTTTGACACTAAAACGATTACCGACTGATTCGACGATGGTTTCGACGAGCGTATTCCACTGCCCACAAGCGGGGCACTGCCCAGCCCATTTATTAACAATACCACCACATTCGGTGCAGGTAAAATTGGTTTTTGCTTTTGCCATGTTCAGACCAGAGAAATTTGCAGGGTTTACAACTTCTGCTCGCATCGATACGCCCGGCAGAAAACACTGATATTTTAACCAGTATTCAGCAAATAGCTTGCCTTATTTCACTAATTCGCCACAATTTTCATGGTATAAAGCTGCCAGAGACATTTCGTAGCAGGTAGACATAGAACATGAATAAAGCATGAAGAGCGGTTTTTACACGATCATGGCGGCGCAGTTTTTTTCTTCGCTGGCCGACAATGCCTTACTAATAGCCGCGATGGCACTGTTGACATTCATGCAATCCCCAGATTGGATGTCACCCCTCTTAAAGTTATTTTTTGTTTTGTCTTACGTCTTGCTGGCGCCGTTTGTTGGTGCCTTTGCCGATTCCCTTCCCAAGGGCAAGGTCATGCTCATCACAAACATGATCAAAGTCTTCGGCTGCGCCCTGATGTTTTTTGATGTACATCCCTTGATCGCCTATGCCGTCGTCGGCTTTGGCGCTGCTGCTTACTCACCTGCCAAATATGGCATCCTCACCGAGCTGTTGCCACCAGAAAAGCTGGTTGCTGCCAATGGCTGGATAGAGGGGTTGACCGTATCCTCCATTATCTTTGGCACGGTACTTGGTGGTGCACTGGTGAACTCCGACGTGTCTAAGACACTCATCGGCTTTGATTTCCCCTTGATCGACTTTAATATCACTACACCATCAGAAGCAGCTCTTTGCGTGATCACCGCCTGCTATGCAGCGGCAGCGTTATTCAATATGCGCATCCCTGATACAGGTGCACGCTACAAGCATCAGCAGCGCAACCCCATCAAACTGGTCACTGAATTTGCAGAATGCGTAACCATCCTGTGGAAAGATAAACTGGGTCAAATCACCCTGGGTGTTACTACTCTGCTATGGGGCACGGCGGCAACCCTGCAATTTATCGTACTAAAATGGGCAGAAAAATCTCTGCACATGACGCTGGACAAGGCTGCAATCCTGCAAGGTGTGGTCGCTATCGGTGTAGCCGTGGGTGCAGTCGCCGCAGCCCGTTATGTACCCTTGAAAAAATCCCTGAATGTCATGCCACTGGGTGTCGCCATGGGTCTGGTGGTCATCACAATGATTTTTGTGCACTCGCTCTGGGTTGCTTACCCATTGCTGATCCTGGTTGGCGCTTTGGCTGGATTCTTTGTGGTCCCTATGAATGCCCTGCTACAGCATCGCGGTCACGTGCTGATGAGCGCAGGACATTCGATTTCCGTCCAGAATTTCAACGAGAATCTGTCTGTTCTGACCATGCTGGCCATCTATACCTTACTGAATACCCTAGAGATAGACATCATGGTGATTATCGTGCTGTTTGGCCTGTTTGTGTCCAGCACCATTTATGGCGTCATGCGCAAGCACGCTGCCAATCAGCGCGAACATGACTCACTGGCATTGATAGGCGAACACAAGCATTGAACAGTGGGCGGCGTCGATGAGTCGCTCTTTTCGAGACACACGCGAGGTCTTATTGTGCGCGCTTGACCTTGACAGCGTCCGCACGCACAAACCAGTCATCCGGCAGCACCATACCCCGGCGGTATTCTTGCATCACTGCCAGACCATGCTGATCTTCCTGCATCAGCGCCAGCATGAGCGGTGTATTGGCGCTGGCAATATAAGCCTGCATGCTATTGAGGATAGTATCTTTATCTTGCGTTGTACCCTCGCCTACCTGTGCAGGAGCCAGCCAATCCAGCCTATCCAATAGCAAGGCATGCTCAAAGTCTAGCGCTCGCACTTCTGATTGCGTCCATATCGCACCACGGTAATGATCCTGCGCCAAACCAGCCAGATGGCCATGCACATGAATGAAGGTATCAACTATTTCTTCATCACGATAGAACAACCAGCCCAAGACCAATGCCTGCGCACTTTGCACAGCTTGCGGCAAGACTTGTTGCGCTAATGGATGCCTGGATAACTGCAATTGCTGGTCTATGATCTTGTGCAACTTCGCACCCAGACTGTCTGCCAGATTAGGGCCGAGATAGTCATACAAATCCGGTGGTGTCGCTACATCACCATGATACAAATAGAATTTTGTCGCCAGTTCCAGATGTTGCAAGCCAGTTGCAGTCTGCAATAGAAAATCAAATTCACCTATCGTACTGGCACCCTTGTTATGCACCTGCAAGCCATGTGCATACAGCAAGCCATGGACACGCAGATAGAATCCATAGAGCCGTTCTGCATACAGACCCAGGCGGCGTGAAGGATGTTGCTGTAACAGAAGGAGCAAGGGAGCAGGATCGCGATCAAGCTCAGCCAGCCAATCCGGCACAGCCTGCCTATTTGTGTAAGCTGCCGTTGCGAGCGTACCGTGCCAGAGAGGATCATGCTCATCCAGCAAACCCGGCGCAGTCAACATCCATGCCAGCACCCTTACATGCGGGTTATGGAGATGCTGCCACTGCCGATGAAATGCAATTTGTGCGCTCTCCATGTACGTCAACTTGCTGGCAGTGCTTTGATGGCCAGACACAAATCTGCCCAGGCTTTGGCCTTGTCTGCTGGTTTACGCAAGAGATAGGCAGGATGGTAGGTCGCCACTACAGGCACCCCCTTGAATTGATGCACCTTGCCGCGCAATTGCCCCACTGGCGTTTCCAGATCCATGCCCAATAAGGACACTGCCGCAGTTTTGCCAAGCGCCACGATGATTTGTGGTTTGATCAAGTCTATTTGTCTGTGCAAGTATGGCAGGCAAGCAGCTATCTCATCTGCGCTTGGTGGCCTGTCCTTGCCTTGTTCATCAGTAGGACGGCATTTAACGATATTGGCGATATAGCTTTGCTCTCCGCGAGGTACACCAAGCGACTTGAGCATATTGTCGAGCAACTGCCCAGCTGCACCAACAAAAGGCAAACCTTGCAGATTCTCGTTATAGCCAGGCCCCTCACCAACAAACAACCATTTAGCCTGTTTGTCACCTGTGCCAAATACGGCTTTTTTTCTTCCCTCACACAAACCGCACTGACGACAGTTTTCCACCATGGGCTGCAATGCCTCCCATGACAGCCTGGCAACCGCAGGCTCCTGAGCGATTTGCGCGATCTCATTTGCAGGCAGCACCCAGTCGCCTGGCTCCGGCATGCACTCAAAAGCTTGCACTACAGGCTGGACTTTTGGCAGGTTCTTGGGCGGCACTACCTCAGGCTCTGACCAGGCTTTACTTACAGCGGGCGCAAGATTTGTTATTGCGGGCTCTGGAGCGTGTACAGCGACGGGCTCAGTTTGAATTTCTACAGTGGCATGAGGCAGCACTGGCTCGGCATCCCGCAATAACCACAAGGGGCCCAAGCCTAGTTCGTGCAAGGCCCTTTGACTGTTATAAGCATCAAAAGTCTGCATCAACGCGTCCTCCGCATCACTATTGCATCTTCGCGCTGATTATCGTGCGCCGGGTAATACCCTTTACGCACTCCGATGGCCGCAAATCCTGCGCCCTCATAGACAGAAATGGCACGCACATTGCTGCGCCTCACCTCCAGCAAAATCGAAGAATAGGCTTGCTCATTGGTGTAGGCAAACAACTTGCCCATTAATAATTTTGCATAACCTTGCCCTTGGTATGACAGGTCCACAGCAAAATTAAGCAGATGCAATTCATCAAGTATCGGCATAACGACAAAGTAGGCAAACAAATCCAGTTCGACATTCCTGAAACCATAAGCTTCATAGCCACTGGAAAGAGAATCAGCAAAATTGCCGCGCGACCACGGATGAGTGTACACCTGCTCTTCTATGCGCAGCATACGGTCAACATCGGCAAAGCCAAGTTTGCAATAATGTGGTGTGATTAATTTCAATTCCATAATCAGGTCCATCAGCCTGCCGCTTTGCCAGCCTGAAGTTTGACTTGCTCACGCTCAGCCGTGGTCAGGGCGATCTTATTACGCAAGTACAGAGGTTGTGCCTGGTCAGCGGGCAAACCATGACCAACAGCGAAATCCAGACGACCGAGTATGCCGACCTGCTTTGCATGCGGCATGCACGGAAAACTTCGATATCTCGCCTGCACAGTTTCAGGCAAAACCAGGCCATTCCCCAGCACCAATAGTGGATTCTCCAGGGCAATGGCAGCCAATGCCGCGTCCAATCCTGCCAAAGCAGGTGCACTTACCTCTGTCCACCCTGTTTTGTCATAGCAATATTGCGCCCAATACACTTCATTCATGCGCGCATCGAGTATGCAGACATACTCATTGCCAGTGACCTCTTCGCGCGCTGCTTCAGCCATGGCCAGCAAACTTACCACCGGCACGACTGGCAAATCAGCCCCGTAGGCCAGGCCCTGCACAATGCCGCAAGCTGTACGTATTCCGGTAAAAGCGCCTGGCCCGCAACCAAAAGCGATGGCATCACAATCCTGCAGGCGCACTCCGGCCTCCACAAGCAAGGCCTGTATCGCCGGCAAAATGCCCTGGGAATGTGTTTGTACGCCACTCAGTTCGCGGACAAAGAGCCCACCGTCAGCCAATATGGCTGCAGTGGCGACTTCCGTGGAAGTTTCAATTGCTAAAATTCTCGTCATACCCATATTTTACCGTGTTCCAACCGTTTCACGACTGGGTCTTTGCTTTACCTTACACCCTGAACCATCACTTCGTTTAAAATTGCATGATGAACTCGACAATGAATACCGAAGACATTTCCTCAGTAAAGGCTGACCTGGCAAAGAAAGACTGGCTGATCGCCTGTCTGTGCGCCGCCTGGTGTGACACCTGCAATTTCTACAGATCGTCCTTTGATGATCTGATGAGCAAGCATCCAGACAAATGCTTTGCCTGGATAGACATAGAAGACCAGGCGCATCTGGTTGATGAAGTGGATATAGAAAATTTTCCGACCATCCTGATCCAGCATCGCGATCAAGTGATTTTCCTGGGTACAGTCTTGCCAGACGCAAGCCAGTTACATCGCCTGATCTCATCAATGACAGAAGAGTCCCCCAAGCAAACAGTCAAACGCAGCGCCCTTAACCAGGACGCCCCTGTGGGCTGGAATATACGGGAATTGATACTAGAGAGCTGAAACTTGCTAGCCAAAAGATGATTAACGATCTGCAGTAGAGAAGTCCTACAGATCCAATAAGTATAATTCCGCCGCTAAAAAGACAAAAGGGACTAGATTTGCATCTAGTCCCTTGAATCTGGTGCGGCTGGCAGGAATCGAACCCACGACCCCTTGGTTCGTAGCCAAGTACTCTATCCAGCTGAGCTACAGCCGCGAAAAACAAGATTATAGCTGGACTCAGGGAAAATGAAAAGCCCCAAGCCCCAGATTATTTTTAAGCCTGACTAAAAGCCACCTTCAAACCAACACGGATCATCAGTCTTCACCCCGCCTCAAAAGCCAAAGGTAAAAAGACAAAAGGGACTAGATTTTCATCTAGTCCCTTTAAATCTGGTGCGGCTGGCAGGAATCGAACCCACGACCCCTTGGTTCGTAGCCAAGTACTCTATCCAGCTGAGCTACAGCCGCGAAAGACCAAGAGTATAGCACAGGCATTTTGATTTGATAAGCACCTGCGCCAAGTTTTTAGATTTCCACTTGCGCCCCCACCTCAATGACCCGATTGCTTGGGATTTGATAAAAGTCAGCCGCATCACGGGCGATGCGTGACATGGCAACAAAAAGACTTTCTCGCCATGCCGCCATACCGCTACCTGGAGTGGAAATGATTGTTTGTCGGGAGATAAAGTAAGAAGTCTCCATGGGTTCAAACGCCAAGCCGTATGGTGCGCACAAGGCAAGTGCATTCGGAATGTCAGGCTCATTCTTGAAGCCATAATAGACATCAATCTGATAACAGGCGTTACCCATATCAGTCACCTTGATTCTCTCTGAGAAAGGCACCCAGGGAATTTCACGGTTATGCAAGGTCAGGAAAATCACACGCTCGTGCAAAATCTTGTTATGCGAAAGATTATGCAAGAGTGCATGTGGCACGCCATCTGCTTCGCCACGCAGGAACACCGCAGTGCCAGCAACGCGTACAGGAGGCGATACAAACAGCGAAGCGAGGAAATCCTCCAGGGGAATCGCATGCTTTTTCAGATTATCAAACACCAGTTCACGGCCACGCTTCCAGGTCAGCATGACGGTAAAGATCACCAGACCCAGAAGGATAGGGAAATAGCCACCATGGAAGAATTTCAATGCGTTCGCCGAGAAAAGCGTCACATCAATTGTCAGGAAAAAGCCCGTAGCGAGAATACAAAGATAAATATTGTATTTCCAGCCATAACGAATGACAAAGAAGGTTAGCATCGAGGTTACCAGCATGGTACCTGTATTGGCGATACCATAAGCCGATGCCAGATTCGATGACGAGCCAAAACCGATTACCGCACCAACAACGACAGCCAACTGCACCCAGTTAACTACAGGGATATAAATCTGACCTATTTCTTTGGATGAGGTATGAACGATTTCCATGCGCGGCAAGAATCCAAGAGAAATTGCCTGCTTGGTCATGGAGAAAGTGCCAGATATTGTCGACTGCGAGGCAATCACCGCTGCAGTAGTAGACAGGATAACCAGAGGATAGATACTCCAGGCCCCCAGCTGATTATAAAATGGATTTTCTACCGCAGCCGGATTCATGACCAGCAAAGCACCCTGCCCCAAGTAATTTAACGTCAGCGATGGGAAGACAATAAAGAACCAGGCTGAACGTATAGGCTTGGAACCAAAATGCCCCATATCAGCATACAATGCCTCTGACCCGGTAAAGGCCAACACAACAGCACCGAGCGCAATGAAAGCAACCCAGCGATGTTCATTCAAAAATACCAGGGCGTGCCAGGGATTGAATGCGCCCAATATGGCTGGCATGCGCAGGATGTTATACAGGCCCATGATGGCCAGCACGCTGAACCACAATATCATGATGGGGCCAAATAATTTGCCTATGCCGGCGGTGCCTTTTCTTTGCACTGCATATAAGCAAATCAATACGATCAGGGTAATCGGAACAACCATAGGTTTAAAACTGGGGGTAGCAACTTCTATCCCCTCCATTGCCGACAATACCGACATGGCCGGGGTAATCACGCCATCGCCATAAAACAGGGACGCGCCGAACAAGCCTAATACGGTCAAAGGGAAATACAGGCGTGAATTTTTACTGACCGACTCCAGCGCGAGTGCAGTCAGGGCCATGATACCGCCTTCACCACGATTGTCTGCTCTGAGAACCAGGGTAACGTATTTGAGGGAGACAATGATGATGAGTCCCCATACGATTAAAGAGACGATGCCGAAAATATTCGCCTCAGTCAGGGGAAGTCCATGCTGCTTGGAAAATACCTCTTTCATCGTGTAAAGAGGACTAGTACCTATATCGCCGTAGACGATGCCGACAGCAGCCAGAGTCAAGCCTGCCAGGCCGCTTTTTGTGTGTTGATTAGCCAATTGTGTACCTTGTTATTATTGGTGCATTGCACAATAGGTGAATTCGATCAGATTTTCAAGTAAGTACAACAAAAAAAGGGCACTTGACAAGTGTCAAATTCAAACGATTGCTTTTTATATAAATCTGGATTTTTGCATATCATTTTCTGCAATTCTTATTGTTTTGCAAATCCGGACGATTAATTTATACGACGAGCGGTAAATCCAGATAGAAACTAGTTCCGGCCCCCAGGCTGCTTTTTACACTGAGCTGCCCATGCAAAATCGAAGTAGTAATGTTGTAGCAAATGTTCAATCCCAGACCACTCCCCCCTTGCCCCAGCTTGGTTGTAAAAAAGGGATCAAAAATACGCTTTTGATTTTCTTCGGGTATGCCGACACCATTATCACCGAACACAATCAATACCCGCTGCCCATCCAATTGTGAGGCATTGATACTCATTTGCCCTGATTGCCTTTTGTCAAAGGCATGCAGGATGGCATTTTCCACCAGATTGCTGATTACCTGCCCCAAAGAGCCAGGATAACTATCCATATGAATATTGTACGGCACATTCAGCTCCATGCTGTGTCCCGTCTGAGTGATGCGTATGTTCAGGGTCGCGATGATGTCGTGCAGAACCTGGCGCAAGTCAAAACTGCGCCTATGCTCTGATGTGCGGTCAACTGCTACCTGCTTGAAACTGCTGACCAGGGTCGCTGCGCTACTTAAACCACGCATCAGTATTTCCGAGGAGGTTTTGACTTCTTCACAGAAATTATTCAGATCAGAGCGCCGCAGGTTTTGTCCCGCCAGCTTGCTACTCAAGTAGCGACTACCGTCCTGTAAGGTACTGGCTACCAGCAGGCAATTGCCTATCGGTGTATTGAGCTCGTGCGCAACACCGGCTACCAGGGAACCCAGGGCGGCCAGTTTTTCTTGTGCAAGTAAATGCTCCTGAGTTTTTTGCAGACGCAGATAGGCGTCTGCATTTCCTAGTGCAATCGCACCATAGGCACAGAGCGAACGGAAAATCATCTTCTCCCTATCACCATACACATGCTGGCGCGACGACTGTATGGTCATAGCGCCCAGTACGCGGTCGCCGATAATCAGCGGTGCAAACAGCATGCTCTGCACCATTTCCGTACCAGGTATCAAGGTCGGCAATAATTCATCTTCGGACGCGAGTTCGATGGCGATTTCACGGCGCTCCCGGACACATCGAACCGAATTGGAGACCGCACTTGCCATATAGACCGTATCAGGTTTTATTGGTATGCCGTTTTCTACACCGTAAGCAGAAGTCATGCTTTGCTGATCTTCATTCATCAAGTAAATGACGAAGGCTGTCACATGCAATAAGTCGTGCACATGCCTGTTCAACGCTTTGAATACATCGGGGGCATCCAGGCTGGCCGTGATTTCCTGGCCTATGGTGCCCAGTTTTTCCAGTACGACACTAGTTTGTTGCAAGACTTCGGCACGCTGCGCTTCAGCCGCAGCCAATTGACGTAGATGTTCGCTTTCAGCCCTCATGCGTTCAGTCTGCTGGCTGAGCTGCATGGCATTCAAGCGATTGGCAGCTTCGCGGTTATGATTTTTCTCTCGAGCCGCCAGGGCCAGCTTGGCACACTCAAAAGCCTGGTGAAAGTCCTGGGCAGCGGCATTGGCATCAGCAATTTCCTGGTACAACTCCGCTGGCACATTGAAGTTACTGATATTCTCGGCAATATCGAGCGCCTGTCGCAAGTAGTGCAAAGCTGCACTGAGACCATGCATCTCTGCGGGCTCTGGCAAACTGTGGCGCATATAAAGTGCCGCAAGTACCCGTAAAACTTCGATGTGCCGGTAACTATCCGTGCTTTGCCGTGCCAGAGCAAGTGCTTCGAGCGCGGCATCCAATGCCGCCTTGGCCTGCCCCTGCATGGACAAGGCATCAGCATAACCACGACGTGAACCTATACGAAAATCCAGGTGATTCTTTTTATCAGCCCAGAAAATCAAGTCTTGGAAACTTTTCTGTGCCGCCGCATAATCCCCCATGTTCAGGGACAAATCCCCGAAATAGCGCAGTGCCAGCAAATGCGCGCGCGAACCAACAACATGCACCAATATTGGCAAAGCATTTTCCAACATCTCTTTGGCAGCTTCCAGTCGCCCCAGTCGACGCAGAGTCTCGGACATTTGGATAAGACAACTGGCAATGCTGTTGGGCCAGCCTGCTGTCCTGGCCAAATCCAGCCCTTCCTGTATCCATTGCAAGGCTGACTGGTGATCGCTCAAGCTGTTGAATGCATCCCCTATATTGCTGGCGACACTAATCATACGGCGCTTTTGACCATAGTTTTTGGCGAATTCAAATACCTGTATGCCGCGCGCAGCAGACTGCCCAAAATCACTAGTCAGCGAATAGGTATAAATCAGAAATTCATTGATATAACTGCGGTGAACGGGATCAGTGATCTGGCAATTAGGATTGAGGATTGTTCCCCAACGCTCCATTGCCAAGGGTAAATTGCGCAATGCCTGTTGATTTGCCAGCAAGGATTCGGCCACAATCTCTCGCATGCCATCCCCTGTCTGGCGGGCGAACTGTATAGCCAGACTGATTTCAGATTCGACAACGGGCACCTCGCCTTTTTGCAAGCCTATACAAGCGAGTAAATAGTGCGCATCTGCCATCGTGGTGGCCGCTTCGACAGTGTCACCGTTTGCGGCAAGCCGCAATGCCAGTTCAGAGAGTTGCTCTGATTTATCAAATTCACCATACAACCATGCCGCCTCTGCTCTTACCAGTACCAACCTGGCGCGCATGAGCCTGAATTCTACATTACCAGAATTTGTGTCAGGATAAGCAGGGAAACAAGTATTCAGCAGTTGCTCGGCAGCGTCGCTCAGATAAAGCGCGCGCGATGTATCACGCTGGCGCAAATGCCAAGCGAGGCGCAATCGCGCAGGCAATAATTCCATGCCCTGCAAACCAGGCAGTTCGCATTCCCATTGCTTGACTTCGTCATTCGAAACGAACATTTCCATGGGATGAACAGGGTTGGGTTTGGATTATTTTCAGATTTCCAGTATTAAAGAAATAGTATCAGATCACTGGAAAATTTGAAGTTTATCCATCGGTCAGGCATTACTTTTGACTACTTTTAAACAATATTTACAAACAATGCGTCGCCAGAATAAAAACCCGTACTTCTTATCCAGAGGCACGGGTCAATTAGCATGCAACAATACAAACAAATTGCACTCTAGATAACAACATCAAATCCGTACAACGCTTTCATCCCTACTTTTTGGCAACCAGGGTCAAAATATCATACGACGCCACCAGTTCATTTTCCTGATTTGTCACTTCCACATCCCAGGCCACCACACCCTGCCCCAAGCCATTGGCATCTTTTTTCTGTCTGTCTATCTTGCGCTTGCAGGTCAGGCGTGCGCGGATGGTGTCGCCTATGCCTACCGGTTTGATAAAACGCAGGGTGTCAAGGCCATAGTTAGCCAGAACAGGACCAGGCGCGGGAGACACGAATAAACCGGCTGCCGCCGACAGCACGAAATAGCCATGTGCAATACGCTTGCCGAAAGGGCTTTCTTTTGCAGCGATCTCATCAAAATGCATGTAGAAAAAATCACCGGACAAGCCGCCGAAGGCAACGATATCCGCTTCACTGACAGTGCGTCTGTGGGTCAGCAAGGACATACCGATCTGCAGGTCTTCAAAATAGCGGCGGAAAGGATGGATGTCGGATTCCAGCACGGCAGCACCTCGTACATGCTCAGCCGTCACTGCTGCCAGCATGGTGGGCGAACCCTGCACAGCAGTTCTTTGCAAATAATGTTTGACGGCGCGGCTACCACCCAGTTCTTCGCCACCACCTGCGCGGCCTGGGCCGCCATGCTTCAATTGTGGCAAGGGCGATCCATGACCCGTTGATTCTGGAGCTGACTCGGCATTCAATATCATCAAACGACCATGTCGTGCCGCCATATGCGGTATCGCCATGGCAGCGATGTGCGGGTCTTTGGTGACCAGTGTAGCCACCAGACTGCCGTTGCCCTTTGCTGCCAGCGTCAGGGCTTCTTGCATATCCTTGTAAGGCATCAGAGTCGTCACTGGGCCAAATGCTTCAATCTCGTGCACAGCTGAATTTTCCATAGGTTGACGGCAGACAATCAGGGTTGGCGAAACGAAGGCCCCTTGCTCCAGTCCCTCACCCTGCAATTGCGCTGGTACAGTACCACCACAAATGATTTGATTGCCTGCTGACAGTTGTTGGATGCTCGCAAGTACGTCATTTTGTTGCGCTCGACTGGCCAGCGGCCCCATGCGCACACCTTCAAGCCGAGGGTCACCTACGATGGTTTTTTCCAGCCTCGCGCGTATTTTTTCTGCCACCACATCCAGTTGTGCAGCGGGCACCATGGCCCTGCGTATGGCAGTACATTTTTGCCCAGCCTTAGCCGTCATTTCACGCACCACTTCCTTAACATACAGTTCCAGTTCGTCATCACCAGCGACTACATCCGGGCCGAGTATCGCGCAATTCAGCGAATCAGCTTCGGCATTAAAGGGAATGGAACGGCGCACGATATTTGGATGCACCTTCAGTTGCGCCGCAGTGGCAGCAGAACCTGTGAAGGTGACGACATCGGTTTCTTCCAGCAAATCAAGCAGATTGCCAGTGGAACCGATAATCAATTGCAAGCTGCCCTCGGGTAGCAAGCCACTGGCATGGATTCGCCTGGCCAGTGCTTCGGTCAGATACGAGGTCGCCGTCGCCGGTTTGACGATGCATGGCATGCCAGCTAAAAAACTGGGTGCAAATTTTTCCAGCAAACCCCAGACTGGAAAATTGAAGGCATTGATATGCACAGCGACACCCTGACGTGGCACAAGGATGTGGGTGCCAGAAAAATGCCCCTGTTTCCCCAATGGCATGGCAGGGCCTTCGTGCACCACATTCCCGGACGGGAATTCATTCGTACCTATGCTGGCGTAGGCAAAAACAGTACCTGCGCCGCCTTCTATATCTATCCAGCTATCGCTACGCGTTGCACCGGTGTGTGATGAAATGGTGTAAAGCTCTTCCTTGTGTTCAGTCAGGTATTTGGCCAGGGCGCGCAAGATGGCTGCGCGCTGCTGAAAGTCCAGTGCCAGCAAGTTTTTCAGGCCGACCTGTCTTGCATAAGTTAGCGCTGCGCCAAAGTCCAGGGCTTCGGCATGGCTGGCATAAATCGCGCTGCCATCGATCGCGCTATGCAAGACTTGTTGAGGTTCTGCACCTGTCCATACACCTGCTATCCAGCTTTGCAAAATCTTCATGAGCTACTCTTCTAAATAATGAGGTTGTCAGGATCAGGGCTTGGTGCCGTAGGTTGGCAAGCCTGCTGCCAGCGCGATGCGCGGGCGGTTTTCTTCAACGGCGGCTAGTGCTTCCACTTCCAGCATGCTGGCGAGTGAGCGCCTGGTCAGTGCATGGTACTGCGCTGTACCTTCAGTCTTCCAGGCGATTTCTTCATCGCGCAAGGCACGCGCTATGCGGGCTGGTGCACCCATGACCAGGCTACTTGGCGGCACATCCATACCCGCTTTGACAAAGGACATGGCAGCAACAATCGAAGATTCACCTATCACTGCCTTGTCCATGACGACAGCATTCATGCCCACCATCGCATTCTTGCCTATATGGCAGCCATGCAACACAGCGCCATGACCGATATGTCCATCCTGTTCAACAACCGTATCACTATCAGGAAAACCATGGATGACACAGGTATCCTGCACATTCGCGCCTTCCTCCAGAACAATGCGGCCAAAGTCGCCACGCAAGCTGGCAGACGGGCCGATATAACAGCCAGGTCCGACGATCACGTCGCCTATCAGTGTGGCGCTGGGATGTACATAGGCACTAGGGTGTACGACAGGTATCAGTCCATCGATTGCATATATAGTCATGCCACTTCCTCAGATTCAGACACGCTCGATGATGAGGGCAATACCCTGCCCCACGCCTATACACATGGTGCATAGTGCGTAACGACCATTGATGTGCTCCAGTTGGTTCAGTGCTGTCGTTACCAGACGCGCACCTGATGCCCCCAATGGATGGCCTATCGCTATTGCGCCGCCATTTGGATTCACATGCGCAGCATCATCGGCCAAACCAAGGTCACGTGTTACTGCCAGCCCCTGTGCAGCAAAGGCTTCATTGAGTTCTATGACATCCATCTGCGCCAGGCTCAACCCGGTTTGAATCAGCAATTTGCGTGTTGCCGGTGAAGGGCCAAAACCCATGATGCGCGGCGCCAGGCCAGCCGTGGCCATGCCGACAATACATGCACGTGGTGTCAGGCCATGCAGTTTTACTGCAGCATCTGAAGCCAACAATAAAGCGCATGCACCATCATTGACACCGGATGCATTTCCGGCTGTGACTGTACCATCTGGCTTTACCACGCCTTTTAGGCGGGACAGCATGGCGATATCTGTATCAGGGCGTGGATGTTCATCGGCTGTGAACAAAATGGCTTCACCCTTCTTTTGCGGGATGCTGACGGGGACGATTTCTCCGGCAAAAAAACCGGCAGCGTTGGCCGCCGCCCAGCGTTGCTGGCTGCGCACAGCAAAGGCATCCTGGTCAGCGCGGTTAATGCCAAATTGTTCGGCAACGTTTTCTGCGGTTTCCGGCATGGAATCGATACCGTATTTTGCCTTCATCAAGGCATTTACAAAACGCCAGCCTATAGTGGTATCTTCTATTTTTGCGGCACGTGAAAAAGCACTGTCGGCCTTGGCCATGACAAAGGGAGCGCGCGTCATGCTCTCTACCCCGCCAGCAATGATCAGTGAGGCTTCACCCGACTTGATCGCACGCCCGCCTATACCTATGGCATCCAGACTGGAACCACACAGGCGGTTGATGGTATTGGCTGGCACATCCACTGGCAAACCAGCCAGCAATGCTGCCATCCGGCCTACATTGCGGTTATCTTCACCGGCCTGGTTAGCGCAACCGTAGTACACATCATCTACCATTTTCCAGTCGACACCAGCATTACGTTCCATCAATGCCCTGATCGGCAAGGCTGCCAGATCATCAGTACGTATGCCAGCCATGGCACCGCCGTAACGGGCGAATGGGGTTCTGACAGCGTCGCATATCCATGCTTCCATTTTCTTTCCCTTGTCTCTTATTTTTTGACTGGCTTACTCAAGCCTTTTTACGATTGTCCACCACACGCCTGGCCTTGCCAACCATGGTGCGCTCTATGCTGTTGGCTGGCAATATGCTGACATGGCAACTGACACCAATAAAGGTTTTTATGTGATGCTCAAGCTGCAGATGTAATTGCTTCACATCCTGTTCTGACAAAGTTCCCGACACTTCGGGCCGCAGTTCAGCCACGATATCAAGCTTGTCCATATGACCTTCACGCGTCACCACCAGTTGATATTGCGGTGCCAGTTGCGGGTGCTTGAGTATCTGCTCTTCAACCTGTGTCGGGAACAAATTCACACCACGAATGATGAGCATATCGTCAGAGCGACCTGTGATTTTACCCATGCGGCGCATGGAGCGTGAAGTCGGTGGCAGCAAACGCGTCAGGTCACGGGTACGATAGCGTATAACAGGAAAAGCTTCCTTGCTCAGCGAGGTGAATACCAGCTCCCCCTCTTCGCCATCTGGCAAGACTTCGCCAGTATCGGGATTGATGATTTCTGGATAAAAATGATCTTCCCAGATGACTGGACCATCCTTGCTTTCTATGCATTCGCTGGCGACACCCGGCCCCATGACTTCTGACAAGCCATAGATATCCACTGCATCAATACCGGCACGCGATTCGATTTCATTGCGCATGGCATCAGTCCATGGTTCGGCACCGAAGATGCCTATACGCAGGGAGGTATTGGCAGCGTCTATGCCCTGGCGCGTCATTTCTTCTATGATATTGAGCATATAAGAAGGCGTGACCATGATGATGGATGGCTGGAAATCCTGTATAAGTTGCACCTGCTTTTCTGTCTGTCCTCCAGACATGGGAATGACAGTGCAACCAAGGCGCTCTGCCCCATAATGGGCACCCAGGCCACCAGTGAACAAGCCATAACCATAAGAAACTTGCACGATATCACCAGCGCGGCCACCGGCAGCACGTATCGAACGAGCCACAAGGTCTGCCCAATTATCAATGTCTTTTTGCGTATAACCAACCACCGTCGGTTTGCCCGTGGTACCGCTGGAGGCGTGCACCCTGACTACTTTTTCACGTGGCACAGCAAACATACCGAAAGGATAGTTGTCGCGCAAATCCTTCTTGCCAGTGAAAGGGAATTTCGCCAGGTCAGCCAGAGTTTTCAAATCATTGGGATGTACGCCTGCCTCATCAAAACTGCTGCGGTAATGCGGGACGTTGTTGTACACGTGTTGCAGGGTCCATTTCAAGCGCTGCAATTGCAGGGCTTGAAGCTCATCCTTGCTTGCCGTTTCTATTGCATCCAGGCCCGTTGCTATTTTTCTGTCTGTGTTGTCTGCCATGTTTTTGTCCCCTGCTTACTTATCCTGATAATGGTCTCTATGATGGATGGCTATGCACAAGCTCGTTTGGAACTGCGTTTTCCTGCAATACCAGACCGGGCACCACTTCTGCATTCAGCCTATGCGACTTGCCGCGAAACAACGCGATTACCTGTCCATGCTGATTAGTCAGACGTGCATCGTAGATACCGGTGCGGCCAGTCAGGGATTGTTCTGTCGCAGTGGCGGTAATGACGTCGCCTTCGCGCCCCGGCGACAGAAATTCTATACTGCAACCGGCAGCCACTGTCACGTGATTACGGCTATTGCAGGCAAAGGCAAAAGCACTGTCGGCAAGTGTAAACAGATAACCGCCGTGACAAGTCTTGTGTCCATTCAGCATATTGGGTTTAATTAACATGCTGAGTGTGGCAGTACCTTCAGCCACATGAGTTATCTCCATGTTCAGCCCGCGTGTTGCGGCATCGCTGGCGAACATGGCGGCGGTAGTGAGTTCTGCCATATGCTGACTGTCTTTGGCAACTTGCCCGGTTTCTGCACTCATTGACGCTTTCCTTTAGTGAGTCAATTTACCTGCCAACAAATTTTGGTGGGCGCTTTTCAACAAAGGCTGCCACACCTTCACGATAATCTTCACTTTGGCCCAACTCACGCATCATGTTTGTTTCCAGCGTCAGTTGCTGCTCCAGACTATGCTGCGGGCTGGCGTAGATTGCCTGTTTGGTGAAGGCCAGACCCTTGGTAGGTGCAGATGCAAAATGTGTGGCCATAGCCATGGCTTCCGTCTGCAACTGATCATCATCTACGCATTTCCAGATCAGGCCCCATTGCTCTGCTTTTTCAGCGCTGATTTTGCCACCCAGCATGGCTGCGCCCATCGCTCTGGCAGTCCCCAGTGCGCGTGGCAGGAAATAAGTGCCGCCAGTATCAGGTATCAAACCCAGCTTGCAAAAGACTTCAACAAAACTGGCAGAACGTGCTGCCAATACGATGTCGCAGGCCAGAGGCAAGTTGGCGCCGGCACCGGCGGCGACACCATTCACTGCACAAATGACAGGGATGGGCAAGGCACGCAAGGCCGTCACCAACGGTGCATAGTATTTTTCTACGGATGCGCCCAGGTCAGGTGGCGCACCGTCGGCCGCATTGTCTTCTTTCACGGCACGATCAGTTAAATCCTGACCGGCACAAAAGCCGCGCCCGGCACCGGTCAAAACCATGACTCGCACCGAAGCATCAGCCCGCAATTTTTCTAGTGCATCCTGTATTTCCAGATGCATGGCGACATTGAAACTATTGAGTTTTTCCGGCCGGTTCAGGGTCAGGTGGGCAATACCGTCGCTGATGTGAAACAGGATGTGGGAATAGTCCATTCAATTCTCGCTATCAAAATCCAGGGTCAGGGTATCGCTGACCGGAAAGCTTTGGCAGGTCAGCACGAATCCGCGTGCCACTTCGTAATCTTCCAGGGCGTAGTTCCTGTCCATATCGACCTTGCCATCCACAACTTTGGAACGACAGGTAGAGCACACACCGCCCTTGCAGGAATAGCGCATATCATGCCCCAGTTTCAGGGCGGCATCCAGTACAGACTCTTTATCTTTTTCCATGTCGAAATGGGTGTGGTGGCCATCCATGATTATCGTCACTGCACAAGATGACTTACCCAGCAAAGGCTTGGCGCTGGCGACATGCCGGTGCGCCGGTATGCTGGCAGCAAACAACTCGACCTTGATCTGCTCCTTGGACATGCCACGCTGTTGTAAGGCGGTACTGACGGCATGCATCATTTCTTCCGGCCCGCAGATGAAGGCGGCATCCATGTCTTCTATGCGTACCCATTGATCAAACAGGTTGAGACATTTTTCAGCGGTGATGCGGCCATTGAACAAGTCTATATCCTGCTGTTCGCGACTCATGATGTAAATCAGGTTCAGGCGTTGCAGATAGCTGTCTTTCAGCGCTGCCAGTTCTTCCTTGAACATCACCGTTGATGAAGCGCGATTGCCATACACCAAAGTGAATTTGCTGTGCGGCTCTGTCTGCAGCGTAGTCTTAATGATGGACAGCAAAGGTGTGATGCCACTGCCGGCTGCAAAGGCCAGGTAGTGCTTTTCATGCTCAGCAGCCAGCGGCAAATTGAAATGGCCCATGGCAGGCATGACTTCGACATCCATACCAGGGCGCAAGCTGTCATGCACCCAGTTGGAAAATGCCCCTCCTTGCACGCGCTTGATTGCTACTCGCAATTGCCCATCCTGCACGGCCGAACAAATCGAGTACGAGCGCCTCACATCTTCGCCTGCAATCTTTGCGCGCAAGGTCAGATGTTGCCCTTCACGGTAGGCAAACTGCACCTGCAAATCGGCGGGCACAGCAAAGCTCAATACCACTGCATCACGGGTTTCTGGTCGTATCTGGCTAACTGTCAGCGGGTAAAATTTACTCATTTACTGTTATCTCCTCTGATTCTTATTTTTCGCTCAGTGCGGTTTGAAATAGTCAAAAGGTTCCAGGCACGCCCTACATTTGTACAGGGCTTTGCAGGCGGTTGATCCAAACTGGCTGACCAGTTGTGTATCGACAGAACCACATTGCGGGCAAGCGATGGCTGGCTGCACTTCGCGATAACGTTGGATGGAAGAGATATCAACTACCTGTTGCTGTGGTGGTGCGATGCCATAACCGCTGAGCTTTCGCTTGCCTGCTTCTGTCATCCAGTCGGTACTCCAGGCGGGTGACAATTGATACACTATGCTGGGCAGGTTGATACCATGTGAATGTAACACCTTGGTTATCTCTTCAGCAATCACATCCATGGCCGGGCAGCCAGAGTAAGTGGGGGTAATCGTGATCACGCACTCGTCCCCCTGCCATTCCACTGCACGGATAATGCCGAGGTCCGTCACGGAAATAACTGGAATTTCAGGGTCACTGACCTCACCCAGCCAGTGCCATATCTGATCCGTACTCGCAGGTGGACCCACTGTTGCTGAGACTACCATTGCGCCCCCGGATAGGCACGCTGCAAGAACTGCATTTCTGCCAGTAGGTAGCCCATGTGTTCAGTATGCACGCCTTGCTTGCCCCCTTTTTGCATCCAGCTATTGGCGTCAGGCAGACGCAAAGTAGCTGCATGCATGACGTCGGCCAGATGGGTATCCCAGGCAACTTTCAAAGCTGAAGACAAAGGGGAAATACCTGCAGCCTGCATGGCGACATCAATTTCATCATCTATGAACATTTCGCCAGTGAAGGGCCACAACTCTTCCAGTGCAGTCTGCATCATTTTCCGGCTCAATTCAGTACCATCACCAAGACGTACCACCAAGTCGCTGCTGCGACGCAAATGATAAGTGACTTCTTTCAGGGATTTTTCTGCGATGGCAGCAATCTGCTGGTCGGTAGATTGCTTCAGCGCTTGCAAATAATGGTAATGCCAGGTGTCAAACAGAAATTGCCGCATCAGGGTATCGGCATGAGTACCGTTCGGCTGTTCGAGCAATAAGAAATTATGAAAGTCGTGGGCGTCACGCAAAAAAGCCAGGTCGTCTTCGGTACGTCCCTTGCCTTCAAGTTCAGCCGCATAGGAATACCAAAGTCGTGCCTGACCTATCAAATCCAGTGCTACATTGGTCAACGCCATATCTTCTTCCAGCGCGGGTCCCTTGCCACACCATTGCGACAGGCGCTGGCTGAGTACCATGACATTATCTGCCAGACGCAAAACATAATCGAATTTGTGATTCAGCATATCCTCTGACATCTCGATTCTCCGGAAATTAGTTTGCCATCAAGTATAGACAGGGTTCAATTACAGATTTTTGACTTCATCCGGCATGGGGAAGAAGGTCGGATGGCGGTATACCTTGCTGTTCGATGGTTCAAACAGGGCTTCCTTATCGCCAGGGCTGCTGGCAAAAATATCGCCAGCCCTTGCCACCCAGATACTGACGCCTTCATTGCGACGTGTGTATACATCACGCGCGTGGTTGATCGCCATTTCTGCATCAGGTGCATGCAGACTACCCACATGCTTGTGTGCCAGACCGTGCTGGCTGCGGATGAATACTTCCCACAAGGGCCATTCTTTACTCATGATATGTCTCCTGCTCTCGTATTTACTTTTTTATGCGCTTTTTTTATTTTCTTGCTGCTTGTCTGCGTGTGCCTGTAGCGCATCACGAAACCATGCGCCGTCGTCATAGGCTTTGACACGGGTACGCAGGCGTTCACGGTTACAGGGGCCGTTGCCTTTCAAGACCTGGTAAAACTCATCCCAGTTGATTTCACCGAAATCATAATGGCCGCGTTCTTCATTCCATTTAATAGCGGGATCAGGCAGTTGCAGACCCAGGTATTCAATCTGCGGCACAGTCTGATCCACCATGCGCTGGCGCAATTCATCATTGGAAAAAAGCTTGATACGCCATTGCGCAGATTGCGCGCTATTCACCGATGCCGCATCTGACGGACCAAACATCATCAGCGCCGGCCACCAATAGCGGTTCAATGCATCTTGCGCCATGGCTTTTTGCTCTGCTGTGCCTCGACAAAGCGTCATCATGATGTCGTAACCCTGGCGCGCATGGAAGGATTCTTCCTTGCAAACACGTATCATGGCGCGTGAATACGGGCCGTAAGAGCAGCGACACAAAGGTATCTGGTTGATGATGGCGGAACCATCAACTAGCCAACCTATCGCCCCCATATCAGCCCAACTCAGGGTCGGATAATTGAAGATGCTAGAATATTTTGCTTTACCAGAATGCAGATCTGCCAGCAGATCATCGCGTGACACACCCAGGGTTTCGGCAGCGCTGTAAAGATACAGGCCATGTCCAGCTTCATCCTGAATCTTGGCCAGCAAGATGGCTTTGCGTTTTAAGGTAGGTGCGCGGGTGACCCAATTTCCTTCGGGCAGTTGACCAACGATTTCGGAATGCGCATGTTGAGAGATTTGCCTGATCAGGGTTTTTCTGTAGGCATCCGGCATCCAGTCTTTGGCTTCAATACGGATACCAGCATCAATACGTGCCTGAAAAGCACGCTCGGCATCACTCAACTCTTCTGCAGTTTTGAGCTTGCTCAAGCCGGTCTCGACTAATTGTGCATACATGAAACACTCCTTGGCATCCTGAGGATGCGAACATGGAAGATTGATCTGCCTCAAACAATTATATGATACAGTTTTTATTGATGTTGAAGTTTTTTTGTATCATTTTAATTTTTGTGGGATATACCCCTTATGAGCCTAACCATAGGTAAAATCTAGACAACTACCAGTACTCACACATAAATAAGCCGCATGCAGACCAGCACTGCCATCCAAGCCTGGATAGACCAGCAACTCACCAATAATCCCCCAAGGGCAAAGTCACTGGTAATGACGGTATTTGGAGATGCCATTGCCCCGCATGGCGGTACGATATGGCTAGGTAGTTTAATCTCATTAATGAGTCATTTTGGTATTAATGACAGATTAGTACGCACCAGCGTGTTCAGACTGGCCGAGGAAGGCTGGCTGGAATCCAGACGGGATGGCCGACGCAGCAATTATCAACTGGCAACGGCCAGCTATGCCAGGTTCCAGCATGCCTACAAGCGCGTATATGTGCCACAAACGGGCAAATGGGATCACTACTGGACGCTGGTTATCATGAGTGGTGACGACAACTCCAGCAGCAACAAAGCCAGCCTGAAAAAAGAACTGCTGTGGGAAGGTTTCCGCATGATCAATGCTGGTGTATTTGCCCATCCGCAGGCAGATACCGCTGCCTTGCAAAATGTGCTTGGACGCAATGGATACGCCGGATTATGCACAGTATGCCGCGCCAGCGACCTGGATTTGCCAGATGCCCGCCCGTTGCCATCATTAATTTCCAGCCACTGGCAACTGGATGAAGTGAATATCGCCTACAAGAGTTTTATTGCAGAATTCTCGCCACTAAAGAGCCTGGTGCAAGGGCAGTACCTTCCAGAACCTGCGGCTTTTGTCATACGCAGCCTGCTGATACACAGCTTTCGCCGCACTCAGTTGCACGATCCTAACCTGCCGACCAGCCTGCGCCCTGAAGCTTGGCTGGGTGACGAAGCATATCGCCTTTGTCGCGATTTGTATCGGGCCTGCTTTAAGCCTGCAGAAGATTTGTTGAATCAGGTATTAGATCCAGAGCATAGACAGGATAGCAGCCTGATTTTGCACGCAAGATTTGGTGGCATCTTGTGAAGGATAAAGACCAGACATCCTTACTTCGAGATACTTCTGGCAAACGAACATGCCTTCCGGCAATACCCAACTCCATACTGTATTCACCAAACAAATTCTGGCTGACGCGTCGGATTGAACAAAGCAGCGAGAATACATCGCCACTCCGCAGCGGAAAGGCAGGCAAACAGCCTGCCCCACATTACAACTTCACTCAGGCAAGTATAGACTTTAGATGATATGCAGACAGAACATCAAAGTATTACGAACATAAAATTTACGGTCCCAACATTGTACGCATCGCCGTTTCCGATGTATGTGCTACGACTAAGTTTTAGGTAATGACAATTATTTCGCCCTTAACACCAACACACTCTTCGCGTTGCCCGCAACATCGTTGACACTCAAATGCTGTGGCACATATGTCCCAGCCGCAAATCCTGCGGCCTGATCATTGTAGTGAGCATCAAACAAAACCCCACTCTGCCCCACCGGATTGATGCCTAAAGCTTTCGAGGCATCTGCAAAATCGATCAAACGTCGCGTCGAAGGCCCGTACACCACATCCCATGGAGCTGGTCCGATTGCCGCTGCCATATTATTTGGTACTTCACGCGCACCAGCTACTTCAAACGGGCCGATATTGAATATTTTGTCCAGTGGCTTTTTTTGAGATAGCGGATGCTTGTGCGTCAGCGTATGCGCCTTGCCCCAAGCCCATTGCTTGCTGTCATTACCAAAGGTATTTTGCAAATGTGCGATACTGACGCGCCATGCCAGCGCCAGAATATCGTCGTGGGTTTCCACTGCTGCTGTTGAGCGGTTATCCCACCAGGGCGACTTTGCATCAGCCAGCAGACGTGGCAAGGCATAGTCCAGTACGCGCGTGCGCAAGAGGTTTTTAAACTGCACTTCTCCTACTTCATCTGCCATCGCCGCATAGATGATCTGATACAGCAATTGGTTGAAGATGGTGGGCGCTATGCTATTTGCCTGGTAACTGCCATCCCATTTTTCCAGTTGATCAAGCAGGCGTTTGCCGTCCGCATCATTTACCTGCTTGCGCAAAGCAGGCAATATGGATGGCAAAATTTGTGCAGCATAATCGGTCTTGTTTTCAAGCTGCAAAGCCTGGCTGTTTTTTGTATCCCACTTGATACCTGGTTGCGACAATAAGGCTTCCAGTCTGCGTGCGCGTTCGTGCAGATTGTAGTAACCGGGAATGGCAAAATCTGCTGATGGCAAAGGCTGCTGATTGGCAGAGACGATAAAGCCACGTGCTGGATTAACTTCATGAGGGTTATCGGCAAAATCAGTAAAGCCCGACTTGTCAGCTTCTGCCGTGCCGCCATCAAGGATGAAGGCCGGGTTCACATTCGTCGGCCGCCTGACCAGTTTGGCCGCTGCCCACCAGGCGATATCGCCTTGCGTATTTGCCCAGAGCACATTCAAACCCGGCGCATGGATTTTGCTGGCGGCATTGGCCGCAATATCTTTTGTGCTGGCACGATTCAATTCATAAAAAGCGTCAAGCACGGGGTTTTCAGTTTCCAGAAATGCCCACCACATGGAGATGGGTTTGGCAGTCAAATCGTCGCCCCAGGCCTGACGGAAGGCGTCGCTGATGATGGGGCCATGAGGTGACGTTCGCAGTTGTAATTTAACTGCTTCCGCTCCTTTGACCTTGATGATTTCTTCGCGGCTTTGCAAATCCACCCATTGCCCTTTGACCCAGACTTGATTGGGATTTTGTGGGTTGATTTTTTCAGCAATAAAATCAACATCGTCATTCTGGAACATGGTCAGGGTCCAGCCAAAATGCTGGTTATGACCCAACAGAGCAAATGGATTGAGTGCCTGGTGATGACCATACAACTCAAAACCCGGCATTTTGAGATGCGCTTCATACCAGACTGCTGGCGCTGAATAGGCGATGTGCGGATCACCCGCCAGCAAGGGTTTGCCACTGGCGGCATTTTTGCCAGCCACCACCCAGGCATTGCTACCCTCAAACTGTGGCAGGCCAAACTCTTCCATGACTTGCTGGCTGGTCGTTGCGATACGATTCATCCTATCCCAGTCTGTTGCGCTCAATTGCAAGGGCTTGATGACGCCTTCGGGATGCCAGGCAAAATCGAATATACGCAAATAATCTGCGCCTAGTTTGTCGCGTATTTGTGTCAATACTGGTTCGGAACGGAAGGCCGCAGCGAAGCTGTAGGCCATGTAACCGGATACAGCGACCGTATCTTCTGCAGTAAATGGGCGCTTGGGTATAGCCAGTAATTCAAACTCCAACGGCGAGGCATGCCCAGCCTGATATTGATTGATGCCATCGAGATAGGCATCCAGGGCTTTGACTGCGGGAGAATTTCTATCGAGTCTGACTGCATAATCAGCCGCATGCTTGCGCAAACCCAGGGTGCGGAACAGGCGGTCGGTATCCAGCAGTTTTGGGCCAAGAATTTCAGCCAACTCACCATTGGCCAGGCGACGCACCATTTCCATTTGAAACAGCCTGTCCTGTGCATGTACATAACCGAGGGCACGATACAGGTCTGCTTCATTTTTTGCTTCCATATGCGGCACGCCACGCTCGTCATATTGCACCGTCACTTCGGCTTGCAAGCCTGTCAGCACCTGGTTACCTGAACGCTGCACACGCTTACCATACAAATGGACAGTGGCTGCGACAATGGCGATCAGTAGCAAAGCGCACAGTAAGATCAGACACCATTTCAGCAGGCGTTTCATTGGTTAGCTTTCAACTTGAGATAGTGTCAGATTCTACACTCAGTATAAAGAATCGCGCGAAAGAGCTTTGCAAGTTCAAATATTATCAATAATTTACTCTTTTTAAGAGCCATGTAGACTATTGATTTTGGCTCACATATCATCATCTATACCTTTTGCTATTTGCTTAGCCCACGCTTGCCCACTATTCTGGACTGCGCATGACCAATCCCATCCCCTCGCCTTCTCCTGCCACTGAAATTTCTCAGCGCAGCAGCTTGCAAACCCTGAAAGGACTACTCCCCTTCCTCAGGCCTTATAAGACACAATTTGTATTGGCTGGTATCGCTTTGCTGGTGGCGGCAGGTGCCACATTGGCCATACCTTATGCTTTTCGCCAAATGATAGACCTGGGTTTTGGTGGGGGTGATCACAGCATCAAGCATGTAGATCTGACCTTCATCGCCCTGTTTGGTGTGGCTTGTGTGCTGGGGATAGCCACTGCAGCCAGGTTTTACATGGTGTCATGGCTGGGGGAGCGAGTGACGGCAGATATACGCAATGCCGTGTATTCGCATGTGGTCACGCAAAGCCCGGAATTTTTTGAAACCACTCAAACCGGTGAAGTACTGTCGCGCCTGACGACGGACACTACGCTGATACAAACCGTGGTGGGCACCAGCATCTCCATGGCTTTGCGTAATTTTTTGCTGTTTCTTGGTGGTCTGGTGATGTTGTTCATCACCAGTCCCAAACTCTCATCCATCATCATCGTCATGCTGGCGGTGGTGGTTTTGCCCATCATCCTGTTTGGGCGGCGTGTACGCACGCTGTCGCGTGATTCACAAGACCGCATTGCTGATGCATCAGCAATTGCAGGTGAAATACTGAACGCCATGCCAACCGTACAAGCCTTCACCCATGAAAATATAGAAGCCCAGCGTTTCTCTGGTACGGTGGAAGGAGCGTTCAAAACCGCCATGCGCCGCATACGTGCTCGCTCACTGCTGACAGTCATGGCTATCTTACTGATCTTCGGTGCCATTGTATTTGTATTGTGGCTTGGCGCGCATGCAGTCATGCAAGGTCGCATGAGCGGTGGTGAGCTGGGTCAGTTTATTTTGTATGCGTCTATCGTGGCGGGTGCTGTTGGCGCACTATCTGAAGTCATGGGTGATGCCCAGCGTGCAGCAGGCGCGACCGAGCGTTTGCTGGAATTGATCGAAGTTAAGTCACCGATACAAAATCCAGTAAAAGCACTGAGTTTACCTACCCGTGCAGAGCATGATCCCAGAGGTGCGGCACTTTCATTGCAAGGTCTGGAATTTCACTATCCTTCGCGCCCCAATACTGCAGCCTTGTTGAATCTGAACCTGGAAATACAACCTGGCGAAACTGTCGCTATTGTTGGTTCTTCCGGTGCGGGCAAGACTACCTTGTTCCAGATGCTGTTGCGTTTTTATGACCCACAGCAAGGCAGGATCACTCTCGATGGCATCAATATACGCGAGTTGAGCCTGCATGAATTGCGTGGCGCGATAGGGGTGGTACCGCAAGATACCGTCATATTTTCAGCCAACGCCCTTGAGAATATACGCTATGGTCGTGCCGATGCCAGTGATGCAGAAGTGATTGCGGCAGCGAAAATGGCAGCGGCGCATGAATTCATAGAAAGACTGCCGGAAAGCTATCAATCTTTCCTTGGTGAACGTGGCGTGCGCCTGTCTGGCGGGCAAAAACAAAGGATAGCAATTGCCCGTGCCCTGCTGAAAAACCCGCCGCTACTCTTGTTGGACGAAGCAACGAGCGCACTCGATGCAGAATCAGAACGTCTGGTACAAGGTGCACTGGAAGTAGCCATGCAGGGGCGCACCACCCTGATCATTGCCCACAGGCTGGCAACAGTGCAACGTGCCAACCGCATCATCGTCATGGAACATGGCCGAATTGTGGAAACAGGTACCCATGCCTCACTGGTAGAGCAAGGTGGCGTCTATGCCAAATTGGCAGCGCTACAATTTGATTTGCATAGAAACGAAGAATAAAACGTGGCAAAATAGCCAACTCACCAGTAACTTACACCAAGGAGACCATGATGATAGGCTACATTACTCTGGGCACGAATGATGTTGAGCGAGCGGCCACTTTTTACGATACGCTGCTAGCAGAAATTGGTGCCAAACGCACGATGGAATCAGAAGGTTTCGTCGCCTGGGGAGTCAGCCCCAAACATCCCGCGCTAGGCATTATCACGCCGTTTAATGGCGAAGCGGCGACTGTAGGCAATGGCAGCATGGCGGCACTGGTAGTCAAAACCAAAGAGCAGGTTCAAGCCCTGCATAACAAGGCTCTGGAACTCGGTGGTAAAGATGAAGGTGCGCCAGGACCGAGGGGTGACAGCGGCTTTTACGCTGCTTATTTCCGCGACCTGGATGGCAATAAATTGAATGCCTTTTGCATGGGCGGCTAGAGTTTCGGCGAGCTGTTGCAACTCGTTCTGATTTGCAGCAGCCTGCTTTGCAACACCTACTATAGGCATTTAGTCCCCCGCAGTTTCAAGTGCTGTCGCGACCGCACCAAGAATACGTCGGGAGAATTCTTCATCTTCCGCCACTCGCGCCAGCACTACCGCGCCCACCATGCTGGCCAAAGCCAGCATGGCCTTGTCTTCTCTTTTTTCTTTCGTTTCACCAGGCAGCAAGTCCACCAGGACAGCCATCAGGTCATGCGCGCCTTTGTCGGCAGCTTTGCGCACTGTCTCGTTTTGCCTGGCCATATCTGATCCCAGAGCAGCAAGGGCACAACCCCTGCCTGGCTTGTCCCTGTGTGCAGGAGACAGGTAATCATTGGCAATACGCGACAAGGCTGTGTCTGGAGATTCTGCCTGCCACTTCTTCCAGCGCTCTGCCGAGCGACCCAGGCTAAGTGCGCAGGTTTGCGCAATCAGGTCTTCTTTGGAAGAAAAGTTTCCATAAAAGCCGCCATGGGTCAGACCAGCGCCTTTCATCAGATCGACCACGCTGACCCCGTCATAGCCGCGCTCCCGGAATAGCTGTGAGGCTACATCAAGGATGCGCTGGCGATTTTCATTTGCCTGCTCTCTGCTGACTTTCATGACACTACTCCATCAATAAATTCTCTTGACATTATATATTATAAACGTAATATATATAATAATGATGATCATCATTTAAAATCATGTCCACCCTTTCAATCACGGAAAACAATATGGATACCCAGAACAATCTATTGAACAAATACCCAGCTATCTGGCTGGTGCTGCTGGGTACAGCTGGCACTTTTGCCCTGACCATGGGTACAAGGCAAAGCATGGGCCTGTTCTTAAGCCCCATGAATACCTCAACAGGCCTGGGCGTAGGCAATATCAGCCTGGCTTTCGCCTTTGGGCAATTGTGGTGGGGTTTGACACAGCCATTCGCTGGCGCCTTTGCCGACAAAATGGGGGCTGGCCGCGTCTTGTGCGCTGGTATTGTCCTGGTGGCGCTGGGTACTTTCATCACACCACTGATGACGACCACGGCAGGCCTGATCTTTGCCATAGGCATGCTGGCGGCAGGCGGTGCTGGCATGGCGGGGCCTGCGGTGTTGATGGCAACTGCTACTCGCATGATCCCAGCAGAAAAGCGTGGCATTGCTACTGGTATCGTGAATGCCGGCGGCTCTTTTGGTCAGTTCCTGATGGCACCAATCGCTATAACGCTCATGGGTTTGTATGGCTGGAATAATGCCATGCAGATAATGGGCGTACTGGTGTTGCTGGCCCTGCCCGCTGCCTATCTGTTACGTGGCAAACCTGTGCAAGCTGTCAGTGCAGGGCAAGGACCAGTCAGCACTTCCAAAGCGATCTCCATCGCCCTGAAAAATCCCAGTTACCTGATGCTGGCTGCAGGCTTTTTTGTATGCGGCTTCCATGTGGCTTTTCTGGCCACCCATTTACCCGGCGTAATCAGCCTGTGCGGCTTGCCCGCAGAATTTGGCGGCTGGGCGCTGGCCATGCTGGGTTTGTTCAATATTATAGGCAGCATCTCCATGGGTTGGGCAGTCGGCAAATGGCGCATGAAATCGCTGCTGTCCTTGTTGTACGCGACACGCGCACTGGCCGTCATCCTGTTTTTGCTGGCGCCTAAAACTGGCGCTGTCGTACTGGTGTTTGCTGCCGTGATGGGCCTGACCTTCCTGTCCACCGTGCCACCGACAGCTGGTCTGGTAGCGAAGTTCTTTGGACCTGCAAATATGGCCAGCCTGTTTGGCATCGTCATGCTGACACATCAATTAGGTGGTTTCCTGGGTGTCTGGCTGGGTGGCAAGGTGCTTGAGGCAAATCGCAATTTTAATGTGCTCTGGTATATCGATATCACTCTCGCAGTGGCTGCGGCATTGGTACATTTGCCTATACAGGAAAAGCAATTGCAACTGCAGGCGGCATAAACCGCACTGCAATCATCATAAAAGCCGGGTTTATCTAGTGGCTGAATAAACCTGCTTGCCTGCTACCCAGGTTTGCAAGACCTTGATCTTGTAAATATCCTTGGCGGGCATATTCAGCATATCCTGGTCAATGAGGATAAAGTCTGCCCACTTGCCCGCCTCCAGTGTACCCAGAGTATTTTCTTGATGTGCAGCATAGGCAGCATCAAGGGTAAAGCAACGCAAGGCTTCCTGCACAGTCATTGCTTGATTGACATACCAGCCCTGCGCAGGTTTGCCTGCCATATCCTGACGGGTGACCGCTGCATGGACACCCCAGAATGGATTGGGAGATTCTATCGGGAAGTCTGAGCCACAGGCGATGCGTGAACCCTGCTGCAAGAAACTGCGCCAGGCGTAAGCCCCCTTGATACGCTCTGCCCCTACCCTGTCTTCAGCCATATTCATATCTGAAGTCGAATGAGTCGGCTGCATGGAGGGTAAGATCCCCAGTTGTTTGAAACGCGGAATATCATCCAGCGCCACGACTTGCGCATGCTCTATGCGATGACGCAAGTTGGCAGATGTCGCTGGCAAGCGGGCAAAGCCATCCAGTATCTGGTGGTTACCGGCATCGCCTATCGCATGCACATTCACCTGATAGCCCTTGCTGGCAACTTTTTCTATCATGGTGTGCATCTCATCTGTAGTTTTGAACAGCAGGCCATGGGTATGTGGCGCATCTGAATACGGTGCCATCAAGGCCGCGCCACGACTGCCTAGCGCACCATCAGCAAACAGTTTGACTGCACGCAGAGAATAAAAATCTTGTCCATACGTCAGTAAAGGGCCTTGCTGTGAGACCTTGTCGAAATAGCCATCGGTGCCACGTAACATGCCATAGATGCGTGTCGTCAACTTGCCCTTGTCTGCATATTCACGGAACAATTTATCGGCAGATTCTGAAACGCCAGCATCGTGCACACTGGTGACACCGACCTTGGCCAATTCCAACAAGGCCAGATCCAGGGCAGTTCTTTGCTCAGCATTCGATGCTGGCGGCACTACCTTGCTAACCAGACTCATGGCCGCATCAATGAGTATACCGGTGGGCTTACCGTGAGCATCTTTTTCTATTTTTCCGCCGCTAGGATCTGGTGTATTTTCAGTTATGCCTGCCAACTGCAAAGCCTTGCTATTCGCCCAACCAGCATGACCATCTACCCTTGATAACCAGACTGGTCGATCTTTTACCACTGCATCAATTTCCTGTGCAGTTGGAAAGCGACCCAGCTTCCAGTTTGCCTGATTCCATTCGCCACCGACGATCCATTGATTCAAGGGGAAGCGGCGCGCGTAGTCAGCAATTGTCTTTTGTGCTTCTGCCAGATTGGCGGTAGTACGCAAACCCAGCTGCATCTGACTCGCACCCAAACTAAGCACATGACCATGGGCATCTATCATGCCTGGCAATAAGGTTTTACCGCCACCATCGACACGCCTGGCCTTGGGGAGCTTGGTGACCAATTCTGCTGATTTTCCTGTTGCAATGATCTTGCCAGCATCATCAAAAGCCAGCGCTTGAAATTGCTGCAATTGTGTCCCAATCAGAGTGTAGCCAAGGACATTATCGATAATCGTATCGGCCGTTGCCATACTTGTGCTCAAACTCATTATTACCAATGCCAAGTATTTCAATTTGGTGCACATAAATCAGGCCCGAAAAATAAAGAAAGAAGATACATTGTATTTCAATATGTATGGGCAATTTAGATATAGCAAAGCACAACACAGACCTGACTTCATTGTTGTCATATGATAAAGCAGCATATTATTACCACAAAGAGAATGCATACTTAACAGAAATTGAGCGATCTTGACCAATTTTTATATCAATTTAAATGAACTTAACATCATTTCCCACAAAGAAAAAGTGAAATCCTGGGACGTATCCATGTAACAGATGTAAAACTTGTCATATAACTGACATTTACCTTGACGCTGCAAACAGCACTTGCGTACACTCACACGATTCTGCAATCCACGTCGACCATGGTCGATTAGACAATTAATTGCCTATGAAACGATTCCGACTTAACGCACCAAGCATATTGACCGCCGCTTTACTAGCTAGCCTGGCTCCTCGAATGTGTCTTGCCGATGCCCCCGCTCCTGTTTTCGCCCTGGTCTCTGCACCAGAAACCACCAGCTCAGCACAAGTTGCCGCCAGTCAAGCCGTCAATCTGGAATTACCCGCTGACGTAGCCAATTTTGATTACACCGATAAAACCACAGATCTGTGGGACAGGGTACGTGCAGGTTATGCCATACCCGATCTGGAAAACCAGTTAGTGGCAAATCAACTGGCCTGGTATGGCACCCGCACTGAATATATTTTACGCACAGTGCAACGTGGCTCCCGCTATCTCTATCATGTGGTGGAAGAACTGGAAAAACGCGGCATGCCAACGGAGTTGGCTTTATTGCCATTCATAGAATCTGCATTTAATCCACAAGCCATTTCCACCGCCAAGGCAACCGGCATGTGGCAATTCATGGCAGCGACAGGTCGAGACTTCAACCTCAAGCAAACCATGTTCAAGGATGACAGGCGTAGCGTGCTGGACTCTACCGATGCCGCCCTGAATTATCTTGAAAAACTGTATGGCATGTTCGGCGACTGGCAACTGGCGCTGGCAGCGTACAACTGGGGCGAAGGTTCAGTCCAGCGCGCCATCAAGAAACAACAGGCACTGGGCTTGCCGATAGACTTCCAGAGTCTGTCCGTGCATATGCCGAATGAAACCAAAAACTACCTGCCAAAATTGCAGGCCGTCAAAAACATCATAGGCAATCCAGAGCAATTCAATCTGGCCCTGCCCAAACTGGATAATCAGCCTTACTTCGTGAGTGTTGAGAAGACCCGCGATATTGATGTGCGTGTTGCGGCGCAACTGGCTGAGTTGCCTATGGATGAGTTTACAGCACTGAATCCGCAATTCAGCCGTCCTGTCATTGCCGGCGGCAGTAACACCAAGATCCTGCTACCCACCGACAATGCTGCCCTGTTCAAAGAAAATCTGAATAAGTGGCAAGGCCCGCTTTCGAGCTGGTCTGCCCATACTGTTCAAAAGACCGAGCGCGTTGAAGCACTAGCGACCAAACTGGGACTCAAACCTGAGGTTGTGCGCGAGGTGAATTTCATTCCGGCAAAAATGATGGTCAAGGCAGGCTCGACCTTGTTGGTGCCAAAATCCTCGAAAACTCCAGACCATGACATCTCGTTGGAAATCGCAGAAAAAGCGCAGCTCGTCATAGAAAAAAATTCGACCCGCCAGGTCAGCTACAAGGTCAGCAAACACGATAACCTGGCTGGTATTGCCAAGCGCTTCCGCGTCAGCGTCGCCGAGTTAAAATCCTGGAATCAACTTAAACGTGACAGTGTTGCCAATGGCCAGACCTTGCGCATACAAACCCCTGTCGTCACGCAAGTAAATCAGACCAGCATCCTGGCAAGCACCCATCGTGGAAGCTCACCCAAAATTGTTCGTCACACAGCCACACCGACACGCAATGGTAAAACCATCGTAGCAAACCTGAAGGCAACACGCTTCAAATAGCAGTCTTCTAGTTTTGTGCAGCACCAATAAGAAAAGGGGTTCCAATTTACATTGGAACCCCTTTTTACTTCTGAAGCAGCTTCTTAGAAACTGTAGCCCAGTGCCACGCAATAAACAACAGGACGGAAATCGATCGTCGTTTTACGTTCGATACTGCCAGTCGTCGCCGTCATGTCAGTTTTGACTTTGGCAGCTGCGATAGTGCCCGTGACCGACCAGCGTTCATTGAACTGATATTTTACGCCCATCTGACCAGCCAGACCTATCGAATCCTTCAAATCAATCTTGGTTGGTCCACCGGTTGCAATATTACCTATCGCAGTCGACTTCGCATCGAAGAACTGTGTGTAATTCAAACCAAGGCCTACAAAAGGACGCCAGCTATCAGTCGGCTTACCAAAACTGTAGTTGACGAATAAAGTAGGTGCACGTTGTTTTACTTTGGAAATCACCCCGTAAGGCGCCAAAGCGCCGCGACCTACTACTTCGTGTTCTGGAGGGATACCCGCAACGAAATCTAATTCAAAATGATCATTGATACGGCGGGAGTAGCCCAAAGCCAGCGTGTTTGCATTCTGAACCACCAAACCGGCTGGTTGTGGTGTCAGGAATGCGGGGCCATTGCTGGTAAAGTCAGGTGATTCAGAATGCACCTGTACATTGATGAAACCGGCACGCACTGTATTTTCATAGGCATGCGCGGAGAGACAAGCCAGGCCGAACAAGGCACTGACGGCGAAATGAATTTTTTTCATGATGGCGTCCTCTCTTATTTAGCCAAAACTTGCTGGAAGAAGGCGCGGGATGCAGCGTGACAGAACGGTGGAACCAGGGTGCCGTGATAAACAGCAGCAACCGCTGTTGCAGGGTCCTGCTTGGCGGCTAAGGCTGCATTAATCGTTGCTGTTTTGCTTTGACCAAACCCTACTTTTGCTGCGGCAAATGGATCAGCAGCACTCGTAGGCGAAGAATCCACATCCAGCACCGTCAACGCTGCTGCAGGCAAACCCTTGGCCTGGAAGAAGCCTGCTGTTGCCTGGGTGCTTGCAAAGAAGACCGTAGGGTCAGCATTACCGCCGCACAGGAAGACCGGCACATTAGGAACATAATTGCGCAAATCATTTTTCACGCCAGCCTTGCGGAAAGGATTGGCAGGCGTGCAGCTCAAAGGATCAGCTGGATTGACGTTACAAGGGTTTTTCTGCGCATCGGCTAAATAAGCATTGCGATAGCTGGATTTGATCAGATTGCCGTCACCAAAGAAAGCGCCAAATGCTGGAGAAGATGGGCCTGGCAATGAGTCCTTGGCAAACATCGCATATGCTGGCAACTTGCCGGTAGTGAACAATTCGTTGAAAGTCAAAGCGCCTGGCAACAGAGACTCTATACCAGCAGCATATTTGTCTTCAAAGACTTCATTCGGACTAGTGTACAGACCACCATAGGATTTTTGCCAGCTGGATGTCAACAAAGGCAGGAACACTGTACCGCCTGCGTTGGGACTACCTGCAAAAGTTGCATCACCCAACAAGGACATTGCATAAGGACCGGACATGCCAGCCAATGCAGCTACCTTGAACTCTGATGCGTAGGTTGTTTGCATGGCGCGTTGGGTAGCCATGGCCACATGACCGCCCTGAGAATAACCACTGACCACCAGCTTGCCAGAATCCTGTGCGCCGATCGTAGCGAAAGCCTTACGTGCAGCACGCAGGGAATCAACCATATCATTGGCTTGTTGCTCTGCATTCAGGTAAGGATGATATGTCAGTGCAGAAGTGTCATAACCGGCATAATTAGGAGCAACGACGATGAAACCTTGCGCTGCGTACATGGCAGCCAACAAAGTAGACTCTGAGTTATCCCGCAGGTTTGCCATATTGAAGGATTTTTCTACTGTCGTCCCATGCGCATACAGAATGACAGGACGTGGGCCGGTACATGCTGGATCGCTGCCAGAAGGCACCATGATGGCACCGGTCGCGTCTGTCATTTCATTCGCGCCGCCTACAGTGATGTACTTCATGTAATAGGTGCTGATTTCACATTTTGGCGCACCAGTTATCTGGGTCAGGCCTGGTTTGGCTGCGTCCAGAGAAGCTTTGAAAACGACAGGGTCAAGCTTGGTCAATGCCGGGCCACTAGCCTGGGGGATAGGCACCAATACTGGTGGGTTGGCGACCAGCGTGCCGCGGGTAGGTGTATTGTCGATGACTGGACCAGCACTACCGCCACCACCGCAAGCCGATAAAACGGCAGCGGACAGCAAGCCCAGCGCTACATGAATTTGACGCATTGTTGTCTCCTGTTAAGTATTTTTATGCAAGTCATTAGAACCCTCATAGCCATCTTTAAAAATGGAACGAGCGTTCTAAAACTCAGCAAGTAGTATGTCATTTACGCAATTTGCTGAATAGCTAAAACTACGCAACTAGAGTAAACACTCTTAAAAAATTTGTCTGAATTTGCCCCAGAATTTTTTCATGAGGGACAAATACAACATTTCTGAAAGTTCTGGAAAAAGATTAAATAATTTGCCGCCTTTTTCCGGGCGGCAAGTATAACCTCTACATGCAAATGTGCAAGACTCAACGCATAAATTTTAATGGCTCGCCGCTTTTGTTTCCAAGGCAGCCGGAGTCAAGACTTTCTCAGGCTCATCTTGAGCAAAATAAGCTTTTGCCTTTTTACCCAAATTATCCAGATAAGTATAAGCGATAGGCACCACCAGCAAAGTCAGCAGCGTTGATGTAATGATGCCACCGATGACTGCTCTGCCCATGGGCGCTTGAGTCTCTGCACCATCGCTGATACCCATGGCCATGGGCATCATGCCGAATATCATCGCCAATGTTGTCATCATGATGGGACGCAAGCGCACCTGACCAGCGGCCAGCACGGCATCAAACTGGCTCATACCCTGTTTTTGCGCCTGATTGATAAAATCAACCAGCAAAATCGCATTTTTTGTCACCAAGCCCATCAGCATGATGAAACCGATGATGGAGAAAATATTCAGGGTGCTGCCCGTAATCAACAACGCCAGCAATACACCAATCAGGGAAAAAGGTAGCGCCGTCATGATGGCCAATGGTTGCAGGAAGCTGCCAAATTGCGAAGCCAGTATCAGGTAAATGAAGATGACTGCTATGCCAAGCGCAGCCACGGCAGCACTAAACGATTCTTGCATTTCCCGGGTCTGGCCACCAATATCAAAACGGTAGCCAGGTGGTAGTTCTATCGTTTTCACCAGATTTTGCACTTCAGTACCGACGTCGCCAGCAGGCCGTCCCTCTACGTTTGCATAAATCGCTGCCCTGCGCTGCAAGTCCTGGCGCTTGATGACGCGCGGACTGGTGCTAGGCAAGAATTGCACCACTTGACGCAAAGGCACCATCATTGGCTTACCATTCGCATCCAGCCTGCTACTGGCCAGTGAGAGCTCGGCCAGGTCAGAAATTTTTTGCCTGCCTGATTTAGGCAACTGCACATTGATTTCATAATTTTGCCCGTCTGGCGCCAGCCATTGGCCCAAAGTATCGCCGGCAACAAAGGGGCGCAAGGCTGCACCGATTTGCTGTACCGACAAACCCAGATCATTCGCCAATTCATTATTGACCTTGACCAGCACCGTCGGATTGGCCCCAGTCAGACTACTCTCCAGATCGGTAATACCTTTGATAGTCGCCATTTTTTTCATGACGCCATCAATCACATTCTGCAATTTGTCAGCATCCGGCCCAAGTATGGCCACATAGATGGGCTTGTCAAAACCCACGGCCATTTCTATGCCTGGTATGCTTTTCAAACGCTCGCGAATTTGCATCTCTATCTGTTTTTGAGATTTACGGTGAGAAACACGCTTCTCGCTGAGCTTCATATTAATTTCTGCGGCATTTCTCTCATTCTCTACGCCGACCGAGGTATTAATGGTCTCGATATCTTTCATCTCTTTAAGAATAGCTTCAACCTGTCGGGTTTTATCGTCCGTGTATTGCAGACTGGAGCCAACCGGAGTTTTCAGACTGATGGTGATCTGACCTTCGTCCGCCGCTGGTACAAATTCAGTACCGATCAAGGGCAGCAAAAAGAAGCTGCCGATGAACAAGGAAAATGCCAGCAACAAGGTGGTCTTACGTTTGCGTAAAACCACTTGCAATAATTTTCCATAAATCACATGTAGCTTCTCTATGCCATGCTCTATACCATCCATGAATTTCGCCAACCAAGGCAAACGCTTGAAGCGGTTTTCTTCCGGGTCGCGCCATACTGATGACAGCATGGGGTCCAGAGTAAAACTAACAAACAGCGACACCAGCACAGCCACGGTAACCGTAATGCCAAACTGGAAAAAGAATTTACCGATCATGCCCTGCATGAAAGCCACGGGCACAAATACGGCAACAATGGCAAAGGTAGTGGCCGTAACAGCCAGGCCAATTTCATTTGTACCGTCTTCTGCTGCCTGCTTGTGTCCTTTTCCCATTCCGAGGTGGCGTACAATGTTTTCGCGTACCACAATCGCATCATCAATCAGCAAGCCTATGCAAAGGGACAAGGCCATCATGGTCAGGAAATTCAGGGTAAAACCAAAAACCTTGAGTGCAATGAAGGTAGCGATGACCGAAATAGGCAGGGTCAAACCAGTGATGATAGTACTGCGCCAGGAATGCAGGAACAGGAAGACAATCAGCACAGTCAGTCCTGCACCTTCAAGTATGGTTTCTTTCACACCATTAAGAGAGCGCTTGACAAAATCAGCATTGTTTTCACTGACTGTCATTTGCACATCTTTGGGTAAGCGTGTTTTGAGATCAGCAATCGCTTCAATGATACCGTCACCAACCTGGACGACATTGGCATCCTGTATCTTGCTGACTGCGATGGCGACCGACCTTTGCCCATTCACCCTCGAGATGGAGTATTCTTCTCTTTCACCATCCATCACCTCAGCAACCTGCTCCAGATAAACTGGCGCACCGGCACGGCGGGCAACTATGATTTTATTAAAACCGGGCGTGTCCGCGATTTTTGCTTCCAGCCTGACTAGTTGATCTTGCGCGCCACGTGTAATCAAACCTGCGGGCATGTTTTGATTGGTACTTTGTATCGCTGCCAGGACTTCATTGACACCAATGTGATTTGCCGCCATACGGTCAGGCAAGAGCTTGACCTGAACCTGACGCACAACGGCACCACGCACATCCACCCGCCCCACGCCTGGCACGCTCTGCAATTTCTTGACGATAATCTGATCTGTCATATTCGACAAATCACGCAAGCTGCGCTCGCCAGAACTAATGGCCATTTGTACGATCGGACGACCATTTTCATTGCCGCCCTTGACGATAAAGGGGTCTTTCACATCCTTAGGAAAGCTGGTGCGTATCTGGGCAACCTTGTCACGCACTTCCTGCAAGACCTTGTCCCCATTCACTGACAAATGAAACTCTATCCAGATGCCAGCACGGCCTTCATACGAGCTGGCCATGATGCGCTTGACACCACTAATGGTATTGACGACATTTTCTACCGGCTTGGTGATATCGTTCTCGACAATCTCTGGCGAAGCCCCCGGATACATGACTTCCATCCAGACACCTGGCGACTCTACATTGGGCATATTTTCCAGGCCCAGGCCTTTGTAGGAAAAAATACCCAGCACCATCAGGCCGACCATCACCATGGTGGCGAAGACCGGGTTTTGTATACTAACTTTGGTCATCCACATGGCTTAACCTTTTGTCGCTGCATTTGCCGAAGGCATCTTTACCTTGCTACCGGCTTTGACACTATCGAGACGTGCAGAAATCACTACGGCCCCTGCTTCCAGCCCTTGCACGATCTGCACCCGTCCCTCATCTTCGCTAAGCAATCCCAGTTTGACGGTCTGCATCTTAACCAGATTGTTGACAATTTGATAGACCACGTCCGCACCATTCACTCGCCTAATCGCCGTCAGTGGGACAGTCGTGCTTGCAGCTGTTTTCTCCAGCACCAGTTTACCCTTGGCGAACATGCCACCTTTCAATGCAGCGTCGGCATTGTCAACAGCGATATATACCATCAAGGAACGAGAGCCAGCCTCTGTGGCTGGATTAATACGCGCGACCTTACCCTCAAATTCGCGACCGCCATACCCATCAACGTAAAACAGGACTTGTTGCCCGGTCTTCACTCTGGGAATTTCACTGGCTGGCACTTGCGCTTCCAGAGTCAGGCGACTCAGATTGACGATGCTATACAACGCGGTATCTGGAGACACTTTTTCACCCGGCTGCACATAACGCTTGCTGATGACACCATCCAGCGGCGAGCGTACCAGCGTATCCGCCAGGGCCAATTGTGCGACCTGTTTTTGCGACAGCGCTGACTTCAAGCTGGCTTGTGCCAGTTCCAGGCCATTGTGGGTCGTGTCGTAAGCGTTTTGTGAAATATAATTTTGCTTTAGCAATGCTTCATTGGAGAGACGATTCTTTTGTGCCAAACCCAGTTTGGCTTGGGCCTCATCCACTGCTGCTTCCTGAGTTGTAAGTCGCGCATGTAAGTCATTAGCAGTAAAACGGGCGATGAGCTGGCCTTTTTGAACTGCGACGCCTTCCTGCAACGCAGCTTCTGCCACTTCTGCACTAACTTTGGCACGTACAGTTACCTGACTTTCGGGAACCAGTGAACCAGAGATAGGTAATTGTGCCGACAATTCCTTGATCTCCGCACTGGCGATATCTGCCGTCGCCAACTCATAGACCACGTCTTTTTCGGTCAGTTTTTTTTCATTGGTACTGGCCTGCACCGTCGTTTTGTTGGAATAGAGAAACCACAGTGCAAAAAAAATTACCAATACAACAAGCACCATAACAGGTGTGCGCCATAGAAATTGACCTTGAGCATTGCGGAAGTAAAATTTGTTTTGCATGATGAATTTAAACCAGTGAGATTCTGCGCTATATCCGCTCTGCCGCCAGGCAGGCCAGACTTTGTTTTGCATTTGACAGGACTAATGATAATTAGTTCAACAAAGAGTGGCCACAAAAAAGGGCCTGGATTTGCCAGGCCCTGATTTTTTATACTCAATTTGCTACACAGTCTGCTCACTCAGCTTGATTGCTGTTCAGCTTCCTTGCTGCTTGCGCGCTTTTAACCATGCATCAAGTGACAATTTGCCGGGGCCAAAACTGACCAGTACCAGCAACAATATCCCCCAATAAAAATGCGCATCCACTGCTGCCGGACACTCCAGTTCAAACAACTGCGGGTAAGAAATGACGGCCATCAGGTTCACGGCAAACAAAGCCAAGGCAGCTGGGCGGGAAAATATTCCCAGCACCAGTAAGACTGGCAGAACCAACTCGCCCCCTGCCCCCATCCAAGCCGCCAGCTCCGGCGGAATGACAGGCACCATATATTCTTCGCGAAACAGTGACAGTGTGGATTGCCAATCGGCTATTTTCACCAGACCAGCTTTGAAAAACTGCCCGCCAACAAATAGCCGCAGTGCCAGGCTAAGGGCAGACCCGCCCCAGACACTCAGCTTGTCATCAAAGCGGGTGCTCAAGCCATGAAAGTATTGCAGGGTGTTATACATCGATATTCTCCAGTGATCTCCTGCATCTTAGTCAGCTTGCTAAGGGCTTTCCTTACAACTTATCTTCAGGAAATCTGAACTGGGCAAACAATCCCGCAGAAAACCAGGATTGCAGGCTGGCATTAATCGCAAAGTCTGCATCAGCCTCGAGGGCCAGTTCCAGCGCATGACCCAAGCTGCAGCCTTGCTGCAAAGCCCTTAATGCCAGCCAGCCAGCTTTATCTATTCTTTGCACTTCGACCAGCCACTGGCTTCTGGCAATCAGCGCAAAACTGACATGCCCGACGTCCTCAGGAAATCCCGATTCAGAATTTAACTGATGTGCTTGCCAGATCCCAACACTATCGCATGCCGAGTCATACAAACTGGCTGCCGGATGAAACGTCAATTGCATGGCCTGTACATCCTGCCCACCGGCAGAAATCGTCTGCAGCACTTCATGCAGACTGACGACCTCTGCATCAGCGGCATAGTAGGCAGCATGTGTCTGCCATTCCAGAGCAGCGACATTTGAAAAATAAGGATAATCCACTGCATCTGGTATCGTCTTCAGAAACTCAGGAAGTTTTGCGCCAAACTGGTTCAGGTCGCCAGATTCAGATGGATAGGCGCGACCAAAGGCACGCGCCACTTGCTCGAAATATTCTTCACCCACTAGTTGGTGCAGGACAGGATAAGCATTCTTTAGTGCTGAAATCCAGATGGCGGTCAGGTTTCCCCGATACAAAGCCAATCTGTCGTCCTGGTAGGGGTGCGTATTAAATAAGGCAGCAGCTTGTGCCGCCGAGGAAGGCTGCAACAATGCATGTGCAAATTGCTCTTGAATTTCTGCGAGCGTATGAGAAACCATCACGCAGCCACTCTACTTTGTGCAGTCGACGCTACCAGGATTTCCCTGGCCTTATGCGCCTCATTCAATAATACGGGCAAGTCCGGGATGGCTGTATCCCATTCTATCAACACTGGAATACCTGCAGGTAGGGTCTGCACTGCTTGTCTGAATAATTCCCACACCGGGTCAGCCACCTGGCTACCATGATCATCGACCAGGCAGATATCTGTCTGCAAGTGACCGGCAAGGTGTATTTCACCTATCGCGCCGACTGGCAAGCCTGCCATGATACTCAATGCCTGCTGTGCATCTTCACGATGGTTATGTTGATTCACATACAGATTGTTAATATCCATCAAGATACCGCAGCCAGTACGCTTGACCAGAGCCGCAAGAAATTCTGCTTCCGACATATCGTCCTGGACAAAGCGCAGATAAGTCGAGACGTTTTCTATTAACACCTGTCTTCGCAAGCGGCTCTGCAGCTCATCCACGCGCTGAACCACCAGATCAAGCGCGCTATGCATCAAGGGCAAAGGCAAGAGGTCATTCAAATGCCTGCCCGCAATAGCGCCCCAGCACAAGTGTTCAGAAACCAAAGCGGGTTCGGTACGTTCGATCAAACGCTGAAGGCGAGCAATATGGCGCTCAGAAAAGCCCTGAGCTGATCCCAGGCCCATGCCAACACCATGCAGGCTTAGAGGATAATCACGGCGCAAGGTTTGCAGTACATGCAAATCATAGCCGCCATCACCAAAATAATTTTCTGAATGTACCTCCAGCCAGTCGGCAGGTGCTGGTTCCATTGCAGATGCATGCAGAAAATCACGGTAGTGTGGAGTGCGCAAGCCCACGCCTACCCCTTGCAGAGAAGACGTGGGTTGAGAATTTGTGCGAGCCGTATCAGTCAAAATAAATTAGTCGACATCAAACAACATAATATGGCTCCCTCAAAAGGAAATGCTCAGGATTTAGGTGAATCCAGTTTGCCACCCATTTTTTCGCATGAACCAGCCGGGACTTTTTTCCATTCCGCTGGATCATTGTCTTTTTTGGATTGTCCAGCGCAAGAATGGGAACCTGATTTAGTTGCGCAGTCATTTTGACCAGCCTTGGCAATGCCAAAGCATTTCTCTGTCTTGGCTGGCTCTGCGGCCATTGCCATGCTGGAACCCAACAAACCTGCCAGTGCGACTGCAACAATTGCTTTATTACTCATGTCTATCTCCTGTTAATTGATTAAATGTGCCACTCAGCAAAACATCCCACCTGGGAAAATGTGAAACTACAGCTTATAGTCGATGCAGATAAGGCAAACTTACAAAGTTTCTGAAAAATATTTTAAGTCGCGCTACCCACATAAACTTATACGTCCTGCATTTTCGATTGGATTCAAGCCGCGATCAGATTATCCTACTAGCTTATGATATTTTTTCAAGTTAAAAGTTTCTATATGCTCAAGTTCATCGAAGAATTGCAACAAAGCCTCCAGGATTTATCAGCAGAACAAATCAATATCACCCTCTTTTGTAAAATCTGGCGCGGTCAGACTAAATTGTTGATAGCCTTGCCGCCACAGTTTCGCGAAGTCATGGAAAATCTCTTGAGTCGACTTGAGTCAGGCAGCCTGTTTACTGAGGAAAGTTGCTCTTTTAGCCAGGAAGACTTGATTGCCCAGTTGAGAATGTGGCTGGATAAAGCAAATGCAGCCGTCACTCGCCTACCACCTGGAGAAATAGTGTAAGCTGCGAGCCTTTTATTGCAGCATCAAAGGGATTTATATGCAAAGCCTGAGTTTTAGCCTGGAAGGCGAATATGTAGAACTGAACCAGTTATTGAAACTGGTTGGTCTGTGCGAGAGTGGCGGCGCTGGCAAAATGATTGTTGCCAGCGGTGACGTCAGTGTGGATGGTGAACAGGAATTGCGCAAGACTGCAAAAATCCGTGCTGGACAGGTCGTCAGCCTGGGCGATATAGAAATCCGGGTTCAGGCTGGCTGAGTTTGCACAGCATTGACAGTAGCATCGGCAAGCTTTTCCGGATTGCTTGCCATGAAGCGAGCCAGCATATTATCCATGGTATCGACATGGTGCTCGAACCATAATGGCAACTCTTCAGCCAGGCGCGTCGCCAAATCAGCTTCACCCAACTCCACCCTGCGCCTGACTTCCTGCATGACTTCCAACACAGCCTCATGTTCTTGCCTGTGGCAACCAGCTGGAGGGAAGGCGGTTTCCGCCATCCACTGATTTTCTTGTTCGAAATGGGCGATAGAATGCACGATCAGTGCATCCAGCCTGGCCAGAAAGGTAGCAGGATTATCTTCAGACAAGGCCGCACAGAGCTCCACAAACTCTTTGTGAGTATCGTCCATCGGTTCATAGCTGAGGCTAAGGCGTTCTGACCAGCCCCAAGAATTTTGTTCCATACTGAAATCCTGATATTAAGAGAGCGAATAGGCGAGATTATCGCTGATAGGCAAACAACTTGCTTGCGTTAAATCAGCCTGCCATCGCAAAGAAATTAAAAGGAACCCAGAGAAACCCAAGAACAAAAAAGCGCGCCAACAGCGCGCTTCCTGAAATTTTTGTTTGAATATCTACTTACCAAATACCTGAAAGGCAAACAACAAAATCACGCAGTGGTATTGATATTCCTACCCAGATTAGGTGGCAAATTGGCAATAGACTTATTATCTGGTATAGCCTCTATCAGTGCCGTTGCACTTTCAGCCGAAATATCGATGGCTTTTTTCAGCACCGCAATACTTACAGCCTGACTGGTACCCACATCAGCCAATGTTGTTGCCGCGTTGGCAATACCGGTTACGTCCATGACATTTCTCCTTATCCGTCTACATGGATTAACGACTGCTTTTGAGAAGTCTTTAGGAATATTTCAGATTTTTTTGAAAATCTTGTTTTGCATCGCAGCAACTATCCACTCCAGCACCAGCTGCGGCTGATTCAAGTCCAGCCATTGCAAACCAGGTCGCAAATTTGTCGGGGCTGGAGCGTCGGAAGCGACCAGCAAGACATGGCCATCTTCAGGATAAATAGCTGATTTACCAAGAGATGGCCGAAAGACTTCAATTTTTGGCATGGCTTCCCACTTATAACCTTCTACTAGCGTCAAATCTGCTGGCGAGAGACGTGTCAAGAGTTCATCCAGCGATGGTTCAGCTTGTTGTCGCAGCTCATGCGCAATCACATATCGATAAGGCGACACCAGCAATACCTCCTGAGCGCCAGCAAGACGCAAACGTGAACTGTCTTTTTGTGGTGGCTCGATGATGACATCGTGATGACTATGCTTGACCACGTTGATCTTGTGGCCTGTTAATGTCAATTCGGTAACCAGATATTCAAGCAAACTGGTTTTGCCACTACCTGACCATCCTATGACACCCAATATTTGTCCAGTCGCCACTACAAAACCCTCCCATCTACAGAACCGAATATAAACATATAACTTACAAATATTAGCCAGCTGAAAGCCGCGTCATTCCATAGTCATAATTAAATGTAACAATTGTTACATTGCAATATTTCAAAGGTAATCAGTATGTTTTCCCTAGTCAGACTCTGGACTTTCTGCTTTGCCCTGCTATGCAGTCTATTTGCTTTGAATGTACAAGCCCAAGGGAACACCATCGTCGTTGGACAGGCTATCGACTTGTCCGGACCGAATGGTAGCATTGGCCGTGACTATGTGGCAGGTATCACCACTTACTTTGATAGCATCAATGTGAATGGTGGCGTGGGTGGCAAACGGATTAAGTATCTGGTACGTGATGATCAGGGCAATCCTGCACAATCAGCTCTGGCAATCAGCGACTTACTGGAAAAAGACAAGGCAGACTACCTGCTGGGTGGCATTGGATCTGCCGTGACTGACGCAGTACTGGGCAACACCAAGTTTGCGCAGAGCGGGCTGACTTTATTTGCCCCCCTGATTGCCTCAGTCAAGACCTACAATTCCCGTGTCTTGTTCTGGCGTCCAAGCCCGGAACAAGAAATGCAGTATATTTTCTCGTACTTCGATAAACTTGGCATCAAAAGCGTAGGTATTGCTTATCAGGAAAATGCCTTGAATCAGGACATGTATCAATACGTCGTCGCAGAGTTGCGCAAGCGCAATATGCTCATGAACGGCCTGGTGCGCATCGGCACTTCTGCAACTGATATGGAAAGAGAATCAGCCATCCTGGCCAAATCCAATCCTGGCATCGTCATTGCCATTGCAGATACCCTGGGCACAGGCATATTTCTGAAAGAATTCAGAAAACAGGCACCGCGCACCTTTGTGGCTGGCATGTCATTGATTAACCTGGAAACCCTGGCTGAAGTTGCAGGACCCAAGGCATTGGAGTGGACGGTTTTTTCACAGGTGGTACCAAATCCCCTGAGCAAAAAATCCTTGGTACAGATAGATCATAGCAATATGATGAAAAAATTCAGGGATGAAGACTTGTCTGCGCTGACCTTTGAAGGTTTCATGGTAGCAAAGACACTGGTCAAAGCCATACAGACCGGCAAACCAGGACGCGATGCCTTGCAAGCCCTTGCTGCACAGAAGAGCGTCATCGATCTGGGCGGCGTCACCCTTGCCCCTTCAGACACTACACATCGCATGTCCAATTATGTTGATATGGCGCTTTTCAGAAAAGGTGGCGGCTTACTATTTTAAATGCAACAAATTGTTTTCCATGCATACATATCGAAAACTGTATGTATGATTGGAAATCAAATAAGGTTTTTTGACATTTTGATGATTTTGGAATAAAATTTTGCACTGCAACATCAGAATTTCACATTTGTTTGTTTGACATATGAAGAAATCACTGTTGCTCTATCTAAAATCAATCAGGTACAAAATGTTAAATAAAAAAATTATCGCCGCTGCCCTGGCAATCTCTGGTCTGTTCGCTGGCGCTACAGCAAGTGCACAAGTTTATGTTGGTGCTACAGTTGGTCAAGCTCGCTGGAATATGGACTGTGCTGGCACAAGCAGCTGCAAAACTAATGACACATCCTTCAATATCCTGGGTGGTTACAATCTGAATTCCAACTGGGGTGTAGAAGCAAGTTACTACTCTCTGGGCACAGTCAAAGCAAGCGCCGGTGGTCTGTCTGCAGAACTGAAAGCGACTGGCATCGATCTGGCTGGCGTATACCGTGCGCAATTGAATACCAACTGGGGTGTGTTCACTAAACTGGGCCTGGCCTACTCCAAAGGCGAAGCAACTGCTTCCTTCGGCAACCTGCGTGGCTCCACAAGCGAGAATTCTGCGCAAGTTATGGCTGGCGTAGGCGTGACTTATGCATTCACTCCTAATTTTGCAGCTCGCGCTGAAATCACTACACGTAAAGTTGATTTCGTTGGTTCAAGCGGCAACATCACAAATCTGAATGTAGGCGTTCAAGCTGCATTCTGATTTTGCGCTTGACTTGACCAATTTTGGCTCAAGTTAAAGCTCAATAAGCAGGGCTTATGCAAAATATTCCAACGCAAAGAGCTGGCAATGGTTATACCAATTGCTGCTCCAGGGTTGCACGGGTTTTGCATAGGCCCTTTTATTTCCAGTCCGGGCTTTGCAAGTACATACTCAGCACCTGCCAACTCTTCAAGCAGATATCAATATCTAACGACCTTATCGCCTGAGTAAAGTTCGTTTTTTAATATTCCCCATCCTCTACTTAGTATCCTGACTAGCCTGATTCTTAGTCACAAGCTCCCTTCTCTTACGAAGCCCTTACGGCAACTAGTTACAATTCGCAATTTGCTTGCCTGATTGTCAGTTCTGTCGCTTTGCTTTCAGCAACATCATACAGTTCATGAAATGGTGCCCCGCTATCTCATTGCTGCCATGTCTGCATTTGTTTCCTATCCAAGAAATTGCTCACCATGACCCTGTTCCCCCACACCAATTCGCAAGAGGAAAAAACAGGCGTTGACCCGCAATTGCCTACCCAATTGTCAATGCCCCTGGCTACTTCAAATGCAAAGGCTTCTGCGCTAAACATTGATCAACATTTACAGTCAGCAGTTGTGCAAAAGTCCATGATTTTCATCGATAGCCGCTTGCCTGACTTCCAGCAAATCGTTGATGCCGTCAAGCCCGGTTCGACGATCGTGGTGCTGGACAAAGACCAGGATGGCGTACAGCAGATTGCCGATGCACTCAAAAATCACAAAAATGTGGACTCCATCACCATCATCTCGCATGGTGACGACGGCGTCATGCTACTGGGTAGCGCCGTTTTGCACGCGGGCAACGTGGCAGCTTATCAAAGTCAACTGCAATCCATAGGCGCATCCGTGAAGCCAGGTGGAGACCTTTTGCTGTATGGCTGCAATGTAGGTGCTGGCACTAATGGGCAAAGCTTTATCAAAGACCTGGCAGCGATAACTGGAGCTGATGTGGCGGCATCCACAAATGACACCGGGACTGCAGGGCGTGCTGGTGACTGGGTACTGGAAATTTCTACCAATAGCATAGCAAACACTTCATCAGTTCTGGATACACAAAAGCTGGCAAACTGGAATCATCTGGCAGCAACCCTGTCGGCATCTGACCTGGCCAGCCTGCAGGCTGCCATGGCAACCGCGAATTCCAACGGTGCCGATGACATTTTGACACTGACCAGTGATATTCTATTTACGTCAAGCAGTAACACGATCAACATCGCCGCTGATTCTGGGCGTTCTCTCACTGTCATTGGCAGCAAGAACAATGCAGGCGGGGTAGTCACCATTGATGCAGGGAATTTAACACGCGTTATTGATGTCTCCACAGGAGCGACGGCAACACTGCAAAACCTGACCATCACCAATGGCCTGGCAGTTGGAAACGGTGGAGATAATACGGGCAACCTGGAGGGGCCTGGCAGAGCCGGTCTTGATGGCGCAGGCGGCGGGATACGCAATGCTGGTACTTTAACCATCAGCAACAGTACGATCACTGCCAACAAAGCGTCAGGCGGTGGTGGTACAGGTGGTGGTTACCCCAAAGGAGGCGGCGGCGGCGGCGGTGGTGGCTATGGTGCTGGCTTGGGTGGCATTGGCGGAATGGACCGGATTGGCGAAGCACCCACAGCACCAAGTGCTGGTCATGGGGGTAACGGCTCTGGCACATCTGGCGGGCAACGTGGCGGTTACGGCGGCAGTACCACGGGCGGTGCGGGCGGCGGCGCGCACGTGCAGTTTCTCGGTTCATCCTATACATTGGGAGGTGCGGGAGCGTCGGCAAGCAACGGCGCGATCTCTATTGGTGGCGGCGGTGGCGGAAGTGGCGGCATTTATGTTGGAGGTACCGGCGGCAATGCGGTTGGCGGTATCTTTAACAGCGGGACATTAAGGATAACAAGTAGCGTCATCACCAATAACCTTGCTGCCGGAGGTGGTGGCGGTGGCGGCGCAGCTTCCAACTATACAAATCACGGCAACGGTGGTCCTGGCGGAAACGGCATAGGTGGCATCTGGTCAACCGGCACCCTATTGATGGATACAGCATCAGTCGCCAGTTTAAGTACTGGAAACAAAGGTGCTGGTGGCTTTGGCGGCACCGCTTCGGGAACTGGCAATATTGCAGGCACCAATGGCAGCAGTATTGATGCCAGTTTGGGCACGATTACTGCCTATAGTACCCCCGCGACTGTGAATATAGTTTTGTCCAAACCCACCCTGAAGGCTGGCGATACGCAAGATGTGACATTTACATTCTCCGAAGCCGTCTCTGACTTTGGAACCGCCGATATCTATATTGCCAACGGCATACTTTCAGGCTTGCAAACCGCCGACAACATCACTTTCACAGCAACTTTTACACCGAATACCAATTTTGAAAGCGCCAGCAACGTCATTTCAGTCAATTTGCCTGGTACCTATAATTCGACTCATACGCCCGGCGTAGGCATCACCAGCAGCAGCAATTTCGTTGTAGACACCAAGGTGCCAACACTTATCATCAGCAGCAACGTCAGCACTCTCAAAGCTGGCGAAACGGCGACAATTAGCTTCGCCTTCAGCGAAGTTCCAACTGGTTTTACTGCGGTTGACATTTCGGTTGCAGGCGGTAGTTTAGGCAGTCTCAATGGTACCGGCACAACGCGCACTGCGATATTCACACCAGACCCGGCAACCAATGCCAGCACAGCCAGCATCACCGTTGCGTCAGGCACCTATACCGATGCGGCAGGTAATAGCGGTGGTGGTGGCAACAGCCCTGCGCTGACTTTTGACACGGGCATACCTGCTGTCAACGCGGTCAGCGTACCGGCAAATGCAACCTATGCAACCGCACAAAATTTGAACTTCACCGTCAACTTTAGTGAAGCCGTGACGGTGACTGGCACACCCAGCTTACCCGTCACACTGGATACGGGTGGAACAGTTGCCGCTACTTATATCAGTGGCAGCGGCAGCAGCTCACTTCTATTTGGCTATACCATCGTTGATGGCAATCAGGACAGCAACGGTATTTCTGTCAGCGGCAGCGTCGCCCTCAATGGCGGTACCATCAAAGATGGTGCAGGCAATAATGCTGCTCTTAACTTGAATGGAATAGCCAGCACAGCCGCAGTCAATGTTGATGGCATTGCCCCTGCAGTCAGTACTGTCACAGTTCCCGCCAACGCCATTTATGCGCCAGGACAAGGCCTGAATTTTACGGTTAGTTTTAATGAAGTCGTCAACGTTACGGGAACACCAACTATTCCAGTGACGCTCGATACCGGTGGCACCGTAGCAGCTTCTTACGTGAGCGGAAGTGGCACTTCCGCACTCGTATTCAGCTATACGGTTGTCAGCGGCAACCTCGATACCAATGGCATCAGTCTGGTTAGCAGTATTACTTTGAACAGTGGCAGCATCAAAGACACTGTAGGAAATAATGCTGCTCTCATTCTGAATAGTGTCAGCAGCACGAATGCTGTCATGGTGGACGGCGTAGCCCCAACTATCAGTACTGTCGCAGTTCCCGCCAACGCCACCTATGCGCCTGGACAAGGCCTGGATTTTGCGGTTAATTTTAATGAAGTCGTCAACGTTACAGGAACACCAACCATTCCAGTAACGCTCGATACCGGTGGTACTGTAGCGGCTACTTATGTGAGTGGAAGTGGCACTTCCGAACTTGTATTCCGTTATACGGTTGCCAGCGGTAACCTTGATACCAATGGCATCAGTCTGGGTAGCAGTATTGCTTTGAATAATGGCAGCATCAAAGACACTGTAGGAAATAATGCAGTTCTCAATCTGAATGGTGTCAGCAGTACGACTTCTGTCTTGGTTGACGGCGTTGCGCCTACCATCACCAGCATCAACCGTGCGTCAGCCAGCCCCAGCAACAGCAGCTTTGTTGATTTCCAGGTCAATTTCTCGGAGAACCTGGCAAATGGTGGATTGGACATTTCCGATTTTTCGCTGGTGACGACAGGCACAGCCAGCGGAAGCATTGCGTCACTATCAGGCCCAATTGGCAACGTCTGGACCGTACGGGTTAACACTATCAGTGGTGACGGCACCTTAAGGCTGGATTTCAAGAACAGCGGCACTGGTGTCACCGACATTGCTGGCAATGCGATCGTTGGCGGGCATACTGGCGACCAGTTCTATACACTGGACAACAGTGGCCCTCTGGTAACGAATGTCAGCTCCAACGCAGCAAATACCACCTATGCCGCAGGCACAGTCATACCGGTCACCATCACCTTCAATGAAACCGTCAATGTCACCGGGGCACCTCAACTGACACTGGAAACTGGCACCATAGATCGGGTAACTAATTATGTCAGCGGTTCGGGCACTAACACGATCACCTTTAATTACACCGTACAGGTAGGTGATGTGAGCGCCGATCTCGATTACCAGAACAGTACTGCTTTGCGGTTGAATGGCGGTACTATCAAGGATTCGCTGGGCAATAATGCCACATTGACGCTGGCTGCGCCCGGTGCTGCCAACTCGCTCGGCAGCAACAAAGCCATTGCCATTTATACTAATTCCCTCCCCGTCATCGGCGGTGTTGTCGCTGGCCAGACTGTGACCGAAACCACCACGGTTTCTCCGTTCACCGGTGTCACCATCACCGATCCTGACGTGGGTGCTTCCGAAACCATCATCATCAGCCTGGATGTCGCCGCTAAAGGGGCCTTCACAGCCGCTTCCCTAGCAGCCACAGGTTTCTCAACCGCCGACGGTGGCCTGACCTATACCCATGCTGCCGGTAGCCCGGCGGTAGTCGAAGCCGCCATCCGTGGCCTGGTGTTCCAGCCTGCGGCGGGCCGTGTCCCTGTGGGAGGAACAGAAACCACCACCTTCACGATCAGCGCCAATGATGGTATTGCTTCTGCGGTACTCAATAACACCACCACCGTGATTGCGACCGGCATCAATGCGGCACCGACCAATATCACGCTGTCAAATGCTGCTGTCCAGCAAGGTTCTGCTGACAATACCAGTGTTGGTACTTTGACAGCGATTGATCCTAATCCGGGTGATACCGCCAGCTTCACCCTGGTGAGTGGTAACGGGACGAATGACAAGGACAACAGTAAATTCACCATCTCTGGCAATACCCTGGTGGCGAAGAACCCTGTGGGTATGACGCCGGGTAATTACAGCGTCTTTGTGAGAGCGACGGATGCCATAGGCTCTGCCTATGAAAAGAACTTCATCATCGCCGTTGGTGACAATGTGGCACCGGTTGCAACCGGTATTACCCGCATCCAGTCTGAGAACACCAGCCTGGGCACAATAGACTACAAGGTGACGTTCAGTGAAGCGGTGACGGGCGTGAATGCGGCAGCCTTTGCACTGGCCACTACAGGGACAGTGGCAGGAGCGATCAGCAATGTGACGCAGATTGATCCTTCTACCTATAGCGTCAGGATCACGGGATTGACTGGCGATGGTACCCTGAGCCTGAATCTCAAGAGCAGTGGCGCAGGTATTGTGGATACGTCCAGCCTGGCTCTGAATGGGGGCTTTACCGGGCAGTTTTATCAGGTGGATCATACGGCGCCAACGACGGGCATAGGTGCTGTACGCCTGTCTAATGATGATGGCGTCAGTGGTACTGACTTCATCACCACCATCAGCGACCAGACCATCTCGGGCAGCCTCACTGCTGGCCTGGCAGTCGGAGGAACCGTCCAGGTCTCGCTCGACAATGGTACTAGCTGGATCAATGCGCAGGCGACCGTGGGTAGCACCGCATGGACTTTACCGAATCAATTACTGTCTGGCAGCAGCACCCTCAAGGTCAGGGTGGCCGATCTTGCGGGTAATAGTGGTGCGACGTTCTCGCAAGCCTATAGCATCAACCCTAACACTGACAATCCTGGCACGAACGGCTCGGATGCGGATGGCGATGGCACCCTGCAGTGGGTAGAAGCAGAAGTACCGAATCTGCTGGGATCCGGCAATGGTGATGGTAATGGTGACGGCATACCGGATCAATCGCAGAAGAATGTCAGTTCGCTGTTTTGGCATAACAATACGACAGCGAATAACCATTATGTGACGCTGGCGAATAATAACTTCCTGTCACAAACCAATGTGAACACCACGGTAGCGCCAGCGACACTGCCAGCAGAACCGAGCATGCAATATGGCATGATCACCACCCAGCTGACTGGCCTGGCAGCTGGTCAGGAAACCACGATGTCGCTGTACACCGATGCGATGGGGCCAGTGAATGGTTACTGGGTGCAAGACAAGGCTGGCACCTGGACGAATATCGCCACTAATATTGCGACAGTGAACGGCAAACTGAAAGTGGATTTCAAGATCACTGATGGCGGACTCTTTGATGCTGACGGCAAGGTCGATGGCAAGATCAGCCTTGTTGGTGGT
>NZ_JAUXQE010000019.1:0-5229 GCF_030683615.1 Undibacterium sp.
TGACCGACATAGAAATTCCCATAGAAGCCCGCATCAACACCCTTGGTCTTGGCCAGTTTGGTCTCAAGATCATCCCCGTCGTTGTCGATGCTGGCACCCTGTTCCAGAACGACCCCGCAGTCTCGGGCCAGTTTGGCCGCAATGCCATCGTCGTAGAACGCGCCAGATACGCCAAAGTTCCATTCACCACCATCGCCCGCCAGCAAGGCCTCCCCAATGTCGCCACACTCGACCAGGAAGCCAAAGGCGTCGCCCTCAACCTCAGCTACGAACTCGCTGGCGTCAGAGCAGATATAGGCTCCAGCCCCATAGGCTTCCCCGTCCAGAACGTTGTTGGCGGACTGCGCTGGAGTGGCAGCGACGATGGACTCAGCCTCGGCATCGAAGTTGCCCGCCGCTCAGTCAGCGACAGCTACCTCTCCTATGCTGGTGCAAAAGACAGCCTGTATGGGCTCACCTGGGGTGGCGTCACCCGCACAGGCATCAAACTCGACACCTCCTATGATGGAGAAGATGGCGGCGTCTATGCCAGCGCAGGCTACTATGGGCTTACCGGAAAAAACGTCGCCAAGAACAGCATGGGTGAAATAGGCGTAGGTGCCTACTGGCGCGCCTACAAAACCAATGACTTCAGCTTCACTACCGGGCTGGGCATGACCTCCTTCTTCTACAACAAAAACCTGCGCTACTTCAGCTACGGACATGGTGGCTACTTCAGCCCCAAATCCTATGTTGCACTAGGCATCCCGCTGGAGATCGCAGGACGCAAAGGCAAACTCTCCTACCAGCTGGCAAGCTCACTGGGTGTCCAGCATTTCCGTGAACTGTCTGCCCCGTATTATCCAAATTCGCCGGCAGACCAGGCAGAACTTGAACAATTTGCGGCAGCCAACCCCACCATCAACATCCAGACCAACTATGCTGGACAAACCAGGACCGCCTTTGCCTTCAAGATAGGTGGTGCAGCAGAATACCAGCTGACTCCGCATTTATTCCTGGGAGGCAAACTCAGTGCAGACAACTCAGGAGACTTCAACGACACCTCGGCAGCGGTTTATCTGCGCTATAGCTTTGAGCCACGCAAGAGCCCGGTCGGCTTCCCGCCTGTCGCTCCCAAGGCTTACTATCAGGGTAACTAAGCGTCTGACGCAGACACCTGAACTGGCACCCGAATAAGCATCCGAGATAGCCAGCGAGGACAAGATAAAACCGTCATATCTGCCAGGATATGACGGTTTTTTATCGGATTTACAATAGATTTACAATTCCTGCCACACATGTACTTCCTATTTAGGCTGGCTTACTTCAAAATGCAAGTGAAGTGAGGGTTTGTTTATAAGACATCGCTAGTCAAATCGCTCACTGGTGAAGAAGTGAAAAAGGGGACATGAATGACTTTTAAGAAGAAAGCGCTGGTACTGGCGCTTTTGACGGCATATCTGGAAAGCGGGACAGCTCTCGCGAATTCCCCTTTGACGCAGCAATTGAAAGAACAGGCCCAATTCTGGGCACAGCGTGGCAAGGATGAAAATGCGGCCGATGCATGGCGCAAGATTTTAAAAATTGAACCATCCAATGTTGACGCCTTGCTGGCGCTGGTTTTATTTGAGGCAAAGGCTGGCAATACCGCACAGGCAAAATCCTATTATTCCAAACTCAGAGGCGCGCAAGCCAGTATTTCCCAACTACGCATGGCTGAAAATGCCGTATTGCACGGCAATAGTGGCGGCGGTCAATTGGAGGAAGCGCGCAAGCTGGCCAAGCAAGGTGATGCTGACAGCGCTGTGGAAGCCTATAAGCAAATGGGTGATCCGGCCAAGCTGAAGGGCGACGCCGCATTTGAATATTTCCAGGTGCTGGCAGGTACCAAGGCTGGTTATCCCGATGCCAAACGGGGTCTGGAAAAATTACTGAAGGAAAATCCGGGCAATACCCGTTATGCCCTGGCTTATGCCCAGGTCTTGACTTATCGCGAACCGACACGTCTGGAGGGCATGGCAGCGCTGGAACAACTCACCGCCAAGGCTGACGTTGGCAAACAAGCGGGTGATTCCTGGCGTCAGGCATTGAGCTGGATGGGCGTAAAGAATGAAAATGCCAAACATTTTCGCCGCTATCTGGATAAATTTCCCGAAGACCAGGTTATCAGTGAGCGCCTGGCCAGTTTAAGTCGCCCAGCGGCGCCTGCAGTGCCTGAAGAAAAAACCAATCCTGCCAAAGTGCTGGCCGCAGCAAAGCAGAGCACAGCGGTGAAGGCGGTAGCTGAAACCAGGCAAAGCATAGAGGCCGCACCCAAGGCAGAAGTCGTGGCAAGGGCTGAAAACAAAGCTGAAACCAAGGCTGAAACCAAGGCCGAATCCAAAGCTGCAACCAAGGCAGAGGTACATGCAAAAACGACTGGTGATGCCCCAGAGAAAATCCGTATCGCCGCCTTCAAGGCCCTGGACGATAATGACCTCAAGGTGGCAGAAGCAGCATTTCAGGGGTTGATTAAATCCCACCCCAGAGATTCTGCCGGTTATGGTGGCATGGGGCTGGTGAAAATGCGCCAGGATGAATTTATCGAATCACGTACACTCCTGCAAAAAGCAGTAGAGCTGTCGCCTGCCAGTCGCAAGGATCAATGGAAGCCCGCCTTCGACCGTGCCAATTACTGGGGCATGATAGCGGATGCACGCAGCGCGTTTGAAGATAGTGATAGTGCCAAGGGTATCGCTTTGTTGCGCAAGGCTGTCGCCATGGACCCCAAGGAATCGGTCGGTATTCTGCAGTTAGGCGATGCCCTGCAGGCTGAAAATGATCTGGTTGGCGCAGAGGCAAATTTCCGGCTGGTCTTGCGCGACGATAAAAAAAATCTGGGCGCACTCGATAGCCTGATCGGTCTTCTGGCTTTGCAAAAACGTATCAAGGATCTGGAAGAGTTGAGCGCCTATATGTCGCCGCGCCAGATGACGGTGCTGTCAGAGTTAAAGGCAACCCAGTTATGGGACAGGGCCAAGGCTGCCGAAGCAACAGGCGATATCGCAACTGCGCAGGCCAGCCTGGAAGATGCGGTGCTCATGACGCCAGATAATCCCTGGTTGCGCATGGCCCTTGCAAAAATTTATCTGGGCCGTAACGCTCCAGGCGCGGCACGCGCCCTTATGGATGCCATCGCCAATGTAGAAAATCCCCAGGCTGAAGCACTGTATGCCAGTGCTTTATTGAGCGCCATGCAGCAATTGTGGTGGGAGGGGCTGGTGACGCTGGAGCGTTTGCCTGCCGCTGCCAGAAAACCTGAAATGTTCGAGTTGCAAAAACGTCTCTGGACCAGGGTGCAGGTGGATCGCCTGAATGTCTTTGTTAACCGTGGCGATACTGCAAGAGCGCGTGAATTGTTGGGCATCATAGAAAACACGGCAGGCAATAATGCCGAGTTCGTGGGTATTATTGCAGCCTTCCATATGAAGGTGGGCGACCCTGCTCATGGACTGGCACTGGTCAAGCGGGCCGTAGAAACTGCGCCCAATCCTCAGGCTGGTTTGTTGTTGCAGTATGCCATGGCCTTATTGCGCGCCAACCAGGAAGCAGAAGTGCTGGCAGTCATGCGCAAGGTGACTGATATGCCCAGGCTGACAGCAGAAGAAATTACCGATTACAAAGACTTGCAACGCATCGTCTCCATGCGCTATTCAGAGCGTGCACGCGAAGCAGGTGACTACGCCAGTGCCTTCAATTTCATCCAGCCCATGCTGATGGATAACCCTGAAGATAGTTTGCTGCTGCTTGCTCTGGCGCGCATTTATTCTTCATCAGGTGATACTGATGCAGCCAAAGACTTGTATCAGCGGGTGTTGGAGTCTGAACCAGAAAACCCGGAAGTCTTGCAAGCCCTGGTGTACGCAGCCATACAGGTCAAAGACTTTGGTACAGCAGAGCAGCACCTGACAACCCTGATGCAATTACAGCCTGGTAATCCACGCTTTATTTCCCTGGCTGGCAATCTCGCACGTGCGCAAGGTCATAGTGGCAAGGCACTGGAATACTTCCGCCAGGCTTTGGCGCTGGAGCAGGCGCAAAGGCCAAATAATGGCATGGGTGCGAATGGTATACGGCTGGTCGCCCAGGCCCCGGCTGCCAATGTGAATGAGTTCAGTGTTAATCCGTTTACTGACCGTAATGGCAGGGGGCAAACTGCCTTCGCCGTGAATAATGTGCCAGTGCAGCAGGCAACTGCGAATTCCCGCAGCGCCCTGTTTGCCCCGGTCGGTGTACCATTGCAGCAAGTGCCGCAGTATGCGCAACCTCAGTATGCGCAACCTCAGTATGCACAACCACAGTATGCACAACCACAGTACGCGCAGCCTCAGCCGCAGTACGTGCAACCGCAATACTCGCAAGCTCAACAGCAGTATGCACAGCAACAATACGCGCAGCCTCAACCACAATATGCGCAAGCACCCCAGCCTGCCCCTCAATATGCGATACCGCAATTGCCCGCTGCTACCCTGGCTGCGGCACAGCAAGGCCGTGCAGCCAGCCCAGCTTCCGTGGTTGCAGCACCGATGGCGAGTATTCCGCAATTGCCAGCCAGTGCATTGAATAGATCAGCAGCACCTTTGCCATCACTACCTCAGCAAGCCTATGCTGCAAATACTGCAACTCCTGGCACAGTGCAGGGCGGTTCCAGCGGTAATGTCAGCAGCGCGACGGGTGCCGCTACTGTCTATCAAATTCCACCAGCAAATATCTCGCGCACGCCGCTGACTCAGACACAGCCGGTGCAACATAATCCGTTGCAAAACCAGGCAGCACCTAGAAGTAATTATGATGCCAGTGGCGGTACTGGCAATGCACCCTCGGTGCTGGTGCCTTATGTCCCGGCCAAGGTCAGCTACACTGCTGCACCAGTCGCTGTGCCGCAACAATATGCAGCAGCCAACACAACTGCAGCAACAAGCAGAGCCAAGCCAGTAAAAGCCGCGAATGTCAGTCCAGAAGAAGCGGCGTTGCTGAAAGAAATCGATGCCATCAACGACCTCAAGAGAACGGAAGTTTCAGTTGAAGTCGCAGGCAGAGCACGCAGCGGAGAAAAAGGTCTCTCTGCCTTGACCGACATAGAAATTCCCATAGAAGCCCGCATCAACACCCTTGGTCTTGGCCAGTTTGGTCTCAAGATCATCCCCGTCGTTGTCGATGCTGGCACCCTGTTCCAGAACGACCCCGCAGTCTCGGGCCAGTTTGGCCGCA
>NZ_JAUXQE010000025.1:0-41728 GCF_030683615.1 Undibacterium sp.
CGCCTGGTCGCCAATCAGGCGTATCGGTTTTTCATCGAGCTTGGCGGTATGGATGTAATCAAAAATGATTTCAGTATTAAAACGTTCTGCGTGTTGCAAAAACCGCTGCATCAGTTCAGGGCCTTGTACGCCCATAGGGTCGGCGGGCCAGTTTTCGACGTCAGTCGTGGTCATCAACTGGCCGCCTTGTTCTACACCCGTGATCAGCACAGGGTTCAAATTGGCGCGGGCAGCATACACAGCAGCAGAATAGCCTGCAGGGCCAGAGCCAAGAATTAAGACGCGAGCATGTTTGGGTGTGGACATAGCAGACCTGATAAAAAGTTGAAGGAGTAGCTGAGTTGCTGGCAATAGATGGCGTTTTTCATGCAAATTTCAAGTTTTTTGCTGATTTTGCATCGTTATCCTGAGATAAGCCTAAATTATAGACTATCCTCACAGTGGTCGTCTTCCCGCCGTGGGCGCCAGGCTGGCATATCTGTTTCAACTGTTACAGCGCACATGTTTGGCGCATGCACGGCTTCATGCTATCTTGTCAGCTTTTGAAGGCTGTCCGAATGAGGTTGCTCTCTGTTTTATGACTACTGGTAACGAAGCTTATACTCGAAGCAAAAAAGCTGCTGCACCTGCAGCGCCGCCAAATCGCTTTTTGGTACTTTTGATGGAAGCGAAATGGATAGCGCTGGCCGCATTTTGCATTTGCCTGATACTGATCATGGCAAGTTACTCGACCCAAGACCCTGGCTGGTCAAGGTCGGTGGATATTCCGCGCATACAAAATGTAGCTGGCAAATTTGGTGCCTGGCTGTCCGATGTGCTGTTTTATGTATTTGGTATGTCTGCCTGGTGGTGGTGTGTATTTGCTTGCCGCCAGGTATGGATATCCTATAGCAATCTGTCGCAGAGGGTGAAGCTCAACCCTGAACCTGAAGAGGATGTAGGCTTCCCTGAAATTCTGGTCCGTAATGTCGGCTTTGGTTTGTTATTGGCAGGCAGCATGGGGCTGGAATATTTGCGCATGCATAGTCTCAAAGTGGCCTTGCCGCTGGGGCCAGGTGGGGTGCTGGGCGAGCTGATTGGCAATGCCGGTTTTGCCGCGCTGGGATTTACTGGTGCGACGCTGGCCTTGTTGTTGATGATAGCTCTGGGTATTAGCCTCTACTTCCACGTATCCTGGCTAACTATCGTTGAACGTATAGGGACAGGCATCGAATTGCTGTTTGTCTTTGTACAAAACAAGCATGAAGATGCCGAAGACAGGCGCGCGGGCCAGACCGCAGCCGTCAAGCGTGAAGAAGTCGTGGTACAGGAAAGAGCCAAGATAGTAGAGGCCGCACCTATCCGCATAGAACCGCAAGTAGTCGCCGTTCAGCGCTCTGAGCGCGTCGAAAAAGAAAAACAAGTATCTTTATTCAATGAGCTGCCAGATACCAATTTGCCGCCTTTGTCTTTGCTGGATGAGTCACCACCAGTCCAAGAAACTGTCAGCGTGCAAACCCTGGAATTCACCAGCCGCCTGATCGAGAAGAAACTCTCAGACTTTGGTGTCGATGCCAAGGTGGTGGCGGCCTATCCTGGTCCTGTCGTTACTCGTTATGAAATTGAGCCGGCTACCGGCGTCAAGGGTAGTCAGATCGTCAATCTGGCACGTGACCTGGCGCGTTCTTTGTCATTAACATCGATACGTGTGGTCGAGACCATACCCGGCAAGAATTTCATGGGCCTGGAATTGCCCAACCCCAAACGCCAGATCGTGCGCCTGACCGAGATTTTGGGGTCCAAGGTCTATAACGACAGCGCATCGAGCCTGACTGTGGCATTGGGCAAGGATATTGGCGGTCTTCCTATCTGTGCAGATTTGGCCAAGATGCCGCATTTGCTGGTGGCAGGTACGACAGGTTCCGGTAAATCTGTGGGTATCAATGCCACTATCTTGTCGCTACTGTATAAGTCAGATCCGAATGATGTGCGCATGATACTCATCGATCCAAAAATGCTGGAAATGTCAGTCTATGAAGGCATACCGCATTTGCTGGCACCAGTAGTCACTGACATGCGCCAGGCAGGCCACGCCCTGAACTGGGCGGTGGCAGAGATGGAGCGTCGTTACAAGCTGATGTCCAAGCTGGGTGTGCGTAATCTGGCTGGCTATAACACCAAGATTGCCGAGGCAACCCGCAAGGAAGTGCATATCCCCAATCCATTCAGTCTGACACCAGATGCGCCAGAGCCACTTGAAAAATTGCCAACCATCGTCATTATTATTGATGAGTTGGCTGATCTGATGATGGTAGTCGGTAAAAAGGTAGAGGAACTAATCGCCCGTATCGCGCAAAAAGCCCGTGCCGCAGGCTTGCATCTGATACTGGCGACGCAAAGACCATCAGTAGATGTGATCACCGGTCTGATCAAGGCGAATATCCCTACCCGTATCGCTTTCCAGGTTAGCAGCAAGATAGACTCGCGCACCATTCTTGATCAGATGGGGGCTGAAGCCTTGCTGGGTATGGGCGATATGCTCTACATGCCACCAGGCACAGGCTTGCCTATCCGCGTCCATGGTGCTTTTGTATCTGACGAAGAAGTGCATCGCGTGGTTGAATATTTGAAATCTCAAGGTGAACCAAATTACATAGAAGGCATACTGGAGGGTGGCACTTTGGAAGAAGGTGGTGAAGCGAGTGGAGAGAATGCAGGCGCAGGGGGTGGTGAAGCAGATGCGCTCTACGATCAGGCAGTTGCCATCGTACTCAAGAACCGCCGCGCCTCGATCTCGCTGGTTCAACGACATTTACGTATCGGTTACAATCGCGCCGCCCGTTTGCTGGAACAAATGGAACAAAGCGGTGTCGTATCTACCATGCAGTCTAATGGTAACCGCGAAATCCTGGTCCCAGCCGGGAACACAGCAACAGAGTAGCAATAGAACAGGACAATCAGTGAAGAAACAAACTACCATGATGGCAAAGATAGCAGCTGGCGTCATCGCGCTGGCCCTGATGCCAGCGCTGGCATCAGCATCTGCAGTTGATCAATTCAAGTCTTTTGTCACTAATAATAAAAGTGCTAGGGGGGAATTTACTCAGCAACAAGTAAAAATGGTCGATGGCAATCCCAAGATCAGCAAAACTACCAGTGGCAATTTTATCTTCTCCCGGCCAGGCAAGTTTATCTGGGCGTATACCAAGCCTTATGAGCAAATCTTGCAAGCCGATGGTGATAAATTGTACATCTACGACAAAGACTTAAACCAGGTCACCGTCAAGGCGCTGGGCAATGCGCTTGGCTCAAGTCCGGCGGCTATCTTGTTTGGTAGTGCTGGCACGGCAGATCTGGATAAAAATTTCAGCTTCAAGGAAGTCGGTGCCAAACAAGGCATGGAATGGCTGGAAGCCACTCCCAAAGCCAAAGATACGCAGTTTGAACGCATCGGTATAGGCATGAAAGATGGTGTGCCTGTGGCGCTGGAATTGCGTGATAATTTTGGTCAATTTTCCATATTGACGTTGAAAAATCTGGAAAAAAACCCCAGTCTGAAACCAGATGAATTCAAGTTTATTGTACCCGCTGGTGCTGATGTATTTCGCCAATAGATGAGTATGTTGCACAATAATACGCGCAAAAAGCCTGCACCACTGGCAGAGCGCATGCGCCCGGCCACGCTGGATGATGTCATAGGCCAGCAGCATATCCTGGGCGAGGGCAAGCCTTTGCGCGTGGCATTTCAATCAGGTGAACCACACTCCATGATATTGTGGGGGCCGCCAGGCGTGGGCAAGACTACGCTGGCGCGTCTGATGGCTGATGCTTTTCTATGTGAATTCATCGCCTTGTCGGCAGTTTTGTCTGGTATCAAGGACATACGCGAAGCAGTAGAGCGCGCGCAGATATTGCAGGCAACTTCGCATCGCAGAACCATCCTGTTCGTTGATGAAGTCCATCGTTTCAACAAGAGCCAGCAAGATGCCTTCTTGCCGCATGTGGAAAGTGGCTTGTTCACCTTCATCGGTGCAACGACGGAAAATCCATCGTTTGAAGTCAATAGCGCCTTGCTTTCGCGTGCTTCAGTATATGTCTTGAAGTCACTGACCGATGAAGATCTGACGGCCATGGTGGTACGCGCCTGCGAGTGTGAACTGGATGGCTTGAAATTGACGGCCGAAGCAATGGCCAGCCTGGTGTCCAGTGCCGACGGTGATGGTCGCAAATTGCTGAATAATCTCGATATCGTTGCCCATGCGGCGGTCGCCAAGCATCTTGATACTGTAGACCAGGGTTTGCTCGGTGAATGCCTGGGCGATGCCTTGCGTCGCTTCGATAAAGGCGGCGATGCCTTCTATGACCAGATTTCTGCCCTGCATAAATCAGTGCGCGGCTCCAATCCTGATGCAGCCCTGTACTGGCTGGTGCGTATGCTGGATGGCGGTGCCGACCCACGCTATATGGCCAGACGCATCGTGCGCATGGCCTCGGAAGACATCGGCCTGGCTGATCCACGCGCTTTGCGTATTTGCCTCGATGCGGCAGAAACCTACGAAAGACTGGGTTCACCCGAAGGCGAACTGGCCCTGGCAGAAGCGGTAATCTATCTGGCTTGTGCTGCCAAATCGAATGCAGTCTATAAAGCCTACAATGCCGTGCGCGCCATGGTTGCCAAAGACAAGTCACGTGTCGTGCCAGAACATTTACGCAATGCCCCGACCAAGCTCATGAAGGAACTGGGCTATGGCAAATTGTACCGCTATGCCCATGATGAGCCAGATGCCTATGCAGCAGGTGAGACCTATCTGCCAGAAGGATTGGAAAACGAATCCTGGTATCACCCTGTACCACGTGGGCTGGAAATCAAGATAGCAGAAAAACTCGCCTATTTACGTAGTCTGGATGATCAAGCTAATAAGTAGTGCCTCAGCAAACCAAATATCTTATCAAGGATAATCATGCATAAACCCTTTACCGCAAGCATATTGCTATTGTCCCTGGTTGGCAGTGCCTATGCCCAGTCAGAAGAGCAGCGCAGTACCCTGGCTGACCAGAAAGAAGTCGCGGTCACGATCTACAATGAAAACCTTGCACTGATCAAGGATCAGCGCAAGCTGCCTTTGAAGCGCGGAACAAGCGCGCTGGCTTTCCGTGATGTCAGTGCCAAAATGCGTGCTGAAACTGCTTTGCTGCGCAGCCTGTCAGCCCCAGGCAGTTTGTCAGTTGTGGAGCAAAATTTTAATTTTGATTTGCTGACTCCGCAAAAACTGCTGGAAAAATATGTAGGCCGCAATGTCAGCATCGTCCGCACCAACCCGGCAACTGGTGTAGAGACCACAGAATCTGCACAAGTCTTGTCAGCCAACAATGGCGTGGTGTTGAAGATAGGCGACCGCATAGAAACCGGTATGCCAGGCCGCATCATTTATCCAGATGTACCAGCAAATTTGCGTGATCGCCCGACTCTGGTCATGGCACTCGATAACAACGGTGCACAGCAACAGGATGTAGAACTCAGCTACCTGACTGGCGGTTTGTCCTGGAAGGCAGATTATGTCGTCGAACTGAATGCTGCTGATGACAAGCTTGATATTTCAGGCTGGGTCACGCTGGGCAATACTAGTGGCACGACATACCGCAATGCCAAGTTGCAACTGGTGGCGGGTGACGTCAATCAGGTGACGCAAAGAATAGAAGTTGCTGGAAGTGCTATCAAAATGGATGCCCCTAAAGCCATGATGGCCAAAAGAGCCATGGCAGAAGAATCTTTGTTTGAGTACCATCTCTACACGCTGGACAGACCAACCACTATTGCAGAGAATCAGACCAAACAAGTAGCCTTGCTGAGTGCTTCTGGCGTACCCGCCCGCAAGGAGTTGCTGCTGGCAGGTAGTGACTATTACTACCAAAGCAGTTACGGTGATCTTGGTCAAAAAATGAAGATAGGTGTCTTTGTCGAATTCGACAATAAAGAAGCTTCTCAATTGGGCATGCCTTTACCCAAAGGTGTAGTGCGAGTTTACAAAAAAGATGGCGCAGGCAATGCCCAGTTCATTGGTGAAGACAGTGTTGATCACACACCAAAGAATGAAAAAGTTCGCCTCAAACTGGGCGAAGCTTTTGATGTGACGGCAGACAAGAAGCAGACAGACTTCAAAAAACTAGCAGGAACAGGCAAATACAATTATGTATTTGAGAGTGCCTATGAGCTGGTATTGAAGAATGCAAAGAAAGAAGCCGTCGTCGTTACCGTGCAAGAACCCATGCCGGGTGACTGGCAAGTCTTGAACAGCAGCCACCCTTATACCAAGAGCGCCAGCAATACTGCGGTATGGAAAATCAGCGTACCTGCAGAGGGTAATACCAAGCTGACTTACCGTAGCTTGGTCAGGTATTGATGTAAAGGTACGATGTAAGAACGGCATTTCTCCTTATCTGAAAATAGGGGAAATGGCCATCCCTTGATACAATAATCAATTAGCTTAGTTCACTGCACTTAAAATCATGATAGATATTCAACTTTTGCGCAAAGATGTAGCCAATGTGGCAGCGCGCCTGGCTACCCGAAAGTTCCAGCTGGATGTAGAGACATTTAATGCCCTCGAAGCCGAACGCAAGCAAATCCAGTCCCGTACTGAAGAGCTGCAAGGCAAAAAAAATACCATCTCCAAACAGATCGGTAATCTGAGAAGCAAAGGTGAAGATACTTCCGCATTGATGGCTGAAGCCGCCAGCATTCCAGAAGAGTTGAAAGCATCAGAAGCGCATTTGAGTGATTTGCAAGTACGCATGAGTGCATTCTTGCAAACCATCCCAAATCTGCCTCATGAATCCGTTGCTGTCGGTGAGGATGAAACGGGTAATGTGGAAGTGCGCAAAGTTGGTACGCCACGCGCTTTTGATTTTGAAGTCAAAGACCATGTGGACATCGGTTCTGCCCTGGGTCTGGATTTTGAAACTGCAGTCAAACTGACAGGTTCCCGTTTTTCAGTCATGAAGGGTGGCATGGCGCGCTTGCATCGTGCACTGGCCCAGTTCATGCTCGACATGCAAACGCTGGAGCATGGCTATACCGAAATGTATACACCTTACATGGTGAATGCTGATTCCATGCGCGGCACGGGTCAGTTGCCCAAATTTGAAGAAGACTTGTTCGCAGTGAAAAAAGGCGGACAAGAAGGCACAGGCGAGACCTTTTACCTGATCCCGACTTCAGAAGTCACATTGACGAACACGGTACGCGACGAGATACTGGCTGCAGATGTCTTGCCTATCAAAATGACGGCACACACACCATGCTTCCGTTCTGAAGCGGGTAGCGCAGGCCGCGATACCCGCGGCATGATACGTCAGCATCAATTCGACAAAGTCGAAATGGTACAAATCGTACACCCAGAAAAGTCCATGGAAGCCCTGGATGAAATGGTGAGCCATGCTGAAGCTGTTTTGACCAAGCTGGAGCTGCCTTACCGCGTCATGAGCCTGTGTACTGGTGATATGGGCTTTGGTGCCTGCAAGACTTTCGATCTGGAAGTGTGGCTACCAGCGCAGAATACTTACCGCGAGATTTCTTCCATCTCGAATATGTTCGACTTCCAGGCGCGCCGCATGCAAGCCCGCTTCCGCAACGCCCAGGGTAAGCCTGAGCTGGTGCATACCCTGAACGGTTCTGCGCTGGCGGTTGGCCGTACTCTGGTGGCGGTGCTGGAAAACTATCAGCAGGCTGATGGCTCTGTCGTCATTCCTACAGCTTTGCGCCCATATATGGGTGGTTTGGAAAAACTGGCACCAGCAGCTTAAGCAGTCTTTATTTCAATAAAAAACGCTTCACTAAATAAAGTGAAGCGTTTTTTTTGTTTGCGTGACTGGTTTACCCAACCAGCAAATCCATCTCAGAGCGGCGGTCAACAAACAAGCTATTGCCATGAATTTTCTTTGCCTGCTTCTTGGCATCTGAAGCAGCGATAGAAATCTGGTGGTGGGAGTAATAACGATTTGCTCTGGATTTCACCACGCCCAAAGACAAGCTGACGAGTGGATAAAAAACTTTTTTCCCCTGCCTGTCTTCACTCAGGTAGCCACCGCGGTCCCGGTCTTCATTACTGTAAAAATCATAGATGGCAGCAGCAAAGCTTGCCAGTATCGCCTGACAGCGTACTTCCCAATCCGCACTACGAAACAGGATGATGAAATCATCGCCGCCAATGTGTCCAATAAAATCCAGTTGCGGATCAGAATGTCTTTTTAGGACTTCACTGGTCATTTGTATGATGTCATCACCCCGGCGATAACCGTAGACATCATTAAATGGCTTGAAATGATCAAGGTCGCAATAGCATGCGCAGAAAGTCTGGTCCTTTTGCAGTAATACGTCGATGTGTTCATTGATAGGTACATTGCCTGGTAATTGCGTCAATGGATTGGCATAACGCGCCGCATTGATTTGCATTTGCGTGATCTCGCGCATCAAATCCGGCCCGCTGCCCATACCTATATAGCGCCCCTGGTCGGTGATGATAATGCCATTGATCAAATGTTCAGGATTAGCTTCCACGATAATATGGCTGACATCCTGCATGCTGGTATTTTTATCGACGATAACAGGATGCGCTTCCATGAAAACCGTACACGGTTTCTTGCCATATAACTCGCGCTGATAGGGGCGGGCAAAGCGATCTATCATATGATAACGGTTGATCAGTCCAACTGGAACACCATCGTCTACCACTGGAATGATTTGCAATTTGGGATGCTGCAAAAAGATATCATCGACCTGGTTGTTCAGCATGCGTGAAGAAATAGTTGGTGGTGTCTTTAATATTTTTTCTACCGTAGCAGTTTGCTCAAAACTGCCAAATGCGCGCCGCGCAGCCTGATACGGGTTCGCCGTCAATACCCGCGCCACTTCGGCCGACACTGCACGCGCCGGAGTAGGGTGGGGGCGGGCAATATGGTAACCTTGCCCGCAAGCGACACCCAGGTCACGCACAGCCAGTAACTCGGCATGCGTTTCTATGCCTTCTGCAACTACCCGCGTTCCCGATTTTTCAGCAATGCTTTGGATAGAGCGCACGAACTGTGCCTTGACCGGATCATGATCTATGCCCTGAATAAAATGCATGTCGATCTTGACGTAGTCAGGTTTTAACTCCGACCACAGGCGCAGGCTGGAAAATCCTTCGCCCAGGTCATCAATCGCAATCTCAAAACCCATCTCGCGATAATGTATGACTGCTTCACACAGCAAGGCATAGTCATGCGTGGGTTGGTACTCGGTCAACTCGATGATGACACGTTCAGGATTTATGCCCAACTCATGAATATAATCCAGTGTTTCACCGTAGCGTACATCTCTTTGCAGCAAGCATTCTGGACTGACATTCAAAAACAACTTGCCTGGCAATTTTTGCGCGGCAAATTGCTCCAGCACGATACGGCGGCACAGGTGCTCTACAGTTACCGTCAAGTTATTATCCCATGCTGCTTTGAACAAATTGACAGGCGAGTGTAAGGGGCTATCCGATGGGCCGCGTATCAGACCCTCATAGCCGAGAATATCGCCATTTTGCATTTGCACTATGGGTTGGAAGCGCGCGGTCAGTAGCCTTTGCTCAATGATGCGCTCTAACTGCGCCAGCATCAAAGATGCTGATAGTGCGCCAAATTGATCAATGTCCTGCCCTGATACCAGGTTTTGTTGAGACAAATAATCCATAGTATCCCCCACTAAACTACTTTCCATTGAAGCCAAGTCCTGAATTGATACGAGTAAGCGCCACTGCAGACGCAAGTCGCCTAACTTATTGCATTGCACCAGAATATAGTCTTGCTTTATGACATCTTCATGTCGTCTTGCTTTGCGGCAATTCAAAACTGATAGACGTGCCAAAACACTCATTTTGATTTGGGCAGTTTTTTTGCTATAATCTAAGGCTTCGTTTAATAGCGAACAACCAAAGCCGGAGAGGTGGCAGAGTGGTTGAATGTACCTGACTCGAAATCAGGCGTAGGGTCAAACCTATCGGGGGTTCGAATCCCCCCCTCTCCGCCAAGACAAGTTTTAAGAAGTCCAAGAACGTGCAGAAAGCCCGCCATTCTCCTAGTGAGAACGCGGGTTTTTTGTTTTATAATCCCCTTTAACGTCCAGTGATATCCTGTTGCTTTGTGGGTAATTTCAGGGTGCAAGTCGGATCGCTCAAGGGGAATACTCGCGCTCGCCAAGCCGCTGACAGATGTTGAGCCTAAAAACGCCAAGGCCAGGGACAAGCCCTATAAGCTGGCAGGTGGCGGCAGGCTGTTTTTGCTGATCAACACGGCATTGAGAACCGGAACCCGGCCGCAGACCACAAAGACGTGCTTAAACCCTCCATCTCAGGTCACTTCCCTACCATCGCCCGCAAAGTACTCCCGCCGTTTCTCGCCGCCATACGTAAAAACAATGCGCGCCTTTACATGTCAACCCGTGTCGCCATTCGCTTAATGCTCTTGATCTTCGTCAGAAGCAGCGAGCTACGCACTGCGCCCTGGAGCGAGATCAATTTAAATACCGGCGAATGGATCACCCCCTGGCAACGCATGAAGCGCGGCAAGCTCGCGGTTGCGCCTGATACCACTGATCACCACGTCTGCCTACCGCGTCAAGGCCTGGAGCTGCTACGCGAGCTAAGGACCTACACAGGTGGCAGCCCCTACCTTTTCCCCAGTCAACGCGACCACCACAAACCCATGGGCGGCGACGCTATCCGCATGGCACTTAACCGCATGGGCTATGAAGGTAAGATGACCACGCATGGTTTTAGAGCCTTAGCCATGACTACCTTGAAAGAAAGCCTGGGCTATCTTCATGAAGTCGTGTATAGACAGCTCGCCCACGCACAGAAAGACAAAATCGCCAGTGCCTACGACAGAGCGCAATTTTTAGAAGAGCGCAAAAAGATGATGCAGCGCTGGGCAGATTATTTAGACGGGGTAGAGGGGGGAGCCGTGATTGCTGGGCGGTTTGGGCAGTCAGCCGCGTAGATGCGAATCAGCAAAGAATCAGCAGCACACAAGTTTAACCATGCTTACCGCGACGGCGGGAAAACAAGCATTGCCCCTTTTTGCTGGCTGGCATGGTTTCCATTTTTAAAGGGCTAAGGGGAAATGAATTGGGATTTCTATTTCAATTAAAAGCTTGGTTATCTTTAGAGGAAGCCGCCAAACATCTAACAATCGTTTTTGGTGAAAATGTTACCGAAATCGACGTTTTGAGGTTAGGCCTAGATGGGCACTTGAAACTTTCAGTCAACATTGCAAATGGCACAACAGTCCGAAAAGGAACAGTCGTTGATTTTGAAAATGCAATCTGGGGTGAGTTTCCAATAGAAATGACCGCAGCACTTAAGAACATTCCTGTTGAAGCGATAGGAAAACCTATAACTTACATGAAAAGCCTCAATATTGATGGCGAGCGATTCTTGAATTTAAGTGACGAAATAGTGACCATTTCAGGCATATGGGATCTTCCCTTGATCGGAGGTGAGAGACTAGACTTGGAGCACAGAATTTACATGAGCACAGATGGTATCGAAATCACGAGTATGAATATCGATGGCGCTTTCATCTCTAATGGCGACACAATAATGTGTCAACTAATGGAAAGCTTCGACCACAACGAATACCAACGTGGCTCAACTGCCCAGCTAAAATTAATTGAGCAAAAAATAATCGAAGAGAATGTCGACGAAACGAAAGCAAATGACATGAGGCTCGCGTATCAAACATCGCGAACGGAGTATCTAGAGAAAAGAAAGAAATATAAGCAAGAGGATGACTACTATCCTCGTGGCGGACTTCCAGAAGATTGCATTTTTGTTGTACGAACCGAAGCACTCGCAGAACTTGAGAACAGCATCAGGAAAAACGAACACTCAAAAACACTGGATGAGAACACTAAGCCTTTAGGTGCTCGAGAACGCAACAATCTATTGAAGGTCATTGCAGCGCTTTGCAAAGAGCAAAATTTAAGTTTAGATATGCCATACAAAGCGGCAACCATTGTAGAGAACCAAATTAAATCAATCGGTCACTCGCTAGGAATCGACACGATTGCATTGATACTCAGTGAAGCACAAAAAATCACGAAAGCGGCAAAAAAATCCTAATTAGGTAAGCTATTTCCTAGTTAGGATTAGCATTCTTTATTCACCGAATAGTCGCATTTAATCTCTCTATACACCGCATTAACTCAGCGGGGACAACGTAGAAAGAAACAGTATGACTATGCAAACCATCATCCGCCTACCGCAAGTAAAACAGCGCACAGGCTCATCATGCAGCATCATCTATTCCCTGATAAAAGACGGGCAGTTCAAACCACCGATCAACCTGGGCGCACGCGCCGTGGGTTGGCTGGAAAGCGATGTTTCGGGATTTATCGAAGCACGCGTCAAAGCATCGCGCAAGGCATAAGGGGAGCAACATGGACAAAAAAAATACCCCCAGCTTACGCAAAGAGGCATTGGAAAAGATTCGTGACAAGCATAGCGGCACTGACACAGATACGCTGCCATCGCCTGCTAGTCGCCATGCAAACCCTTGGTGGCGTCTCTACCATCGAGGCAAACATGCATCTCGACATTCTCCACCCACCAGCGCGCAAATTGAATTTGATTGAGCGAGGGCATATCGTCGATTTGGTGTGGGTGTATGAAGAAAGCGCCTGCGGCAAAGTGCATCGCGTGGGAAAGTACATCTACGGCGGCAAAGCGTCTTACTCTTTGTTTGATACGCCGGATGATGAGGTGGTAGCATGAAGCCCACGTTCATCAGCGAGCTGGAATTGCTCTTAACGCGCTTTTCGTACCTAGGCATAGACGCTGGCATCGCCAGCATGGGATTGATCGAGCTATGGGGTGTCTATTGCTACCTGCGGCGACATGCTGATGGCTAGATCATGAGCCGATCTAAAGACCGCGTATAAAAAGCGACAAAGGAAGCGAGGGGCGATGGCACATTTCTTCCTTTGCCGCTTGATGTGCTGAAAAGCCAGGCACTTGCAACGCGATTGATCGTGTTAAGCAGCGCCCATGCTAGTACGCCCGTCGCTTCAAGATTGAGAATCTTCCTTGTTCTGCCTGGTTTTTGCGCCGCCGGCTATTTTGCAGTAGCGATGGACCGCATTTATTAATCAACTGCAAGAGGAATAGACGCACTCACATGACTGCAAGTAGATACGCACTCTCTACGTGGAACTACTTAGCGGGTATTCTTGCTTGTACAAATAACATACAATTACGCGACATTTGGCAGAAATTCTTTTCGACCCCTCTTCGTATAATCGCTTCTTGAAATAGTACTCATCTGTTGAGCATTTTTTTTGCGTAATAGTTGAGCACCCGATACGAGCGAATCAAGGTGTTTCTCTTTGCAGCGGCCTGCATTTATTTGCCGTGGCAAGAACGCAGTACATTTTTTTTGTACTGGGAAAAATTAAAAATTAATCTTGTTTGAATGCTTTGCATTCAAAGCGCCCTTTTTGGGGAATCTACATATCACCTTTGCTTTAGCGAAGGGATGGCTTTTTGTGACCATGATTATGGCGCACATTTTTTGAATCGACATTTTTAATGAATCCTCACGCAGTACCCTCTATTACGCCTTATAGCTTGCTAGTTTCATTGAGACAGCATCGCAGACTCATAGTGAGTTTGATCCAGCGAGAAGTGTTGATCCGTTATCAGGGCTCATTGTTGGGACTGTTGTGGTCTTTCTTTAATCCCGTGCTGATGCTGGCCGTGTATACCTTTGTATTTAGCGTGGTGTTCAAGGCGCGCTGGACAGGTGGATCTGACTCCAAGACTGAGTTTGCCCTGGTTTTGTTTGCTGGCCTGATGGTGTTTGGCTTGTTTTCTGAATGCGTCAACCGTTCGCCATCTCTGGTCGTCAGTAACGTCAATTACGTCAAGAAAGTCATCTTCCCGCTGGAGATTTTGCCTGTGGTTGCCATGGGGGCAGCCTGTTTTCATTTATTGATCAGCTTGACTGTCTGGTTGATTTTTTACTCGATATTTTTTGGCATTCCGCCTGCGACCATTTTCTATTTGCCAGCAGTGTTGTTGCCTTTGGTGCTCTTGAGTTTGGGCTTGAGTTGGTTGCTGGCTTCGCTAGGAGTATTTATTCGTGATATCCATCAGGTTGTTGGTGTTGCTGTCTCAGTGCTGACTTTTTTGTCGCCCGTGTTTTATCCGATAGTCGCCTTGCCTGAAGATTTTCGTGCGGTGGTGCAGTTGAGTCCTTTGACGCAGGTGATAGAGCAAAGTCGTGATGCCATGATTTGGGGTAAACACCTGGATTGGCAAAGCTGGCTGATTTATCTCTTCATTTCTGGTCTGATTGCCTGGTTGGGATTTGCCTGGTTTCAAAAAACGCGTAAGGGGTTTGCTGATGTTCTCTAAATTTGCTATCAAGGTAGAGCAACTGAGCAAGTGCTATCACCTTTACGACAAGCCGCAGGACAGGCTCAAGCAAATGCTGCTGTCACGCGCCAAAACTTATTACCGAGAATTCTGGGCCTTGCGCGACGTGTCCTTCGAGATTGCGCCAGGTGAAACAGTGGGCATCATAGGCCGTAATGGCAGTGGCAAGTCCAGCCTCTTGCAAATGATATGCGGCACCTTGTCGCCGACCTCGGGCACAGTCACCACGCATGGCAGGGTCGCGGCCTTGCTGGAGCTGGGAGCAGGATTTAATACCGAATTTACCGGGCGTGAAAACGTTTTATTGAACGCAGCTATCCTCGGGTTTCCGCAAGAGCAGATGCTGGGTCGCATGGATGAAATTCTGGCGTTTTCCGAGTTAGGTGATTTCCTGGATCAGCCAGTCAAGACCTATTCCAGCGGCATGTACGCACGCCTGGCTTTTTCAATTGCCATTCACGTCGATCCGGAAATCCTGATCGTTGATGAAGCTTTGGCAGTTGGTGATGCTCGCTTTGTAGCCAAGTGCATGCGCCGTATCAAGGATATACAAAAGACCGGGGCCAGCATTCTGTTTGTCAGTCACGACGTCAGTTCGGTGCGCACCCTGTGCGACCGTGCCATCTGGCTGGACAAGGGCTGCATGCTGGAGCAGGGGGATGTCTTTCCTGTTACCGGGCGCTATATGGAAATGATGTTCCAGGATGATGATGCGGCCACTAACGAAGATGAGAAAGTGCAGGCAGTTGCCAGCATCTCCATGTCTGGCGGAGATTTGCCTGGTATCAGAGGGAGTTTGCATAGTGCAGAAGAAGTCGCTCTGGATAGTCGTCCCACGACTCACTGGGGATCACACAAGGGCTTGATACTTTCGGCGTCTGTGCTAGATACAAACGGCGCACGCAGGGATGTACATGAATGGGGTAGTGAACTGGATGTCAAAATCAGTTTGCGCATACCAGCAAACATCTCGCGAGAACATTTAAGTATTGCCGTATCCATCAAGGATTTAAAAGGCAGTGATCTTATCGTATCGACGACGCATGATTTTGCAGCGATGCGCTTGCCCGATGCTGAACAATTTGAAGTCAGCTTCAAGCTTACCAATCCCTTGGTCACTGGTAAGTATCTGCTGGTGGCAGCGGTAGAAAACCGTCTGCACAGGGATATTCATTATTACGAATACATAGAGGGTGCGCATTATTTCTCTTCTCTGGCCGATCAGCGTTTCTTTGGTTTGTTCCAGCCGCCGATTGAGCAAGAGGTAGTTGTGCCAACCGTGAGTGCCAGGCAACAAGTATTGGCAGCCTAGTCGAAATCAAAGTAGCAGTACACATCAGTGATAGATAGTAAAAACATGCAAACAGAAATTAATTCCCGTGCGTATTGGGATACGCGATTTGGCAATGATTGGTTGGCCTGCAAGGGCGACCAGCAATCGCGCTTCTTTGCCAGAGTGGCCATTCAACATCTGCCGTCCTGGTTACTGGATCAAATCCGCCAGCAAGATTTGAATCTGGCAGATTGGGGCTGCGCCCAAGGCGATGGCACGGATGTCTGGGCCAGCTATGTGGCTTGTGAAAAAATCACTGGCGTGGATTTTTCTGCTTCAGCGATTCAACAAGCCAGCACGCGTTACCCAGGTTTGCATTTCGTGAATAGCAACTGGCTGGAGCAAGCCGCGACTGGGCAGGATAATTTTGATCTGGTATTTTCTTCGAATACGTTGGAGCATTTTCATCAACCCTACCAGGTTTTGCACACCATCAGTCAACGTGCCAGGAAAGCAGTTGTACTGGCTTTGCCTTATCGCGAACTGCAACGCGATAGCGAGCATTTTTATTCTTTTCTTCCTGAAAACATACCGCTGCAACTGGAAAATGGTTTTAGCCTGATCTGGGCCAAGGTGGTCGATTGTCGCAATCTGGAAAATAGTTTGTGGCAAGGTGACCAGGTCATCCTGATGTATGCAGATACTGCCTGGACTAAAAAACTTGGCCTGCGCTTAAGTCAGGTACACGTGGCGCAACAGGATACACATTCTGAACTGAGTCAATTGCAAGAGGCACTAAGTAAAAATCAGTTGCTCTTGCAGCAGTTACAGCAAACGCAAGAAAAGCAGATCCTGGAAAACTCCCATCAGCAACAAATGCTAGGCCAGCATGAGCAATTCAGTCAGCAACAGCAACAAGCTCTTGCCAGATTGGTGGAGAAGTGCGAAAAAATCCAGCAGGATATGGATGCGCGCAATCAGGAAATTGCCATTCTCAATGAGAATTTGCAAAGCTGCGAACACGAATTGCAAGCGCAGATGAGCAAAGAGTCTGAAGCACAAACTGAAATTGCGATACGTGATGCGAAGTTGCAGCAGCTCAATGCCAGCCATCAGCAATTGTCAGAAAACCTGCATCAAAAAGAGCAAGACTATGCAAAATTATTGCAGCAACTTGATGTGCGCGATGCGCAAATGGCCAGGCTGAATCTGGATGTGCACGGCAAGGAAGAAGCCATCAAATCCTTGAAGCAGTCTTATTCCTGGATACTGACGCGGCCTTTGCGTTTCACTAAACAGTTTGTGCAAAGTCCCGGGCGTGCCTCGTATGACCTGGCAAAGTTTGTATTCTGGCGTTTGCCAGCAAAAATGCGCTGGGCGCTGCATGGCCCCAGGCATGACTTTGTACGCTGGGTGCGTACTGCGCCAGCAAGCAATGGTGCCGCGCCTCAGGCATTTGTTGCTGGGCTGCCTGCAGCCACGCCGGCTGCGGGCAATGCCGTCGTAACGAAATCAACAAACAAGGATTTGAGCTGGCCCGAGTTTCAGCAACAAGTGTTGTCACATCGCGCTGATTACAAAGGCATCTTCGTGCAAGAACTGGTTATCGACTGGAATGTGCCGCTGTATCAACGTCCACAGCATATAGCCGCTGCCTTTGGCCGCCTTGGTTACCTGGTGATTTATCGCACCGACAACTGGGCTGGAGATGATGTGCAGGGTTGCAGGGAAGTGGTGAAAAATGTCTGGATCACCAATCGTCATGAAGTCAATCAATTGCAGGATGTGACGCGCTCCCTGTATTCGACTGCATATGCGAACACCCCCGAACTGCTGCTGGAAAATGGCAAGCGTGGCACCCTGGTCTATGAATACATAGATCACATTGATCCGCAAATCAGTGGCGATGCAGAAAATGTGCGGCGCTTGTTGGCGCTGAAAGATTTTGCTTTCAATGGCGGTGCCGATTATGTCGTGGCATCCGCCAGGAAACTGGAAGCTGAAGCCATTGCTGCCGTCGGTGCAGACAAGGTCATCCTCGCGCAAAACGGTGTGGATACCATGCACTATCGCCACCCCAAGCATTTGAGCACGCCATTGCCACAAAATTTGAAAAGCTTCCGCAGCAAGTACAGCAAAGTGGTTGGTTATTTTGGCGCGCTGGCCCCCTGGCTCTGGTATGAGGCGGTGGCCGATCTGGTCACTAGTCGCCCTGATCTTGGCTTTGTATTTATCGGACCTGATTATTACGGTGGTTCAGAGAAATTGCTTAAAGCCGACAATCTTTTGTATATGGGCACGGTTGATTACCAGATATTGCCAGCCTATGCGCGCCAGTTTGATGTCTGCTTTATCCCGTTCGCACCAGGTGAAATTGCCCGTACGACTTCACCACTCAAATTGTTTGAATACTTTGCCCTGGAAAAACCTGTCGTCGTTACCAGGGACATGGAAGAGTGCGTCGCTTTTGAAGAAGTATTTTCCGGCAATAGCGTGGAAGCACTCAGCGATGCGCTGGATGCGGCCTTTGCGGTAAAAGACGACCCTGTATTTACCCAGCGCCTGGCGCAATTGGCAGACGCCAATGATTGGGATTGCCGTGCCAGAGCCATGGAGAAAGCCTTTGAAAAGGCTTGATAGTCATTGAATATCATTTTCAGAAATTTCTGAATCAGAAAGAAAACATCATCATGAAAAAAATACTGTGTGTCGTCGGTACACGTCCTGAAGCCATCAAAATGGCTCCGGTAATATTGGCCTTGCAACAGCAGCCATGGGCGCAAGTGCGGGTATTGGCAACTGCCCAGCACCGCCAGATGCTGGATCAGGTATTGGCTTTCTTTGATATTGAAGCCGACATCGATTTGAACATGATGCGTCCGAATCAATCGCTGACCACGCTGACTGGCCGCATGTTGCTCGACCTGGATGAAGTCCTGCTGGCAGAAAAACCGGATGTAGTTCTGGTGCAGGGTGATACAACGACAGTGATGACGGTCTCGCTGGCTTGCTTCTATCACAGAATAGCCATAGGCCATGTGGAAGCTGGTTTGCGTACCTGGGACAGGGATAATCCATTTCCTGAAGAAATCAATCGCGTACTGACAGGCCGCCTCGCTCATTGGCATTTCGCACCTACCGAAAGCTCACGTCAAAATCTCTTGAAAGAAGGTGTGTCGGATGCAGACATTATCGTCACCGGCAATACTGTCATCGATGCACTCTTGATGACGGCTGAACGCGAACTGGACCTGGGCATAGACCTGGATGCCAGCAAGCGCCTGGTATTGGTGACTTCTCACCGGCGTGAAAATTTTGGTGAGCCTTTCGCGCATATCTGCCGCGCCATTCTGAAACTGGCGACAGATAACCCGGATGTGCAATTCCTATATCCTGTTCATCCAAATCCAAATGTTAAGGAAGTTGCCCATGCTACGCTGGGCAAGTGCGCCAATATACATTTATGTGAGCCACTGGACTATGCGCCATTTGTCGCTGCCATGAAACGCGCTTACCTGATCATCAGTGATTCTGGTGGAGTACAGGAAGAAGCACCCGCTCTGGCAAAACCTGTTTTGGTCTTGCGTGAAGAAACTGAGCGACCAGAGGCGGTAGAGCAGGGGGTAGTGAAACTGGTTGGTGCCAATTTTGAAAATATCGTCGCTGAAGCGCAAATCCTGCTGGACGATGAAGTAGCCTATCGTGCCATGGCCAGAGGGGTATCGCCTTATGGTGATGGCCTGGCTGCAGGACGTATCGTGCAAGTGTTGCAGCAACATTTTTCTGGTCATAAGTCGCCTGTACTTCAGGGGGTAGAAGTTGAGCTTGAGATTGAGCCTGCATGATGCGCCTCGTCTATTTCTCGCCAGTGCCCTGGCATAGCTTTGCACAAAGACCGCATCAGTTTGTACAGTGGTTTCATCAGCAATTTAAAGCCAGGGTGTTGTGGGTAGATCCTTATCCTACGCGCTTGCCAGGTATAGCTGATGTGCAACGCATTCTTGCAGCGAAAATGGCACAAAAGCCGCGCTCTTGTTCAACTGTGAAAACACAGGAAAATCCGCTCAAGGCAGACTGGCTGAAACTGGTGGAAGTGGCGGCACTGCCCATAGAACCATTGCCCGCATCAGGTTATTTGCATCAATGGATGTGGCGCAAGACCATGGCAGAGATAGACAGTTTCGTCGCTGGTGGCAGGGCGCAGATTGTGGTGGGCAAACCTTCCAAGCTGGCCTTGCAAGCCATGGCACGACATCCTGAATTGCCTTCCCTTTACGATGCCATGGATGATTTTCCTGCATTCTATGAGGGGATTTCCAGCAAGGCCATGGAATTTACTGAACGGCATCTCGCTGGCAGGGTGAATAAAATTGTCGTTTCCTCCAGTGCCGTATCGCGTTTTTCTGCACATGACGACAAACTCAGTTTGATTTTGAATGCCTGTGACAGTGATAATTTGCCGCCTGCATTGCCAAGATCCATACAGGCCCCTGTGTATGGCTATGTTGGCACCATAGGCCACTGGTTTGACTGGGAAGCAGTGGTGAGCCTAGCGTCCTCATTGAGCATCAGCGATCCGCAGGCCCGTGTCCGCTTGATAGGTCCTGTGTTCACGCCACCGCCATGCGCATTGCCTGACAATGTGCAAATCCTGCCGGCTTGCAGCCATGCGGAGGCAATGCGCGCGATGCAAAAATTTTCTGTAGGATTGATTCCGTTCAAGCGCAAACTGCTGACGGCATCGGTGGACCCTATTAAATACTATGAATACCGTTCTTTGGGGATACCGGTTTTGTCTTCCAACTTTGGGGAAATGTCCTTGCGGGCAGAAGAAGAGGGTGTGTTTTTGTATGATGAGTGCAGGGATTTTTCCAGCTTGCTAAAAAATTGCTTGCTACATCGCAGCAGCGCTGAGAGTTTGGCGCAGTTCAGGGTCAATAACTCCTGGCAAGCCCGGTTTGCTAGTTTGATCCCCCTGTTTGATGCCGGTATTGATCAAAGAGGGCGGAGAAGATCAACTGCCAAGCTTGAGCATTTTTCCTGGCAGGGGGCTTGAATCTGGCAGTGCTCTATAGTCTAGCGCTCAAAGCGTGTTTTCAAGCGCAGGAACCACGATTCATAATAGCGGTAACTGATGCTGGCCAGGATGATGGTGATGAGCATGGTGAGCAGGAAAACTGCGATGCCAGGGTCACCAATCTGGAATGTCTTGAAAAGCTTGCTGACAAAATTTTTGCACAGCATGTGCAACATGTACATGCCATAACTGATAGCTCCCAGGTAGGCAAGTGGTTTGAAGCTGAGTATGGGTGCCAAAGGATGCTGCGTCTGTATGACACAAGCGCCAACCACGGCAGCAAACAGTATGGATGAAACAAAGCCTGGTAATGCATTGCTGATTAAAGACAGTAAAAGCGCAATAAATATCAATGGAGCAGACCATGTCTGGCCAAGTATGCGGTAAAGCGAAGTAAATACGGTTTCGTTATTCAAACCTATCGCCAGCAAGGCGCCAAGTACAATAGGCAGTTGAATCACATCAAGGCTGTGTTGCCCCAGCAATTGACTAGCGATGCAGGCAATAATGACGATAGCGAGAATGACGCTGGCTCGCTTGGCTGATCCAGCTACCAAAAGCAAGGGTGGCCACACCAGGTAAAATTGCTCTTCTGCAGCCAGCGACCAGGCAAAGTAAAAAATCACCCGCCCATCCAGGGCTACAAATAAATTTGACGTGTAGGTGGCAAAGTAAATCAGGTTCTGGAAAAAAGCCTGGCCCACAGCGGTATGACGTTCAAGCAAAAAAACCAGGCCTATGTATAGCAACAACGTGCCGTAATACAGCGGGAAGATGCGCAAGGAACGGCGCAGGTAAAATGCCTTGAGGTCTAGCTTGCCATTGCGTTCACGTTCTCTAAGCAATAAGCTCGTGATCAAAAAACCGCTGATGGCGAAGAACAATTGCACTCCTTGCGCACCGAGACCCGCCAGGATTGCATGGACGCCAGCCGGGGCAGTGTGATGCCAGATGACAGCAATGATGCTGATGGCACGCAGACCATCGAGGGATTCAAATCTCTTGTTGGCGACATAGTCGGAAAACGGCTTAAGCATCCATGCTCCGGGTTTTCTGGCGGATAGAATTATTGAATCGCATATGCTGATTAATGGGATTTGCTGTTTTCTTGAATCTGCCTAAAAAATTTCCGATACTCCGCTACCTGCAGACAGGCAAGGCAGAGGTACACACCCATTATAGGGGAAATGCACGCCTCAAGCCTGCCAGAACAGTCTGGGACTAGCCAGGAATTGATTGAAAGGTTTGCAAAGTTCGCTCAATTTGGCATAAATAAGAATGGTTCTCTTTACCATTTTTGGTATGGCGATTGCCCAGGACTTGATGTTTCATGAATTGCACAGTTTTTACATTGATCATCTTCAATGGTTAAACGGCCGATTGCACAAGAAATGGCTTGTAGCTATCCGGCGGATGATCTGACAAAGTATGCCTTTGTGCGTGGCATGAGTTCGCAGACAGGTTTTTCTGGTGTGAACGAGCCACGTGTTTTTTGCGAAGACTGTTTGAATCGCTAAAATAACTTCCCCGGCGTGTGCCGGGGATGGAATGGGTGAAGCTGGTGTAAATCAGGAAGAGACTCAGGTTTCGGACCACATACGCAAGAGGTTGTGGTACTGGCCAGTGAGACTTAGCACTTCATGGCTATCGCCAAGCTGGCTGCGCAGGCGGGTAATGTTTTGGTCCATTTCAAAGAGCATGGTACGGCGTGCATCATCGCGTATCATGCTTTGTGTCCACAAGAAAGAACAAACACGCTCGCCACGTGTGACTGGCAGAACCTGGTGCAGGCTGGTGGATGGGTAAAGTATCAGGTCACCGGCTGGCAATTTAACTTCATGCGTGCCGTAGGTGTCGACTACTTCCAGTTCGCCACCGTCATAGTCTTCCGGGTCACACAGGAACAAAGTGGATGATACATCGGTGCGCAGGCTGTAGTTGGCGTTGGCGACATTGCGTACCGCACCATCAACATGCAGGCCATAGTGTTCGCCGCCAGCATAGGAATTGAACAGTGGCGGGACTATGCGCAATGGCAGGGCGGCAGCAAAAAAAATGGGGTTGTTTTTCAATGCAGCCAGAACGATGTGACCCAGTTCTTGTGCTAGTGCAGAATGTTCAGGCAGTTGACGGTTGCGTTTAACCTGGGCACCTTGCGCACCCACTGTTTGTTTGCCATCCACCCAGTTTGCTGCGTCCAGCCGTTGGCGAATTGCGCTGACTTGCTCACGGCTGAGCACGCCAGGTATATGTAGCATCATTGCTATTGCTCCAGAAAAAAAGCCCCTCAAGAGAGTGAGGGGCCGATATTACTTTAGAATTTTACATTTGCTGTCAGGCTCACCGCTCTTGGTGTACCAGGGGTATAACGATAACCGCTCTTATTGATGGCCGCAACGTAGACTTTGTCGGTCAGGTTGTTGACGTTCAATTGCAGGTCTACGTTCTTGGTGACAGCATAGCTGGCCATCGCATCAACTACCCAATAGGCTTCTGTCTTTGCTGGTGTACCAACTGCGCCATCCGTGCCGCGCAACAGTGCATCAACGAAGCGTGCTCCACCGCCGAGTTTGATGCCCATAGGCAACTGGTAGGAAGTCCATGCCGTCAAGCTTTGTTTTGGCGTGTAGCTCAGGTTGTTGATACCGCTGGCAGTGACCAGAGGGCCACTTTCAACGCTGGTGTCCATGCGGGTATAGCCTGCACTGACCAGCCAGTTACGGTTGATCGCGCCTGTCACACCCAGTTCCAGACCTTGTACGCGCTTTTTACCAGTTTGGTAGTACATCAAGTCAGCCAGGTTTTGCACCACTTCATTGGATACTTCTGTGCGATAAATCGCTGCAGTGAAGGACAGTTTTTGATCCAGCAAATCCCATTTGGTACCAATTTCCATATTCTTGGTTTCTTGCGGGTCAAACTTTGGATTGGCAGCGCTGCTGGCAGCTGAGCTCAAAGCAAAGTTGGAGCCGCCCGGAGGTTGCTTGGAAGTGGAGTACGATGCATAGACACTGCTGTCTTTAGTTGGTTTATACAATGCACCCAGTTTGAAATTAACCAGGTTGCCAGCCATGTTCAGATTGGTTGGGATAGGCGTGCCCACCGGCAAGGTTGGATTGGCGCTTGCTGTTGACAGGCTGGCCGCAGAATAGTCAGTTGTGTAGTGATCAATACGGACACCCGCGTTCGCTTGCCATTCAGGGCTGAACTTGATTGTGTCAAACACATAGGCACTGACAGTATTGGTACTGCCACGGGTGAACACCGCATTGCGTACAGGTGCCAGGCCAGTGATAGCGTCGTTTGGATTTGGGTTGTAAAAATTGGCTGCTGGCAAAGTACCCAAGCCATTGTTGCCCCAGGTATTTTGTTTTTCGTTCGTGACTTCTATACCGCCTACCAGGCTATGCTTTAAGCCGCCTAAATCCAGGTCTGCAACCAGATTGGTCTGGTTGGTCAGGATTTCATTTTCCTGATCTTTCAGGGTACGGATGCTACGAGCCAGTGTCCATGTCGAGATATCGGTGGCTGACGGTGTCAGCAAATTGGCGGTGGAGCCCATGAAAGCTGTCAACAGGTAATTCTGGCTGGTCTTGCCATAGCGGGCAGTATTGATCAGCTTGACTTTGTTGTTGAAATCATGTTCTACACGAGCAGTCAGCATGTCAGCAGTAACTTTGTCAAAGTCGCTACGGGAACCATAGAAGTTCTCTGGATTGACTTTTGGTGCCGTGGCCAGGAATGGGCGTTTCGGATCCGGGCTGCTAAAGCCTGGCAAACCTATTGTTGGTACACCGCCATCAGGCACATTGTCTTGCTGTACATGCAGGTAATTCAGATAGAAACGGGTAGGGGATTTCAAGCCAAATGCAATCGCAGGAGCGACACCCCAGCGCTTGTTTTTGACTTCATTGCGGCCAACAACGCCACTATCCTGGTCAAACACATTCAAACGGAAGGCAGAACCTTGTTCAGCACTGATGACTTTGTTCCAGTCAAGTGCTACGCGTTTCTGGCTGCCGCTACCGACTGTGATGTTGCCGAATGTTGCATCATCAAGATTCGCTTGTTTGCTGACCAGGTTGACCGAGCCAGTAGGGGAACCACGACCACCATCAGTACCGGCCGGGCCTTTGAGAACATCGATTTGTTCAATATTGAACAAATCACGTGAAATCGAACCCAGATCGCGGACGCCATCAACATAAATGCTGCTGGAAGCATCGAAACCGCGCATATAGATAGTGTCACCAGTGTTGGTATTGCCATTTTCACCCAGGAAGAACGCGCCTACGCCAGGCGTATTACGCAAGGCTTCAGTCAACGTCAGTGCACCTTGTTGGTCTATCAGCTCGCGCTTGATGACGGTGATAGTTTGAGTTGTGTCAACCAGAGGCTGGGTGTACTTTGCAGACGACGCTTTGTCAGCTTTGAAGTCATTCTCTGTTTTTGCTGTTACTTTGACTTCTGGCAAGGCCGGGTCGGCAGCGTGGGCAGCGATAGGCAGCAAAAACGCGGCCGCTGCGACAGTCATTGTATGGTTGAAACGTGAATTGCTGAGCGAAGTGAACAGGGCGTGCTTGTGCTTGCGACTCTTGATGTGGGCCATGATATTTCCTGGGGGGAAAATAAGATTAAAAATAAATACCGCTGGCTTTTCTTGAAGAATGGCTGAGGTGGGAATGTAAAAAAATCAGTGTGCAATTGTAACTAAATGGAATAGAAAAGTAAATGATAATCGTTCCTATTTGTATCCATGTTGCAATTTCATTGGTGATTTGACTTCAAATTTGTTATTCTGAAACAAACGCTTGGTAGTCTTTGCTTACGTATGTTTTCAAAGTTCGACCAATATTTGGGTTCAGGAGTTAAAGTTTTACTTGTCTTAGTTTGTGGTGGTAAATGCAAGTTTCAATTGCTTGATCTTTTTTTTATCCTGGCAGTCAACAATAATTGTGCTGCCGCGTTGATTGCTTATCTTACTTTTTTCGGAGTTCATCATGCGCAAGCTTACTATCCTGACCACATTTGCTCTTGTTGGCGTGTTGGCAGGATGTGCGACTCAGCGTTATCCAGCGCATACGCAAAATCAATATCCTGCACAATATCCGTCGCAGTACCAGCCACAGTATCCTCAGTCACAACCTTATGCTAATCAGTATCAAAATAGTTATGTGGATACTGCAACTATTGTTGGTATGCGTGAAGTGAATGTTGGTAGCGGCGGTTCTTCTGGTGGTGGTGCAGTGGTTGGTGCTTTGCTTGGTGGCGTGCTTGGACATCAGGTTGGCAAAGGCACAGGGCGTGATCTGGCTACCATAGGTGGTGCGATTGCTGGCGGCGTGATTGGCAATGAAATGGAGCGTGGTTCCTCCCCAAGGAATAAACTGGAATTGACTATACGCCTGCATAACGGCGACCAGCGTGCTGTGCTGGTCGAACCGAATAATTATTACCGTGTCGGTGACAGGGTCAGGGTCACGGTCCAGAATGGTCAGCTTGCCATTGTGCCTTGATGACTTGCTGATTTTTGCGATGTGGTCTTGATCTGCATCTGGGCTTTAAGATAAAAATCCACATACTTCATTACGTGTGGATTTTTTTTTCAGATTTCTTTAGATTTACTATAAGGCTTAGTGGCGCTCCCATAAGTCAACCGCCGGGACTCACGCTACAATGCAGCTTAATACTACATAAGCTGAAGTGGAAATCTGAACTATGTCCAAACCAATGTTAAGCGCCAAAGAAGCGCTAGACTTTTTGTTGTCAGCAGTGCGCCCCATTGAAGGTGTGGAAACGCTGGCGACAATCGCCTCCAATCGCCGCATCCTCGCTGCGGACCAGTCATCCTTATTGAACGTGCCGCCTGTGGACAATACTCAGATGGATGGCTATGCCGTGCGCGCCAGCGATTGCAACAGTGGTGAGAGCCGCCTGCGTATTTCACAAAGAATACCTGCTGGCCATGTCGCCCAGGCCTTAGAGCCAGGTACGGCGGCACGCATCTTCACTGGCGCCATGATACCCCAGGGGGCAGATGCCGTTGTCATGCAAGAGCAATGTCAAGCTGACGGTGATTTTGTGCTTATCAAACATCAACCAAGGACTGGTGAATGGGTGCGCAGGCAGGGAGAAGATATCCAGACAGGTGCCACTATCCTGAAAGCGGGAACGCGTTTGAGAGCGCAAGAACTGGGTTTGGCTGCCTCGGTAGGTTTAGCGCTATTACCGGTATTACGCTTGCCCAGGGTCGCGGTGTTTTTTACTGGCGACGAATTGACCATGCCGGGGGAGCCTTTGAAGCCGGGTGCAATTTATAACTCCAACCGCTTTACGCTGACTGGTTTATTGCAAGACCTGGGTTGCCTGGTCACAGATTATGGCATCGTGCCAGACAAGCTGGACGCCACGCGTGACACTTTGCGCCGTGCCAGCCATGATCATGATCTCATTATTACCTCGGGCGGTGTTTCTGTTGGTGAAGAAGACCATATACGACCAGCCGTTGAGGCTGAGGGTAGCCTGAATATGTGGCAGATAGCCATGAAGCCAGGCAAGCCCTTGGCTTTTGGGGAAGTAGGCAAGGCGTTTTTCATGGGGCTGCCGGGTAATCCGGTGTCCAGCTTCGTGACTTTCTTGCTGTTCGTCCGCCCATTCATCCTGCGCATGCAGGGCGTGGAAAAAGTTGAACCTGCTGCTTACCATGTGCGTGCTGATTTTGACTGGCTGAAACCAGATCGACGCAATGAATTTTTGCGGGGCCGCCTGAATGTCGATGGTGGACTGGATTTGTTCGCTAATCAAAGTTCGGGTGTATTGACCTCCACAGTCTGGGGTGATGGCCTGATCGATCTTGCGCCAGGTCAGAGCATACGCAAGGGTGAGCTGGTACGATATATCCCATTTAGCAGCCTGATGTAATCTGTCAGGTTCTGCCTTCCCATATTTCTAGTGTTTCAGATGATGAATATACAATTACGTTTTTTTGCCAGTGTCCGTGAAAAACTGGGCATGTCTGAGCAAAAGGTAGCCTTGCCCGCAGATATCAACACCGTAGGCGAAGTCAGATCCTGGCTGGTCGCACGTGGTGATGTCTGGGCTGACGTGCTGGCACCGGGGCGCGCTTTGCGCATGGCATATAACCAGCAAATGTGTGAACCTGATACGAAAATCAGTGAAGGTGCAGAAGTCGCTTTCTTCCCTCCGGTTACCGGGGGGTGAGGCATGACTGGCATGACTATCCGCGTGCAGACTGTTGACTTTGATCTGAGTGCAGAATTGGAACAACTGCGCCAGGGCAATCCTGGTATAGGTGCCGTGGTCAGCTTTGTAGGCCTGGTGCGCGATATCAATGATGGGCAAAATATCAGTGCCATGGAGTTGGAACATTATCCTGGCATGACAGAAAAGGCGCTGGAACAGATAGTTGTGCAGGCGCAGGCGCGCTGGGATCTCATCAATACCCTAGTCATACACAGGGTAGGGCCTTTGCAGCCGCTGGACCAGATTGTACTGGTGGCTGTGGCGACACGTCATCGAGGTGATGCCTTTGCTGCCTGCGAATTCATCATGGATTATTTAAAGACCCAGGCACCTTTCTGGAAAAAAGAACAAACGCCTGAGGGTTCTCGTTGGGTAGATGCGCGTGAAACCGATGACCTGGCACTGCAAAAGTGGAACATGCCGGCCCAAGGAGGGGATCCTGCATGAGCTGGCTTGGTGCGCTGGCCGTTGGTACAGGCGCAGCATTTGGTGCTTGGCTGCGCTGGGCTTTGGGATTGTGGCTGAACGGTGTTTTGCCCTTGTTCCCGATCGGGACTCTGGTAGCGAATCTGGGTGGTGGTTACGTCATTGGTTTTGCGGTTGCTTTTTTTTCTGCCAATCCACACCTTTCACCTGAATGGCGGCTGTTTTTGATTACAGGTTTCCTTGGTGGCCTGACGACATTTTCTACTTTTTCTGCAGAAGCTATGGGCCTTTTACATCGCGGTGATTACGGCTGGGCCATGCTGCATAGCGGCGCGCATTTGCTGGGCTCCATTCTCTGTTGCTTTGCGGGTTTTGCCACCTATAAAGCGCTTCTTCATTAAATGGCGCGGTGTGCTCAGCGCCAGGTTTCATGTATCTGTAGTTGACTGGGCAGCATATTGATGTATTGCACGATGCGTGGTTTCTTGCCACGATTGGGGCGGCTGCCATGGGGCAGGGCCTGATGCCAGATGACCAGGTCGCCAGCCTTGCCACCTACAGGCATTGAACCCAGTGCATGCAAGTCTTGCTCTCTGGGGTAAGCACTCTCTGGCAATTCATCCATCCATTTACCCAGCCTTTGATGAAAACCGGGAACCAGCGTGAGTGCGCCTTGCTCTGGTGGTGTGTCGGTCAGGTAAAGTACGCCCTGCGTAGCAAGTGGCACAGGTTGCTGCAAACTCACATCCCAATGCAGGTCCGGGCCTTGAAAGACGTGACCTGGTTTCTCAGGAACGTTGAAGCTGCAGCGGTCTGTGGTGGCCCATAAATCTGCAGTCCCCCACAATTGTGCAAAAGCCTTGTGAATGCGCAGCGAACGACGGTTTTTTTCAAAAACGGGTGACTGGAACAATTGCACCATGATGTTGGCGTGCCCCCTGTGGTACCAAGATGCTTCATTCTCTTCGCTTGCACCCAGTGCATCCCAGATAGTCCGGGCTGCCATCGCACAATCCGCAGCGGGCACTGCTTCATGCAGTATGACGTAGCCATGCTCTGTCCAGTGCTGCAAATCTTCCTGACTGAATACGTCAGGCATGTTGGTGACCTGTTCAAATAAGCTTGAGACATCGTCAGGGAGTGGGCTGCCGAAATACAAATTTTGCAAACGGGCGATGGTGTTACTGGATGGCCTGCCTGCCGTCTGGATAATCCAGGCCTCGAACTCCTGAAAGCCTGGTCGGTTTTGCGACAGATACTGTGAGGTTTGTTCCAAACCCAAGCCCAAGACATGCAGGAGCAGACGATCCCTGTGAAATTCTGGATTATTTCCTGTACCTTTGCCGTTCAAGGCAGCCATCGTGCGTGACCAATAACTGTACAGTCCCGGAGCACCCAATTGTTCAGGTTCATTCGAATTAGTGCGGGGATCTGATAAGGGCATGATTGAACGATGAATGTGAAAACAGCATCATAAAAAATAAAAGTCTATTCCGCAATACACAATCAGATGTTGCAATATTGCCTATTGCTTCTCTATGTACATGAGTATAATCCCTGTTAGCTACCTACACTATTTCATCTATTTCTTATTCATATGAGCGCAGATACTACTTCTTTGTTCCCTGTCATAGAACCTTACCGTACTGGCATGCTGCCAGTCGATGATATGCATACCTTGTATTGGGAGGAAAGTGGTAATCCCAATGGCCAGCCTGTGATTTTCCTGCATGGCGGGCCTGGCGGGGGCACTGCGCCAAATCATCGCCGATTCTTTGATCCTGCGCATTATCGTATCGTGCTGTTTGATCAGCGTGGTGCGGGTAAGTCTCTGCCGCTAGGAGAATACCGCAATAACACCACAGCCTTGTTGGTGGACGATATAGAAAAAATCCGCGTCATGCTGGGCATAGAGCAATGGCTGGTCTTTGGTGGTTCCTGGGGGTCTACACTGGCGCTGGCCTATGGCGAGGCGTATCCTGAGCGTTGCCTGGGTTTTGTCCTCAGGGGAATTTTTCTTTGTACCAAGGCTGAGGTGGAATGGTTTGTGAATGGCATGAAATGGTTCTTCCCAGAGGTGCATCAACGATTTGCAGAAGGCGTGCCAGCAGAAGAGCGCCACGACTTGCTGCAAGCCTATGCCAAACGCCTGTTCAGTGAAGACCCTGCGATTTACACCGAGGCGGCGCGTAACTGGAGTCGCTATGAAGGTTCTTGCATCTTCTTGCTGCCCCAGCCAGATACCATTGCCGATTTTGAGTCAGATGCCGTAGCCATAGGTCTGGGCAGGCTGGAAGCGCATTACATGATCAATGGTGCTTTCATGCGTGAAGACCAGTTGATAGAGGATATAGGCCGTATCCGCCATTTGCCTGCTGTCATCGTGCAAGGTCGTTATGATGTGGTTTGCCCGCCAGTGACGGCGCAAAGATTGCACCAAGCCTGGCCAGAAGCGCGTTTGCAGATGATTGCTGACGCAGGGCATGCAGGCGGTGAGCCTGGTATTGCAGCAGCACTGGTAGAGGCAACTAATCAATTTAAAAAGTCTGGCAAATTCGATTAAGACTTTGCCGTCTTTATATCTGTTTTGATTTGGCCTAGTTCAGCATTCCCGCCGGAGGTGCTTCAGGAGCACTTCCCATCATTTCCAGGGTGAAACCCCAATCTGCTTTTTCCACAGCATCCTGGAACAATTTGCAAAAGCCGTGCAGCAAACGCTTGCCCATGGCAATTTCAAAATTTTTGCCGCCAGCAACTGTAAATTCCATCCTGAATGGCAGCTTTGCGTGGACGTGAAATTGTATGTTCTCTGGTAGCATCGCCTCTTTGCCGAGCGGCCAGCTTTCAACATCGTCTTCCAGTGGGGCATTGAAGTGGCCACTGTCCTTCATTTCAGCCACCGAGGCTTCATGTTCCATTTGCACCAGTTCTGAACTTGCGTGCGCAGCACTGGGTTTGCTCATCTTGACCTGCTTGCCCATGGCTTCCAGCAAACCTGGCCAGAATTTCATGGTTGTCCTGCGGGTAAACAAGAGGTCTATTTCTTGCCTGGCAGCTTTATCTTTTTCTGCAAACGACAATTTGAGCAATAGTCTATCCTGATCAGGAAGATAAGTAATTTGTATCTGATGTAAATCCATGTGGTCTTTGATATAAAACAAACTTCGTGAAATGCACTGCGAGTTTAGCTTTGCCCATTCTTGAAATTGGACTGGCTGCCCCAAATTGTATGCTAACTACTTCTTCAGGAGAGAGTCATGCGGCACGACAAATTAACTACCAAGCTACAAGAAGCGCTCGCAGACGCGCAAAGTCAGGCAGTCGGCAATGATAACCAATACATAGAGCCTGTGCACGTCTTGTTGGCATTAATCAACCAGGATGATGGCAGCAGCCGTTCATTATTGCAAAGGGCAGGCGTGAACGTTGCCGCCCTGAGCAATGCCTTGAAAGCGGCTCTCGAACGTTTGCCCAAGGTCAGTGGTACGGATGGACAAGTACAGGCCGGTCGCGAGCTGGTCGGCCTTCTGAACCTAGCCGACAAAGAATCGCAAAAGCGCGGTGATCAGTTCCTTGCCAGCGAAATGATCTTGTTGGCACTGACAGACGACAAATCCGAGGCTGGCAAGCTGGCGCGCGAAAATGGTCTGACACGCAAGTCACTGGAAGCTGCCATCGCTGCAGTGCGAGGTGGTGGCAATGTTGATAGCCAGGATGCCGAAGGGCAACGCGAGGCTTTAAAGAAGTACACAATGGATCTGACTGAGCGTGCCCGTCTGGGTAAGCTTGACCCTGTCATAGGCCGCGATGATGAAATTCGTCGCGCTATCCAGGTCTTGCAGCGTCGCAGCAAAAACAATCCTGTGTTGATCGGTGAGCCTGGTGTAGGTAAAACCGCCATCGTTGAAGGACTGGCACAACGTATCGTCAATGGTGAAGTGCCGGACAGCCTGAAATCCAAACGCGTCTTGTCTCTGGACATGGCTGCCTTATTGGCTGGTGCCAAATACCGTGGTGAATTTGAAGAGCGCCTGAAAGCCGTGCTCAAGGAAATTGCCATGGATGAAGGCCAGACTATCGTCTTTATCGATGAGTTGCACACCATGGTTGGCGCAGGCAAGGCTGAGGGTGCTATGGATGCTGGCAATATGCTCAAGCCAGCATTGGCACGCGGTGAATTGCACTGTGTAGGCGCAACCACGCTTGATGAATATCGCAAATACATAGAAAAAGATGCAGCGCTGGAGCGCCGTTTCCAGAAAATTATTGTTGATGAGCCTAGTGTCGAGGCAACCATAGCGATCCTGCGTGGTTTGCAAGAGAAATACGAAGTCCATCATGGCGTTGATATTACCGATCCGGCGATTGTTGCAGCGGCAGAATTGTCACACCGCTACATCACTGACCGTTTCTTGCCTGACAAGGCAATCGACCTGATTGATGAGGCTGCGGCCAAAATCAAGATAGAGATAGACTCCAAGCCAGAAGTCATGGATAAGCTGGATCGTCGCCTGATACAGTTGAAGATAGAAAAAGAAGCCGTCAAACGTGAGAAAGATGAGGGCTCCAAAAAGCGCCTGATCTTGATAGAAGAAGAGATTGGCAAACTCTCTCTCGAATATGCTGATCTCGAAGAAGTCTGGAAAGCAGAAAAAGCCTTGGTGCAGGGAAGTACCCATATCAAGGAAGAAATAGAAAAAATCCGTCTGCAAATGGATGAAGCCAAGCGCCGTGGCGACTGGCAAACCATGTCTGAATTGCAGTACGGTCAATTGCCTGAGCTGGAAGCACAACTCAAGCAGGCAGATACTCAGGCGGATAAAAACCAGCAAGACGGCAGCAAGATGAAGCTCTTGCGTACCCAGGTAGGTGCAGAAGAAATTGCGGAGATTGTGTCTCGTGCAACTGGCATCCCAGTGTCGCGCATGATGCAGGGTGAGCGCGAGAAATTATTGCATATGGAAGATGCATTGCATCAACGCGTCGTTGGCCAGCATGAAGCAATTACTGCAGTGTCGGATGCAATCCGCCGTTCACGTTCTGGCCTTGGTGATCCTGGTCGTCCGTATGGTTCCTTCCTGTTCCTTGGGCCTACCGGTGTTGGTAAAACCGAGTTGTGCAAGGCACTGGCGAATTTCATGTTTGATACAGAAGAGTCATTGATCCGTATCGACATGAGTGAGTTCATGGAGAAACATTCGGTGGCACGTCTGATAGGTGCGCCACCGGGCTATGTAGGCTATGAAGAGGGTGGCTATCTGACCGAGGCGGTTCGGCGTAAACCGTATAGCGTGATTTTGCTGGACGAGGTCGAAAAAGCCCATCATGATGTCTTCAATGTGCTGTTGCAGGTGTTGGATGATGGACGCATGACGGATGGACAAGGCAGAACGGTGGATTTCAAAAATACCGTGATCGTCATGACATCGAATCTGGGTTCGCATCAGATACAGGCCATGGAAGGTAGCGATCCTGAAGTCATCAAGATGGCCGTCATGGGTGAAGTCAAAACCCATTTCCGCCCTGAATTTATCAACCGTATTGATGAAATCGTGGTATTCCATGCACTGGATGCGAAAAACATAGGGGCGATTGCCAAGATACAGCTTAAGACCCTGGAGCAACGTTTGCGCCAGATGGACATGGGTTTGCAGGTCAGCGAAGACGCCCTGCAAAAAATTGCAGAAGCAGGTTTCGATCCTGTGTACGGTGCGAGGCCGTTAAAACGCGCTATTCAGCAAGAGATAGAAAATGTCTTGTCCAAACTGATATTGCAAGGTAAATTTGGGCCCAAGGATATTATTGCGATCGATGCCAAAGACCACGAACTGGTGTTTAGCAAAGCGGGAGAGCTGGCGTGAAATTAGTTGGAACCTGGGGATAGATTACCGGTCTAGACCTTCGTAGGAAAGCAAGTTGGGGCAGCGTGCAAATGCTGCCCTTTTTTTATCATTACTCATTTTTGTTTGAAAAAACTCGATGGTGATTCACCAAAAGTTTTCTTGAACATGGCAGAAAATGCCGACTGGCTGGCATAGCCCAACTCAGACGCTACTTGTGATAATGGCATGCCACTGGTGATCAATGGTGATGCCTTGGATAAACGCATTTGCTGACGCCAGGCAGTGAATGACATATCCAGCTCTTGCTCAAACAGGCGTGACAGGGTGCGTGAAGATGCCCCAACCTGTATCGCATAATCTTCCATGGTCATGCCGGATGCCGGGTCGGCCAGCAAAATTTCACACAGGTTTTTGAGTCGTTTATCTCTGGGCATAGGCAAGCGTATGGGTAAAGTTTTTGCAGCTTGCAGTTCATCCATGATGACAGCCGCGATATGAAACTCGCGCGTACTGGCTACTTCTATTACTTCCATGCTGGCGATCAATTCCCTGAGCAGTGGCGAGACTTCCAGTACCAGGCATTCTGTGCCGCGAAAGGGGGCAAAGTCAGCGTGTATGTTCAGCAGCCGCAGTTGTGAAGGCTCAATGATACGTACCTCATGCGCCACATTGGGCGGTATCCAGATTGCCCGTAAAGGCGGCACGAACCAGGTGTTGTTATTCGCCAGTATCTGCATCATGCCCTGCGGCGTATAAGTCAACTGCCCCCAGGTGTGGCTATGCATGCTGATGACTTCTTCCGTCGGCAGGTTTCTAGCTGCCAGCCGTACAGGGCGCTCAGGTGTGGGGCGCTTGTCTGGTGCCTGAGGGCGGGTATCGGTCAGGATTTCAATTGCCATGGTCATTCCTAATCTGTAAGACTTATTTTCCTGGTTGGCGGAAATGCGATAAATTTTGTCTATCTATCTTAAATCAGACTAGAGGATTTTGCATACACTGCTTGCTTGAAAGCTTGCTTTGACTTGCAAGTGCGTTTGGAAACAGGAGATGATTTTAATGACGACAGCAGCGACAACCCAGACAACGCCGGAGAATATGAAAAAGGATGTGATGGTGATCAGCCTGGTGGGCCTGGCGCACGGCATTTCCCACTTTTTCCATATGATACTGGCTCCTTTATTCCCATGGATTAAGGATGCCTTTAGCTTGTCATTTGCCGAACTGGGTTTGCTGATGACGGTATTTTTTGTGATCTCTGGCATAGGCCAGGCTTTATCCGGCTTTATCGTCGATAAGGTCGGTGCCAGGGCAGTTTTGTTTTTTGGCATATCTTGCCTGGGGTTTGCCGCATTGGTGTTGTCGATGTCGCAAAATTACAGCATGCTGTTGATGGGTTCCATGCTGGCTGGCGTGGGGAATAGTGTATTCCATCCTTCTGATTACACCTTGCTCAATAAGAAAGTATCCAGCCAACGTTTGGGTTACGCCTTTTCTGTGCATGGCATAACCGGCAATCTTGGATGGGCGGCGGCACCTGTTTTTCTGGTGACTATCGCCGGTCTGACAACTTGGCGCACCGCTTTGTTTTGTGCAGCCTTCTTGCCCTTTACCGTGTTGGCTATACTGTTTTTTTACCGCGACCTGTTGTATACCGAGATAGTCCAGCATAAAAGTGCAGCGCATGCTGCCAAAGCCGCCGAGGGTGCGATGGATTTCATGCGTATTCCTGCGGTGTGGATGTGCTTTGGCTTTTTCTTCATGACCGCCATGGCTTTGGGCGGCATACAAAGCTTTTCATCCGTCAGCTTGCGTCAGATGTATGACATGTCACTGGGTTCGGCCACCACTGCCTATACTTTGTACATGCTGGCTTCGGCTGCTGGCATGTTGTTGGGCGGTTTTCTGGCAGCGAAAACTACTCATCATGACAGGACGATTACGTTTGCATTCAGCTTTGCCGGAATTTTTTCACTAATTCTGGCGAGCGGCGCAGTCAATGCAGGCGTTGCTGTTCTGTTGATGGGGGTAATCGGTTTTGGTTCTGGGATTGCCGGGCCTTCGCGTGATTTGATGATACGTGCTGCTGCACCCAAAAATGCCACGGGTCGCGTGTATGGTATCGTTTATTCAGGGCTGGATTCCGGCCTGGCAGTGGCGCCGCTTATTTTTGGTGCCATCATGGATGCGCATCATCCTTCGTGGGTATTTATCTGTGTTGGTTTCTTCCAGGTGTTGGCAATATTGACGGCCATCAATGTTGGTAGCAAAACCAGGGCATTGGCGGTTTGAATATTGTTGATTAGCTGGTTAGAATGAGGGTTCATACGAACGAGGACAAATCATGAGCTTTGCTACCTGTGATATTTGTGATGCCAACGAAGACAAGATCGCCACGCATGAACTGGCCGTCATCCCGCCCATATTCATGCGCTATGGTACGGTTATCAAATTCAGCGGTCAGGCCGTAACGCTGAAAGTATTTGAAGACAATGTGCTGGTGAGGGAGACGCTGGAAAAGCCAGGCAATGGTCATGTCCTGGTGATTGATGGTGGCGGCAGCTTCCGTTGCGCGCTGGTGGGTGGCAACCTGGCTGCACTGGCAGAAAAAAATGGCTGGGTAGGTATTATTGTTCATGGTTGTATCCGTGATGTGGATGAAATCAATGCCTGCAATATTGGCGTACGCGCCATGGCACCCATGCCTTTGCGTGCAGCCAAGCATGGCGGTGGCATGCGAGATGCCCGTATCAATGTGGCGGGTGTCGCCATCAAACCTGGCGACTGGATTTATGCCGATGCAGACGGTGTACTGGTAGCCAGACAGGCACTGGTTTAAGCAGGATGGGACAGGCATAAAATAGACGCATACAGTCGATTAAAGCTGTATGCGTTTTGTTTTTCAGTGGTGAGAATTCCAGGCTGTGGTATAAAGCCTGACCTTATCATTCATTTTGTCTGCTTATGATTCTTCGTCTGTTGGCCTTTGTCCTTGCTTCAACCTTATCGATGAATGCACCTGCTCAAGTCCAGGATAAGCAGGTGACGACATCGGCCAAGCTGGCTGCTGAACCCTTCCAAGGTAAAAAAATCTTCCAGATGACGCCACAAGAGGTGGATCAGTATCTTGCATATCTATACGCCAATGTACCCGATTTGCGCCAGCGTATCGCCCTTGTCGCAAGGAAAAATATAGGCCAGCCCTACAAGCTGAACCTGCTGGGGGAATTCCCCTTTGAGTTGCATGACAACCTGCCGATGTATAGCCTCACTCATAGTGACTGCCTGGTGTTTGCCGAGCATACCTATGCCATGGCCTTAAGCCGCTCATGGGAAGAATTTTTCTGGGCCTTGCAGCGCATACGTTACAAGGATGGTTTGATCGGGGTGGCGACGCGCAATCACTACACCGAAGTGGACTGGAATATCAATAATGCCTGGTTGCTCAAGGATGTCAGCGCCGGGTTTGGTGCCGACAAGGTAGCGAGTTATGACATCGTTGTCGACAGGGCAAAATTCCTGCGTGAGCAACATCGCAAGGAAACCAGTCTCCCTGTGCAAACCAGCCGTGAAGCCTATGTCAGGGCTGACAAGGTTAATGCCATGCTGGATCAGTTACGCGATGGTGATTTCGTGAACGTGGTGTCAGACAAGGATGGTTTCCAGTCGATTACCCATGTCGGCCTGGTGGTGATTGATGCGAATGGCAAACGCAATTTTTTGAATTCTGCCGAACCTCAGGTAAGGGAAGAGAGCTTCGATACTTTTATCGCCCGTACCAATGAGAGAACCCGTACCAGCAAGCAAGCCAAGCCACGTCGCTTGCTGGGCTTTAAATTTTTGCGCTTGCGTGATGATATCGTCATCCCTGGTGCGGTCGGCCTGCCAAGGCCGGGGAAGTGATACTAGGGTTTGCGTAGCGCATTAAAACTGGCTGGCTCCCATTCGCGCATGGCCAATAATACTGCTGTGCCACGTCTTTTCTTGAGCGGACTGCTAAGGCTCTCTGTGTGCAGTTCTGCCAGTTTGTGCCTGAGTTGACGTATCTCAGCCTGAAATTTTTCTGCGGCTGCTTCCGTCAGCATACCGTGGATGAAGTGCTGTGATTCATATTCATGGCTGAATGGCGCGTCCAGAAAATCGATCATGCCAGTATCATGGAAATACTGGCGTATCGGCCCATGCGGCAACCAGTCAAAATCCCTGGCGATATTCAGCCGTATGCGGTTATTTGGCATCAGGCTGATCAGGCATAATTTATCCAGGTGCAAAAGTTTGCTCAGGCATTCTGTCTCACTGAGTTGATAAATTTGCAGAATTTCTTCAAATTTCCAGTGATTCAGGGCGCAGACTGCCACCAGCAGCAATTTTGTATCTGACACCAGTTCCTTTTCCTGCGCAGTGCTCAAACTATGTATGCGGGTGTTACTGGCACTTGCTTCCTGAGTGAGTTCCAGCAGGCTGTAACCTAGAAAGTGGCTGATTTGCGCCAGCCTTTCTATACTCATATTGGCACCATTCTCGGCACTCAGCAGGCGTTTGATGCTGGCTTCAGATAAATTGAGTGCCGTAGCCACATCCCTGTATGTTTTTCCCTGCAGCTTCAGTTGTTGTTTGATGCTGTTCAATAATTGCCGGATTTCAGTCATGGTTTTACGCATACAAGGTTGCAGGATTTAATACTTCGATTATTGCATGTCGCTACTTCATTCGTATTGGTTTCATTATTTGCCGCCTGTTGCCACAATTGCTCATCTGTTAAAACATGGGTGGAAATAATGAAAACTGGTTTACACTTAAAAGCACTGTTACCCACACTGATCTCAGTCCTGGTAGCATTGGCATTATTGCTGCACGGGCCTGTTGAACAATTAGCGCATTATCATGAGTTTGCTGATCAATCTGAGTGGTCAGGCATACCTCACGCTATTGATGTGTTGACTAATATTGGTTTTGCACTTGTGGCTGTACTGGGTAGCTGGTTCTTGCTGGAAAAATACCGCCAGGGCGACACTGGCGTCGCATTTCCTGCTTATTGCATCTTCACCCTCAGTCTGGCTGCTACTGCGGTTGGTTCCAGTTACTATCATCTGGCGCCAGATGATGCGCGCCTGTTCTGGGATAGATTACCTATTGCCTTCGCCTGTTGCAGCTTGTTGGCAGCAGTCAGAGCAGCCAGCCTGCCAGGCATGGATGCCAGGAAAGCCTTCATGGAACTGGTGCTGCTGCTGATAGCAGCCCTGACGTCGGTGATCTGGTGGCAGCAGACCGGGGACTTGCGTCCATACTTGTTGATACAGGGTTTGACTCTTGTATTGATCCCTTTATGGCAATGGATATGGAAAGCCGGGCTTGCAGACCGTCTAACATTTGGTACAGCCATGCTGTTATATGTAGCCGCAAAAATGACAGAGATGCTGGATGGGCAAATCTTGCTGCAACTCCATGTCATCAGTGGTCACAGCATCAAGCATTTGCTGGCAGCCCTGGCGGCCGGCCTGATTGTGTATCGCTGGCGCGCTCACAAAGAAACGCAAACAAAAGTCCATATGCAAAAGATTGTAGTCCACAGGCAAACTGCTTCATAATCAGCTTGTTGATAAATTAGCCTGGGTTTGAAGTGTTATGTGGATAGATAGCCACTGTCATCTGGATGCGAGTGAATTTGGCGGTGAATCGCTGGCCGTTGCGCAAGCTGCCGCGCAAGCGGGCGTGTCGGCGATCGTCGTGCCTGCCGTACACAAAAGCAATTTTGATACTGTCATCAAACTGGGCGAGCATAGGGCTGATTGTTTTTATGCCCTGGGCATACATCCCATGTATGTGCCGACTTCAAAAGAAGAAGACCTGCTGCTCTTGCGCGAAAAAGTAAGTGAGCTGATGGCTGGCGCAGATACGCAAAGAAAACTGGTGGCCATAGGTGAAATTGGCCTCGATTATTTTGTACCCGCCTTGACGCAAAGCCCTTTAAAGGAAAAGCAGGAATGCTTTTATGTGGAACAATTGAAGCTGGCCAGGGATTTTGACTTGCCTGTGCTGCTTCATGTCCGGCGTTCACAAGACATCATCCTCAAGCATTTACGTCGCATCAACGTCATGGGTGGTATTGCCCATGCCTTCAATGGCAGTCAGCAGCAAGCGCAAACATTTATCGACATGGGTTTTAAACTGGGTTTTGGCGGTGCCATGACTTTTCCGCGCGCTTTGCAAATACGTCGTCTGGCAACAGAACTACCTTTGTCCGCCATCGTGCTGGAAACCGATTCGCCAGATATTCCACCCAGCTGGCTACCTGAGGGGGTTAATACTCCAGCACAGTTGCCACGTATAGGGGCCGTGCTGGCAGGCTTGCGTAATCTGAGTCTGGCTGAAGTGGCGGAAGCAACTACAGTCAATGCCATGCACATCATGCCACGCATGCAAAGGGCTTGATCTGTGCGAGCGGCGTTGTTGGGCTTTGTATTTGGTGTAGCCATCTTGCAGCAACAGGCTGAGCTATTTAGCTACAACTGGCTTTCATTGATGATGGGTTTGTCGCTGCTTGGCATCCTGCTGTTACTCAAATTCAAACCGATGCCATGGCTGCATTTGCCTGCACGTTTTATTCTCACTGCCTTACTGGGGTTTGTCTGGGCCAGTGGCTATGCGTATTTTTATTTAAGCGAAGAGTTGCCCAGGAAATGGGAAAATCAGGATGTCGTGTTAACCGGCACCATCGACAGTCTGCCTTTTCGTTCTGAGCGGGGGCAGAGATTTAATTTTGCGGTGGAGCAGGTGCGCGCAGACGGTGCCGGTGATTTGACTCTTCTCGCACCGTGGCCATCGAGAGTTGCCTTGTCCTGGTATGGTCCTGATTGGGGTGGTGATTCTGGTGGTATGCAGAAGGTCCCCTCCGTACAGCCTGGAGAACGCTGGCAATTCCGCGTACGCTTGAAGCGGCCACATGGCAATGCCAATGAATTCGGTTTTGATTACGAGGCTTGGTTACTGGAGCAGGGCATCCGCGCCACTGGCAGTGTCCGTCCCGATAAATACGCACAAGACGCCGTGCAATATAACCGCAAGCTGGTGGATTTTGTCTGGAGCCCAGGCAATCTTATTGCATCCATTCGCTACAAATTGCGTGCACGCATACATGCCGCTTTACCATCTCAACCCTATGCGGGTGTGCTGGTCGCTTTGGTGGTAGGCGATCAGCGCGAGATATCTCAAGCTGACTGGACGGTATTTAACCGGGTGGGGATCGGTCACCTGATCAGTATTTCCGGCTCACGCCAAAGTTTTCACTTGCATCGGCGAGTCTAAAGTTATCGAGAAATGGACAACTCAGCCGCACTCACGTAAAGATTCGATTGACGTGAATGCCAAATCAGTGAAAAGTGAACGGTTATTCGTTAATCCGGGTGGGAAG
>NZ_JAUXQE010000027.1:0-36355 GCF_030683615.1 Undibacterium sp.
TGCCTGGCTTGAGAAATGCCATCGCCTTTGGAAAAACTGTGAGCGACAATTGAATACCAGCTTGCAATTCGTTAATTTGGCATTCCTCACTTTGCTCTTGCGGCGGGGGTGATCAAAAAAGATCTCGAACAGGTTCTTAGATTGCACCTGATTTTCGCTACACCGAAACCTGCGAACTTTTACTGCATAGCTCTCCTTCAGGTAACAAGCTGCCATACATCTGCTATTTTTGTTAAGGTGTGTGACTGAGACCGATGTGCCTGGCATTGGCGCATCAAGAACATAAATACATGGTGTAACCCCGTCCGGTACGTCTCAAATCAGGATATCAAAAGTAATTACTCACTTACATGGCGACAATTAAAAGTCCCATACTGATACGCTATACTCACAGGCAAGACCTGTCCGGCAACGCCTGCGATTTGTACCTGACCACCTACCAACAAAAACTTCATGAAAATCTTAGGCATAGACCCTGGCTTGCGCACTACCGGTTTTGGCGTGATTCATAAACAAGGCAGCAAGCTGACCTATATCGCATCAGGCACCATCAAGACGATCGATGGCACTCTCCCCGAGCGTTTGAAGACGATATTGTCAGGTGTTTCGGAGATAGTACGCACTTACCAGCCTGATTGCGCAGCGATAGAAAAAGTCTTTGTAAACGTCAATCCACAATCCACTCTGTTACTGGGACAAGCGCGAGGTGCGGCGATTTGTGCGTTGGTGGCGGCGGATCTGGCGGTGGCAGAATACACGGCCCTGCAAGTCAAACAGGGCGTGGTCGGCCATGGCCGTGCCAGGAAAGAACAAGTGCAGGACATGGTGCAGCGCCTGCTGGCCTTGTCGGGGGTGCCCGGCAGTGATGCTGCCGATGCATTGGGTGTCGCGATTTGCCATGCTCATAGTGGCGAAGCGCTAGCGGCTTTGGGCGCAATTGCGCCGGGACTGGCCAAAAAGGGCTTGCGCGTCAAGGGTGGGCGTCTGGTAGGCTAGGCCTATACAGAACTCATTTCATTGCAGTAACGCAATATCCATATAATTTCCCCGCATTTGCCTCGTCAAACGCACAAGAATCGTTTACTATCACTGCTTATTCATACAGTATGAAAGCAGTCTCATGATAGGTCGCATTGCAGGTACTTTGATAGAAAAGAATCCTCCGCAATTGCTGGTCGATTGCCAGGGCGTAGGCTATGAAGTCGACGTGCCCATGAGCACCTTCTATAACCTGCCTCACCTGGGTGAAAAAGTGGTCTTGCTGACCCATCTGGCGATACGCGAAGATGCCCATGTGCTGTTTGGTTTTGGTACTGCAGAAGAACGCACGACATTCAAGCAATTGATCAAGATCAGCGGCGTTGGTGCCCGTACTGCGCTCTCCATTTTGTCAGGCATGTCGGTGGCTGACCTGGCACAGGCGATCACCCTGCAAGAAGCCGGGCGCCTGACGCGTGTACCTGGTATAGGCAAGAAGACCGCCGAACGCCTGCTCCTGGAACTCAAAGGCAAACTAGGTGCCGACCTCGGTACTGCGACTGCCGCACTGGCAGCCGGCGACCATAGTGCCGATATCCTGAATGCCTTGCTGGCTCTGGGTTATTCCGATAAAGAAGCCTTGCTGGCCATGAAATCGGTGCCTGCAGGTAGTGGCGTTTCTGATGGCATCAAGCTGGCATTGAAAGCATTGTCCAAAGGCTAAGCGATGACGATACAGACCGACAATCTTTCTTCGAATTTCAGCGAGCCGCGCATTATTGCGGCGACGCCCAGCTCCCCCAATGAAGAAGCGATAGAACGCGCCCTACGCCCCAAACAACTAGATGAATATGTGGGGCAGGAAAAGATACGCGGCCAACTGGAAATTTTTATCACGGCTGCCAGGCAGCGCAGTGAAGCGCTTGATCACACCCTGCTGTTTGGCCCGCCAGGCCTGGGAAAAACCACGCTGGCGCATATCATTGCGCGTGAGATGGGTGTCAACCTGCGCCAGACTTCTGGCCCGGTGCTGGAACGTGCCGGTGACCTGGCAGCCCTGCTGACGAATCTGGAAGCCAATGATGTACTCTTCATTGATGAGATACACAGGCTTTCACCAGTCGTAGAAGAGATTTTGTATCCGGCGCTGGAAGATTACCAGATCGACATCATGATAGGTGAAGGCCCGGCAGCGCGCTCAGTCAAGCTGGATTTACAGCCCTTCACTCTCGTCGGCGCCACCACCCGTGCCGGCATGCTGACCAATCCGCTGCGCGACCGTTTTGGTATCGTCGCCCGGCTGGAATTTTATACACCGGAAGAATTGACCAAGATCGTCACCCGCTCTGCATCGCTGCTGGGTGCCCCGATACAGGCTGATGGTGCGCGTGAAATCGCTCAGCGGGCACGCGGTACACCTCGTATCGCCAATCGCCTGTTACGGCGGGTACGCGATTATGCAGAGGTCAAGGGGAATGGTGAAATCACCAAAAACATTGCCGATGCTGCCTTGAAGATGCTCGATGTCGATGCCGTTGGCTTTGATTTGATGGACAGAAAACTGCTGGAAGCCATCCTCTTCAAATTTGGCGGTGGCCCGGTAGGCCTGGACAATGTTGCCGCCGCCATAGGAGAAGAACGCGACACCATAGAAGATGTACTGGAACCCTATCTGATACAGCAGGGTTTTTTGCAACGCACGCCCAGAGGCAGGATAGCAACCCCATCTGCCTATGAACATTTTGGCGTAACCATGCCAAGGTCGGGCAATAACGGTGACCTATGGGGCGGTAGCTAATACCTCGACCGCTTCTTGGTTAGTGCTCAATACAACCAAATTTGATGCCATGTCCTTACAAGCCGAACAACATGCCTATGCATTTCTTGAAGCAAGGGCACACACCCAGAATGTCAGCCCGCTGAGCTGGCAGTTCGAATTAAGCATCGCGGATGCCTATGACATTGCCAAAGCATCTGACACCATACGCGCCGCCGAAGGCGAGGTACGCATAGGTCGCAAACTGGGGTTTACCAACCGCAAGCTGTGGACCAAGTATGGAGAGAAAGCCGCCATACGCGAACCTATCTGGAGCAGCCTTTTCGATAGCACCGTACGCTATGTGGAAGACAACCATGCCTACCAAAGCCTGACAGGCGCATTGCAACCACGTATAGAGCCGGAAGTGGTATTCAAGCTGGGCAGGACGCCTGCTGCTGATGCCTGCATAGAAGAGCTGGCGGATTGCCTTGAATGGATGGCACATGGCGTAGAGATCGTCGTCAGCCCCTACCCTGACTGGAAGTTTGAGGCCGCCGATGCAATAGCGGCATTGGGCTTGCACGGCACCCTGCTGATCGGTGAGCCACGTATTTTGTCGAGTTCCAGTCGCCAGCATCTGGCTGAATTGCTGGCCAATGCCAGCGTCTCCCTGTCTTGTGATGGCTCATTGCTGAGTGCGGGTTATGGCAGTAATGTGCTGGACAGCCCATTGCATGCGATCTGGTATTTGCATGGTTTGCTGCAAAAACAACCGCAATTTCCACCGTTGCAGGCTGGCGAGATTATCACCACTGGCACCTGGACAGATGCCTATCCGGTCCTGCCAGGTCAAACCTGGGGCACCGCTTTCTCTGGCATCCCTTTACCAGGCCTGAGTGTCAGTTTTGCATAAAAGTCGCTAACGGCTGGCCTATTGCGGATAACTTCATGAATTTTAGCAATTAACAAATTATAGAAGATGGACAGAAAGGCTGGCATAAATGATGTCAGCCTTTTTTGCGGTCGCAGCACAAACAAGCAGACCAGCCTGGAAGCGACCATCAGGAATCATTCAGATAGCTTTAGCACTAAAATGAGAAAAGCACCCCTAAGGGTGCTTTTTCAGTCTTGCCAAGCTTTTTCTATACTGACTTAAGTCAGCATAAAATTAGAACTTGTGACGGATACCAACGTTGACCAGACGGACTGTTGCGCCGTTAGGTACTGGATGGAAATTTGCAGCGGAGTCTGCACTACCCAAAGCGGCGTTTGCATCGTTACTTGCACGAGACAAAGAAGTGTACACGTTAGTACGCTTGGACAAGGAATGTGTGTAACCAACAGCAATGTGATTACCGTCAGCTGCTTTCAACGCGCTGTTTTGGTTGGAAGAGCGGATATAACTAGCAACCACAGCACCGGCTGTACTTACAGGCACCGTTGCACCCAACATCCAAGTACGGCGATCAACACCAGCAGCACCCTTGCCATCATCACTTACTTTACCGAAAGCCAGGTGACCTGTTGCCATACCGAAATTATAGGTAGCACCCAGGAAAATTGCCTTAGTTGCATTGTTGCCGGCTGCATTCTGGGAGTTGTTATACACCAGGTTTGCATTCAAAGGACCTGCGGAATAAGCACCGCCCAAAGTATAGTAACGACCTGCAGTGTTATTGCCAGCAACTTCACCGAAACCATACATTGCTGTACCAGTGAAACCACTGATGGAATTGGTGCTATAGGAAACGGAGTTATTGACGCGGATGGAATTCCAGTTATCCCACAGGAAGTAAGTACCGACGCCCAAAGAGCTAGTACCAGAACCAGCTGTGCCAGTAATCATGCCTGTACCAAAAGGATCGATAGTATCAATCGCAACGAACATAGGCGTGTATTGACGACCGAAGCTCACAGAACCGAAATCACCAGACAAACCTACCCAAGCTTGACGACCGAAAGCACGGCCACCTTGAGCGGAACTACCTGTATCAGCATTGACACCCATTTCCAATTGGAAATTAGCTTTCAGACCGCCACCCAGATCTTCAGAGCCTTTAAAGCCCAAACGGGAGCCGGATTGAATACCGCTATCCAAGGCCAGAGTAGAGCCTGCAGGATCGCCAGTGTTTTGATGTTGCAAGGCCATATCTACAACACCGTAGATAGTTACGGAAGATTGGGCTTGTGCTGTACCAGCAACAGCAGCCAAAACTGACAGAGCGATGAGTGATTTTTTCATTGATATTTCTCCAAAGGATTTCACATTGATATGAACTACATTAAGCACAATTCGCGCAAAACAGAGCCAAAAATTGATCGTACGAAACGCGCTAATACTTAAGATCCAACAAGACTGCTAAAAAGAAGTTAACGTATTTGACCAAAAATGGTGTTAGACAGCCAAGCTAAATCGGCTTTTGGAGGGAATATGGGGCGATAATGTCTCGGATAAGCAACAAAAATTGCCACCAAAGAAAGTATTCTAATGCAATTAAAGCAAGCTTGACCAGATGAAATTATTGCTTAAAGACTATGCATTTACAAATAAAATGCGGTGAAAACAAAATTGCAAAGGCCGCGCAAGCGACCTTTGCAAATAAAGACCGATATTTATTATCAGAATGCGTGCAACACACCCACTGCTGTCCGGGTTGCCGAACTGTTACCTGCACCGATGATGCCCAAAGCCAGGGATACATCTTGTGCATTTACAGAACCAGCACGTGCATAAGTCAAAGAAGCATAGGCCGTTGTACGTTTGCTAAATGCATACTTACCCAACAAAATGTATTGATCTGCCTTACCGCTGATATCACCAGAGCGTTTGGTATTGTAAAAAGCGGTAGTCAAGGTCATTTGATCAGACAAGCTGAAGTCTGCACCCAGGCCTATCACAGCCAATTTGCGGCCATCAGCATTTGGCAGTGCATCAATCTTGATTTTGCCCTCAACTTTGGTATGTGCATAAGTACCGCGCAGCATGACAGTTGGAGCAACTTTGAACTTCGCACCACCTGCAAAGCCAGACAAACTAGCTCCACCAGTATTGTCTTTCAGCTTGGCATAAGACAGGGCTGCACCATTGGTGCCGTCAGTAAAGAAGCCTGACACACCGGCATAGTTACTTGCAGTGTTGTCGCCCGCTTTTTCACCAAAGCCATACATCAGAGCACCACCGAAGCCTGACATAATTGGAGAAACGTACTTGATCGAGTTATTTTGACGCAAGCCCGAACCGCCCTGGTTAGTACCGAAACCACCATACAGTGCACCTGAATTCAACGCACTAACCATGACGTTAGGATTGGAACCAGCGTGTGCCAGACTGATAGGGTCGGCCAGACCGACAGAGTCAACGCCCAGAATATTATTGCGGCCCAGAGTGACGCTACCAAAACTGCCAGACAGACCTACCCAAGACAGACGGTCAAACAAGGAAGTATTGCTACCAACCTGATTGAATACATTACCACCATAACCTGCACCGGCCGTGCCAGTATCATTGGCCAACGTGCCTTCCAGATTGAAATTCGCTTTCAAGCCGCCGCCCAGGTCTTCAGAACCCTTGATGCCCCAACGGGAAGTCAGCAACTGACCTGCATCCATGGAGAATTTGGAACCGCCATTTGCTGTTGCGTTGGTGGTGGCGACAACTGCCGCATCTACGATACCGTAGATGATGACGGAAGATTGCGCTGAGGCTGTTGCTGCAAATGCGCTCAAAACTGCGAATGCCAGTATCGATTTTTTCATTGAATGCGTCTCCAAAATTATTAAAATTATGTGGCTGCACCTGGTTAGCAGTCAGCCTTTTATACTCTATTCAGTCTTGCCAAGACTTCGAAACCTGCTGATTAAGAAGCTAGATTCTATTGAAACAAATTAAAGGAAATTGGGCAAAGAGAATTTGCGAACGATCGTATTTAAGCAAATTTTATGTGGCGTTATCACAACAAGCATCTTCTTTCTCATTATTAGAACATTAAGTTTTTTGTAGGTTTCCAGAGTTGGTCTGATGGCGCGAAACGCCAAACATTCCTACAATAGGCACTGTGTTGGCTGTGCGTTATCAGCGCAACCCCTTCTAGTCGTCTACTTAAAGAACAATATGACCCCATTATCAGCATCACCCAAGGGTAGCCTCGATCAGTTGATTGGCAAATTTGACCGAGCTTTGCGCGTCATAAGTGGCCAGGCGATTGCCAGGCGGGCGAACCCCGCACATGAATTGCCTGATGACAATTTATCCGAGCAAGATAAAGCCCATAGCGCAGGTTTGATGCGCGTTAATCATGTTGGTGAAATTTGCGCCCAGGCCTTGTATGATTCACAAGGCGCGAACGCGCACACGGAAGACATACGGCAGCAATTCCAGCATTCCGGCATAGAAGAAGAAGATCATCTGGCCTGGACTGCAAAAAGGTTGCAAGAACTGAATTCACATATCAGTCTGCTCAATCCGCTCTGGTATGCCGGAGCGTATGCCTGCGGCACGCTGGCCGCCAAATTTGGTGATACCGTCAGCTTGGGCTTTGTAGTCGAAACAGAAAAACAGGTAGAAGCGCATCTGGCCAGCCATCTGGAAAAATTGCCTGCACAAGACTTGAAGTCACGCGCCATCGTTGAGCAAATGCGTCTCGATGAGATTGCTCATGGTGCTGCGGCCCAGGCTTTGGGTGCCAGTGCCCTACCGCAACCAGTGCAGGCAGGCATGAAGCTGATGGCCAAGGTCATGACGACCACGGCTTATTATGTTTAAAGATTTGATGTGAAAAAAGTAATATCCTTAGAGCCTGCTTAGGAGCTGAATCGAGCGTGCATCAGCGGGGTCAGAGCAACATTCAGGGTAAATTAAGCGCAGCGCAAAAAGCGCAATTTACTCCAGTGCCTGAGCCCCGAGTGGACGCCGGTTGAGCACGCGCAGTAAGATTATCAACAGGTTCTTGAATGGTAAAAGAGCAAAATACAACCTTGCACCTGCGCTTGCTCTGGACTGCTAGCTAAATCTTTTCCAGCTTTGCGATGCTCAAATCCAGTTCTTTCATGCCAAACTTGCCGAAATTGATTTGTGCCCGCAAGCTGCCGCTGCCACCACCCCCATTCAGGTTCACAATCACGCCTTCACCAAACTTGGCGTGAGCCACATTCTGGCCTATGCGCCAGCTCATGCTGTCATGATTCTTGGTAAAAGTCTGCGAAATGCGGTTGGCAGCATCATCCGGTGCCTCATCCCAGGCAGACTTTTTGTTGCCAAACCAGGTCGGTTGTACACGCGGAGTCAGCCACTTCAATGATTCTTCCGGCAATTCATCGAGGAAGCGTGAACGCATGTTGTACCGTGTCTGGCCATGCAGCATGCGGGTTTGTGAGAAACTCAGATACAGGCGCTTGCGGGCACGAGTAATCGCCACATACATCAGACGGCGCTCTTCCTCTACACCACTTTCTTCCTGCGCACTGTTCTCATGCGGGAACAAACCCTCTTCCAGACCGGTGATGAAAACCGCATCAAATTCCAGGCCCTTGGCTGAGTGCACGGTCATCAACTGCATGGCATCCTGCCCTGCCTGGGCTTGATTATCACCCGCTTCCAGTGAAGCATGAGACAAGAAAGCAGACAGTGGTGACATCACCGTTGGCAGTGCTGCGTCAGCATCAATGATCTGATCGCCATTCCCGCTTTCCAGCAAGACTGCAGCGCTACTGGCAGGCCCAGCAAATGCTGGCGCTTCTTTATTGAAGCCTTCTTCTGATACGAACAGAGTGGCAGCGCTAACTAACTGCTCCAAGTTTTCTATGCGGTCTGCACCTTCTTTTTCAGTCTGGTAATGCGTCAGCAGGCTGCTGACTTCCAGCACGATCTTGACCATCTCGGGCAAAGGCAGGTTCTGTGTTTCAAAACGCACACCCTCTATCAACTTGACAAAAGACCCCAGCGAAGAACCGGCCTTGCCAGCCACATAAGGCACAGCAGCATACATGGAAATATTTTGCTGTTTGGCGACATCCTGCAATTGCTCCAGCGAGCGCGCACCTATGCCGCGGGTAGGGAAATTCACCACGCGCAAAAAGGCAGAATCATTATGCGGGTTGTCCATCAATTGCAAATAGGCGATGGCATGCTTGATCTCGGCGCGTTCAAAGAAGCGCTGGCCACCATATACGCGGTAAGGGATATTCGCCGTGAACAGTGCATGCTCTATTACCCGCGACTGCGCGTTTGAACGATACAGGATGGCAATCTCGCTACGCAAAGAACCTTCACGTATCAAATTCTTGGCTTCTTCTATGATCCAGTTAGCCTCTTGTATATCACTGCTCGATTCCATGATGCGCACCGGCTCACCATGACCAGCATCAGTACGTAGATTTTTGCCCAGGCGCTTGCTATTGTGTTCGATGAGCACATTAGCGCTGTCAAGGATATGGCCATGCGAGCGGTAATTCTGCTCCAGCTTGATCAGGTTTTGGACCTGAAATTCACGCTCAAAGGCTGACATATTGCCGACATTGGCACCACGGAAGGCATAGATACTCTGATCATCATCGCCAACAGCAAAGACAGCACCGCCCTTCTTGCTGCCCTCTCCAGCCATCAGCTTCAACCACTTGTATTGCAAGTCATTGGTATCCTGAAACTCATCGACAAGAATATGGCGGAATCTGTCCTGGTAATGTTCACGCAGCGGCTGGTTGCGGCTCAGCAATTCATAAGTACGCAACAACAGCTCAGCAAAATCAACCACGCCATCACGCTGACACTGGGCGTCATACAAATCATACAAGCCAACCAGTTTGCGGTTGAAGTCGTCATAAGCATCTACTTGCGCCGCACGCAAACCCTGGTCCTTCGCGCCATTGATGAAATACATCAAGGTCTTGGGCGGGAATTTTTCATCGTCGATATTATTAGCCTTCAGCAAACGCTTGATGAAGGATAATTGGTCACCAGAATCAAGGATCTGGAAAGTCGATGGCAAACCGGCGTCGCGATGATGGGCGCGCAAAAGGCGGTTACACAGGCCATGGAAAGTCCCTATCCACATGCCGCGTGTATTAATCGGCAACATGGCCGACAGGCGCGTCAGCATTTCCTTGGCGGCCTTGTTGGTAAATGTCACGGCCAAAATACCACCAGGAGAGACCTGGCCAGTCTGTATCAGCCAGGCGATGCGGGTAGTCAGCACACGTGTCTTGCCAGAACCTGCGCCAGCCAAAATCAGGGCAGACTGTGCCGGCAAGGTCACGGCAGCAAGTTGTTCGGGATTTAAGTTGTGGAGTAAATTTTGCATAGGCAGATTATACGGGACTAAGCCCTCAGCACTTTAAGCCCAGGTTCTCCAAAGGAAAATTTATTGGGCATTAAAATGTGAAGCCTTGACAATGCAATTGAAAGCCGCAGATAATCGACACATCAACAAAGCCATTATTACTATGCAAACTCTGGACAAAGATCAGCAACAAGTACAAAGCAACGCTGCTTTGTGCATGGTCTTTGCCAAAGCCAAGAAACAGACGCTCATCTGACCGGGGCGTGCTGTCCCGTCAGGTGAGCTGACAGGATGGCAAAACGGTTTTCTTCCCTTGCACTCCATGTCAACTGCTGACGGGTCTTTTACCGGTCCACAGGAGAACAGGCATGTCCAGCAGCTTCAGCAGTTCCAGCAATACACATATTGAATCTGTCCATCAGATCAGACGCATTGATTTTTCCGGCATCTGGGTCGCCCTGGTCACGCCATTTTGCGCCAGCGCAGAAGCGGAAGTAGATTTCCCGGCCCTGCAGGCGTTGGCCAGCAAGCTGATCGCCGAAGGTGTGGCTGGCCTGGTGGTCTGTGGCTCTACTGGTGAAGCCGCAGCCCTGAGTGCAGAAGAACAATTGCAAGTGCTTGATGCGGTACTGGCTGTTGTTCCTGCCCATCAAATCATCATGGGCTTGAGCGGCAATCACATGGGGCAAGTCTTGCACAGGTTGGCACAGACAGGACAAAGAGGCGTTGCCGGTGTTCTGGTCACTCCACCCTATTACATACGCCCATCACAAGCAGGCATCCTGCACTACTTCCATGAAATTGCAGATGCTTCTGCTATACCCGTGCTGCTATATAACATCCCCTACCGTACCGGCGTGAACATGGAACTGGCTACCATACAAGAACTGGCCAGACATCCCAATATTGTCGCCATCAAGGATTGCGGCGGTAATCTGCAAGCCACCATGCAACTTATCATGGATGGAGATATCCAGGTGCTGGCGGGAGAAGACCATCAGTTATTCACGACACTCTGCCTGGGTGGTGCAGGTGGCATACTGGCTTCTGCACACTTGCGACCTGATCTGTTCCTCCGCTTGCAGGCACAGATCAGAGCAGGGCAACTTGAACAGGCCAGGGCAATTTTTTATCACTTGCTACCCCTCATGCAGTCGCTGTTTGAAGAGCCTAATCCGGCACCTTTGAAAGCTGCGCTTGCTTCCATACATTCCATGCAAGACGTCTTGCGTGGACCTATGTTGTCTGCCAGTAGTGCGATGCAAGAAAAAATCTTGCAAGCATATGCGCGCCTACAAGATCTTGAGCCCATCTCTTGATATACATCATCAAATTTCAATATGGAGGTCACCCGACCTTGTCAGCAAACAATTGCGTAAATGTCCGTGCTGCCAGTTGCGGCTGCTCGCTCATGTACACGCTGCTGATCACTGCCACCATGTCAGCCCCCTGAGCAAGCAAGGGCTGACAGTTTTCCAGTGTCATGCCGCCTATAACGACATTTGGCAAATCAAATTCCTTTATCGCATCGCCGACGATGCTGACGGGAGTGGTCACCGCATATTTCTTGATACGGGAAGGATAAAAACCACCAAAGGCAATGTAGCTGGCACCACCCCTGACGGCAGTACGCGCCAGCTCAAGGTCACCATAGCAGGATGCGCCCAGTATCTTGTCTGCCCCCAACCTTGCCCTCGCGTCCGCCACGGAAAGATCCGTACCTCCTACATGCAAGCCATCTGCATCAATGTCGAGACAGAGTTCCAGATGGTCGTTGATGATGAAAGGTTTATTGAAGCGGCGGCATAATTCCAGCAAAGCCCGTGCCTGGGTCTTGCGTAGTTCCGGGCTGGCGGTTTTGTGGCGGTATTGCACGATATTTGCGCCGCCTTGCAAAGCCTGTTCTGTGATGGAAACCAATTGAGCGGTGTCTTCCCAGTCAGGGGTAACGATATACAGACCACTTAATTGATAAGAGCCCACAGTATTCATGATTTTTTCCTTGTAAACAACGCGGGTTGGCGTGCAGGTATAAGCTGGCCTGCAGCGATGGCATAGGCATACAGCAAGCTTTGTTGTGTATAGTTTTGTGCCTGTTGCAAAGCTTCAGACAAAGTCATCCCGATTGCCAACTGCCCCGCAATTGCGGATGCCAGCGTACAACCGCTGCCATGAAATTCGCCGGACAAACGCGGCCACAGCCACTCTTGTGCAGTCTGCCATTGCCCATGCTGGAACCAGATGTTTTTTACCTGTGCCTCTGTTGCATGGCCACCTTTCAGCAAGACATCTGCGCCTGTGTTTTGCAACAGGCTAGCGACTTGCGCTTGCATATCGTCTACTTGTGGTGAGAGTCGCTTTAATTCAGGCAAATTGGGGGTGATCAGGGTGGCTATTTTCAACAGAGGCTCAATGGCTTGCACCGCATCATCCAGCGACAAACTGTCACCATGACCACTGCCCAATACCGGGTCAACAATGACTTGCAGATCTGCATGTTGCTGCTTCATCTTTTGAATGAAGCTGGCTATCGCCGTGGCATTTTTCTTGTGCGCGACGATACCCAGCTTGATGACCTTGACCGGCATCTTGGCCACCAGGGTCATGGCTTGCTGCAAAATGATTTGTACATCGACTGCATGCACGGCATAGGCATGGTCGTTATCCTGCACCGTCAATGCCGTAATCACCGGCAAGGCATGCGCGCCCTGCGCGGCGATGGCTTCTATATCGGCCTGTATGCCAGCCCCGCCACTAGGATCATGCCCGGCAAATACCAGCACGCAGGGTCGCGTCATCGTCTTCATCAAACAATGCGGCCTGCCATGGGGGAAGACGGCGACGCTGCAAACTTGCGCGGCATGCGGCCTGCCAGAAAAGCTTCTCGTCCCGCCTCTACCGCCAGGCCCATGGCACGTGCCATGCGTACAGGGTCTTTGGCACCAGCGATTGCGGTATTCATCAACACGCCATCGCAACCCAGTTCCATCGCAATGGCGGCGTCGGATGCTGTACCAACACCGGCATCCACCAGCACCGGCACTTTGGCTTGCTCGATAATCAGCGACAGATTCCATGGATTCAAAATACCCATGCCAGAACCTATCAACGAAGCCAGCGGCATGATGGCAACGCAGCCTATGTCTTCCAGCATGCGTGCCTGTATAGGGTCATCGCTGCAATACACCATGACATCAAAACCATCCTGTACCAGGGTGTTGGCGGCCTTCAGGGTCTCGGGCATATTCGGGAACAGGGTTTTCTCATCGCCCAACACTTCCAGCTTGCACAGTTTGTGGCCACCCAATAATTCACGCCCCAGTTGCAGGGTATAGACCGCATCTTCAGCATTGTAGCAACCGGCAGAGTTGGGCAGTATGGTGTACTTGCTGGGTGGCACTACATCCAGCAAGCTGGGTGCATTCGGGTCTTGCCCTATGTTCACGCGGCGTATTGCCACCGTGATGATCTCGGCACCACTGGCTTCTGTTGCCAGGCGGGTTTGTTCGAGGTCTTTGTATTTGCCGCTGCCGACCAAAAGGCGGGAGCGGTAGGTTTTTCCGGCTATTGTTAAGCCTGGGTTGTTTTCTGTGTTCATGTTTTTTCTCCAAAATTTTGGAAGCCATTTGGCTGTTTGACTCCTTCCCCTTCAAGGGGAAGGAGCTTAAACCTCAACCACCACCTATAGCACGTACAACATCCACCTTGTCATCGCCTTGCAATTGATGCTCTTCCCAATGCGACCGTGGAATAATCTGCCGGTTCACCGCCACCGCAATCGTCTGCTGCGACAGATTCAGTTCTGCAATCAAATCTGCCAGCAGCGCACTGCTCAGTTGCCGCACCTCTCCATTAAGCTGTATCTCCACCATGACTATTGCTTCTTGTAGATTTCTGCACCGGATTTGATGAATTCAACGGCCTTGACTTCCATGCCCTGTTTCAACGCCTGAATCTCGCTGATGCCTTGTGCATTCGCATAGTCGCGTACTTCCTGCGTGATTTTCATGGAGCAGAAATGTGGTCCGCACATGGAGCAGAAATGGGCAACCTTGGCAGAATCCTTGGGCAAAGTTTCATCATGGAATTCGCGTGCCTTGTCGGGGTCGAGGCCGATGTTGAACTGGTCTTCCCAGCGGAATTCAAAACGTGCCTTGGACAGGGCATTGTCACGGATCTGCGCACCGGGATGGCCTTTTGCCAGGTCGGCGGCATGAGCAGCGATTTTGTAAGTGATGATGCCATCCTTGACATCGACCTTGTTCGGCAAACCCAGATGCTCTTTCGGTGTCACATAGCACAGCATGGCCGTTCCATACCAGCCTATTTGTGCGGCACCTATGCCGGACGTGATGTGGTCGTAGCCTGGAGCGATGTCAGTCGTCAATGGGCCCAGCGTATAGAACGGTGCCTCATGGCATTGCTCCAGTTGCAGGTCCATGTTTTCTTTGATCAGGTGCATGGGCACATGACCAGGGCCTTCTATCATGACTTGCACATCATGCTTCCAGGCGATCTGGGTCAATTCCCCCAGGGTTTTCAATTCACCTAACTGTGCTTCATCATTGGCGTCATAGATGGAACCAGGGCGCAGGCCATCACCGAGGCTGAAAGACACGTCATAGGCTTTCATGATTTCGCAGATATCTTCGAAATGCTCGTACAAAAAGCTTTCTTTATGATGAGCCAGACACCATTTGGCCATGATGGAACCACCACGTGACACAATGCCGGTCAGGCGTTTGGCCGTCATTGGCACATACTGCAGGCGCACACCAGCATGGATGGTGAAGTAATCGACGCCCTGCTCTGCCTGTTCGATGAGCGTGTCACGGAAAATTTCCCAGGTCAGGTCCTCTGCCTTGCCATTCACTTTTTCCAGTGCCTGATAGATGGGCACGGTGCCGATAGGTACGGGTGAATTACGAATGATCCATTCGCGGGTTTCGTGTATGTGTTTTCCTGTGGACAGGTCCATAACATTGTCACCACCCCAGCGTATTGCCCAGGTCATTTTTTCGACTTCTTCGCCGATGGAAGAGGTAACTGCTGAATTACCGATATTGGCATTGATCTTGACCAGGAAATTACGGCCTATGATCATGGGCTCTATCTCTGGATGATTGATGTTAGCAGGAATAATCGCGCGGCCACGGGCGATTTCTGAACGCACAAATTCTGGCGTTATTTCTGCTGGAATGGAGGCGCCAAAAGATTGGCCTGGATGCTGGCGGCCCATGACTTCTGCCAGCTTGTTGCCCATGGGGCCGGAAGCTTTCAGGTTTTCCAGATATTCTTTTCTGCGCAGGTTTTCACGGATGGAAACAAATTCCATTTCCGGCGTGATGATGCCCTGGCGTGCATAGTGCATCTGCGAGACATTCTTGCCTGCCAGTGCACGGCGTGGCAGGCGTTTGAGGTTGAAACGCAGCTCAGCCAGTTTGGGGTCATGCAGGCGGGCAATACCGTATTCTGAAGTAGGGCCAGCCAGTTCTTCGGTGTCATTGCGCTCGGCTATCCAGGCGCCGCGTACAGATGCCAGGCCAGAGCGGATATCGATTTTTACATCGGGATCGGTGTAAGGGCCGGAGGTATCGTAGACATAGATAGGCGGATTTTTTTCCGAGCCGAACATGGCTGGTGTATCCGACTGGCTGATTTCGCGCATGGGTACGCGAATATCGGGGCGGCTGCCCTGTATATAGGTTTTACGTGAGTTCGGCAGTGGCTGTATGGCTGCCTCGTCTACCGTGGCGGTAGCGGACAAGAATTGCGGGTTGGCGTTCATTTTGGCTCCTTTGCTTTGTTGGCATGGAGCCAGCAAAGGAGTTTCCAAAAAAGGTGCGCGCATAGATCAAACATAATACGGGCGGCACAAACTTCGGCAGCTTCCCTTCGCTGGCATTATCCAGATCAGGTTCGAGGGTATTTCTCACCCGCCAACAAGATTGATGGCAGGACCCCTAGCATTTTTCTTCGGGTTCTGAAAGTGAATCCAGAACCGCGACGACGCCAGATTATACGACTTTTTTAAACTCAGGTGATTTATTTGATGATGCTGGTCAAGTCAGCATCTTGCGTGCCCTGCGAAGCAGGTTGAGGGTTGTCGGCTTGCCGGACCGGTCCATGCACTTCTGCCAACTCCACCATACCTGCCTTGATAGCGGCAGATAAATCATGATCGAGTACGGGCAAGGCTTCTTCATAAGCAATCAATAATTTGCTGACACCATAGGCACGGTTGCGGCCATTGACCTTGCCCAGGTACAGCGCCATGTCGGCAATTTGCAAGGCTTTTTCCCAGTTACAAACAGCTTCTGGCAGTCCAGAAAATGGCAGACTGATGAAACCTGCAGTCAGCGTGACTGGCACCAGCATGCCATCTACCTCCATGCTTTCTTCGCCTATGCTACGCAGGATACGGTCCACCAGGTTTTTCAACTGAGCAGGGTTGGTGCGCGGTGAATAAATCAGAAATTCTTCTCCGCCCCAACGCAAGACCATGTCACTGTCGCGCACCGTACTACGTAGACGACGCGCCACCTCAACCAGCACGGCGTCCCCTGCAGCATGGCCATGGTTATCGTTGATATTCTTAAAATGATCGATATCCATGAGTATCAGGCAATCCGGGTTTTCGAGCGCATCTTCGCGTCGCTCTCCCTCCGGCAAGATGATCCTTCCTTTCATCATATCGACAAAAGAACGACGGTTGTACAAGCCTGTAAGAGGGTCACGCACGGCATGAAATTCAAGTTGCTCATTCGCTTCACGCAGTTTTTCATTGGTCCTGCGCACCCGCTGATAAAGGAAGAAAATCACCGCACCGACCATCACCATCAACACACCTGCCAGCATGAGTATGACTTGCTGTAACTGACGGTTTTCTATCTCTGCATCTTTCAATTGATTTTCACGAGCCAGCAATTCAATCTGTTTTTTTCTTTGTTCCGCATTGAATTGCTCCTGCAAGGTAGCCACTGCCCTGGCCCGGTCGGACCTGAATAATTCATCGCTGAGTTTTTGCTGTTCGCGTACTATCGCCAGAGCTTCCTTGTGCATATCGGCAGCTTCAAACATATTGCCGATTTCACTGAGCAAACTTTCTACATCCGACTTGGAGCCAGTTTCCATGAAAAATTTCTTGGCCTCATTGATGTATTCTATCCCCTGAGAAAACTTCTTTTGGCCGGCCAGAGCGAAACCAATGTTTGCTTTGGCAATAGCGATGGAAAAAGGATCTTGTACAGACAGGGCTTTTTCCAGAGAAAACCGGGCTGCGCGCTCCGCCTCGGCAAATTTGCGCACGTTCAGGTAATAGTCAGATATATTGCCCAGAGCCGTTGCTGCCAACGCTGGCATGCCAGCCTCATTGGCAATTTGCAATACGATTTTGTAGGCTTCAAAAGCTTCGTCATGCCGCCCGAGATCAATCAGGGCCAGACCGCGCGTCATTTGCAGTGATGAAATAATTTTGGGCGATTCTGTTTTGGGTTGCATCGCCAATGCATCATTGGTAGTTTCCAGTGCCTTTTCCGCATTATGCATATGCAGGTACAGCCTGGCGATGGACTCCATGCGGTACAGCTTGGCCTGCACCTGGCGACGTGGTATCTGGTCTGTCTGCTTCAGGGCTTCGAGAAAATACGAGAGTGACTTATCAAAATTGCCTATCGCCATTTGCACCATGCCAAAAGCGATATTCAAACGCATGATAACTTCAGCATTTTTGGTATCGCGCAAGCTCTGCTGTATGTCATTCAGCTTGACCAGAGCCATGGCAAACTTGCCCTGATCCATCAATTGAAAAGCCTCACCTATCAGGGCCAGGCTGATCATGTCATTATCATTGCGGGATTTTGCCAGTTGCAGCAACTCTGCATTAGCAGCATCAGCCTCCTTGATTTTTCCTGCGTCATACAAGATGCCTATCAGAGTTTTCAAGACTTCTGCGCGCAGCACATAGTCGGCATCCTTGCCTAATTTCTCCTTGTATTCCTGTAATTTTTTCAGTGCTGCCGTGTTGTCGCTATCGGACAATGTATGTATCGATTTAATCTCAGAAAAATCAGTTTTTGCTTGCGCATAGACAGACGCATTCATACCCAGAAAACTGATGCTAAGCAATCCCTGCACCAGGCTGTTTTTCCATCTGAAAGTGTGAAGCTGCAGCATGCAAGCCCTCATTGATCTGTCTTGGTCTCTCGTACTGGTGCTACTGCGCGGACGCAATAGCCCATCTTTTTATTTTCCCTGTTGATCCAGAAATACGCTGCCGACCTGGCTCAATATTTCATCTTCCAACTGTTGTGCTGGTATCGGCTTGCTTAAATAAAAACCTTGCAGGATGTCGCAAGACTGCGTGCGCAGGAAATCCAGTTGCTCGCGGGTTTCCACACCTTCGGCCACCACTTCCAGACGCAAACTATGGGCCAGCGCAATGATACCAGTGACGATGGCAGCATCGTCGACATCGCCGGGAATATCGCGCACGAAAGAGCGGTCTATCTTGATGATGTCGACAGGAAAGCGCTTGAGGTAAGACAGCGATGAATAGCCAGTACCGAAATCATCAATGGTCAGTCTGACACCCAGGCTGCGCAATCGGTCCAGTACTGCCAGGGTATCTTGCGCATGCTCCATCAAAGTGCTTTCGGTAATTTCCAACTCCAGCAATTTGGCTGGCAAACCTGTGTCGATCAACACTTGCTCTACCGTGCTGGCGAAATCCTTTTCAAGCAACTGACTGACCGATAAATTCACCGCGACCCGCAAATGCCCTAAGCCTTTATCCATCCAGTTGCGCATTTGCGCGCAAGCTGTGCGCAAGACCCACTCACCCAGTGCGATGATGAGACCTGTCTCTTCTGCCATGGGAATGAATTCCAGCGGCGATACCATACCGCGGCTGGGATGAAACCAGCGAACCAGTGCTTCCATGCCTATGATCTCGCCGGTATCGATGCGCGCCTGTGGCTGGTAAAACACTGCCAGTTCATTACGTTCCAGCGCACGGCGCAAGTCATTTTCCAGACGCACTCGCTCAGAGATGGAATGTTCCATCGCTGCTTCAAAGAACTGAAAGTCGGTATTGGTTTTCTTGGCCCGGTACATGGCGGTATCGGCATGCTTGACCAGGGTGCCGACATCCATTCCGTCATTCGGATAGACCGAGATACCGATACTTGCAGTCACAAAAATATCGTGGCTATCTATCTGGAAGGGTTTGGCCAGGGTACGACAGATATTTTGCGCAGCCGATGCGGCGGCCGCCGGGTCAGCCAACTCACTCAGTACTACGGTAAATTCATCACCACCCAGGCGTGCCACGCAATCGGCATTGCGCACGCTGCGGCGTATGCGTTGGGCGACAGCGATCAGGAGGCGGTCGCCAACATCATGGCCCAGGGTGTCATTGACGTTCTTGAACCTGTCCAGATCCAGGAACAGCACGGCTACCGATTCGCCGTTCTCTTTTGCCAGTGCCAACCTGCGCCCCAGTTGATCGAGAAACTGAGTACGATTCGGCAAACCCGTCAGCACATCATTGAAGGCCAGGTGGCGTATGCGTTTTTCTGCCTGGTTTGCTTCTATGATGCGGCGCACACGTTGCGACAACACGGCGAAATGGATGGGCTTGGGGATGTAGTCGCAGGCACCAGCAGCAAAAGCTCTCTCTACCGAGCTATTGTCTTCCAGTGCTGTAATCATCAGCACCGGTATGCTGCGGCCGCGTGGCATTTCCTGTATCAGGGTGCAGGCAGTAAAACCATCCATGACAGGCATGACGGCGTCCATGAGGATGACATCGGGCCGCATGCGTTTCAACATCAGGAGTGCTTGCGATCCATCGGCAGCTTCTTCGACTTTGAAACCATCTCTTTGCAGGGTATGGCGCAAGGTACTACGTGTGCTGCGATCATCATCGACCACTAACACCTTGGCAACCTGACGGCTATGGGTCACCGCTTCACGATTTTCCAGAAAAACTTCATTTCCCAGTTCAGCCGCTACTGCTTCATAGGCTTGATGCAGGCTGTTTAACAGAGGAGCTATTTCTGACAAATGTCTCTCCAGTGCCAGTTGCTCGACTTCCTTGGCAAACTGCAACAGATTGCTGGCTCCCAAGTTGCCGCTACTGCCTTTAATGGAGTGAGCCATGGCACGCACCAGTTCGGCATCGCCCTGCTGCAAGCCCTGGTGTAACTGCTCAAGATATATGGGGGTATCTTCCAGGAACAGGGATACAGTTTGCTGCAGACCCGGCCCGAGTATATCGCGCAGCTTGTCAAAGACCACACGATCAAGTGGCTGGCTGTCCAGTGCCTGCAAGTGTCCATCAGCAGGCAGGGCACGCCCTGCAGCGCCGCCGTGTGTCAGCCAGCGCTCCAGTTTGTGGCGTAAATCGACCAGGGTGATGGGTTTGGCGAGGTAATCATCCATGCCAATTGCCAGGCATTTTTCAGCATCTCCACGCTGGGTATTGGCGGTCATGGCGACGATGGGTGTACGTCTGCCCAGACCATCTTCATAACTGCGTATGCGCACTGTGGCTTCATAGCCATCCATTTCCGGCATGCTGCAATCCATGAGTATCAGGTCATAGCGATTGCGGCGCGCTGCTTCTACTGCTTCCTTGCCATTGCCGGCAAACTCACAATGACAGGCAGACAACGAGAGCATGCCTGCCGCCACCATCTGATTGGTGCGGTTATCTTCGACCACAAGTACACGCCAGTCGCCTTGCAGGCCATGCTGACCATTATGACGTGCCACCTCGTTCGACCTTGATTGCATGGGAGCAGGAGCCATAGCAGCAGTTGAAGTCTGCAAATGAACCGTGGTCAACAGCAAATGACGCAGCGCTTCCAGCAATCTTTCCATTTGCACCGGCTTGCCAAGGCAAATGTCGGCAGATGAGGGATTATTTTCTCCAGCACAGCCATAGCGGTCCAGCGCCAGGGTGCGGACACCGCTATAGCGATGATCGTTACGCAGGCGGCGCGCCAGTTCTTCACCATTGTCATCAATACTGGCGACATCCATGATCACCAGCGAATGCGGCGACCCTTCCCTGGCTGCCAGGTCCAGCAAATTCAATGCCTGTACACCATCTTCGGCGGCACGACACAAGATGCCGTGCCGGGCCAGATTCTGGCTCAGGAAGTCGCGCAGGATTTCGCTGGGGTCAACGATAAGCACGCGTTCATCTTGCAAATCGCTGCTCAGCAAACTGGCTTTTTCACTTTGTTGATCACTCACAGTGGCATGGCATTGCATGCTGAAATAAAAATTGCTGCCCTGGCCAGATATGCTGCTGACGCCTATCTCGCCATGCAAGAGTGCCACCAGTTGTTTGCAAATGGCCAGCCCCAGACCTGTACCACCATACTTTCGGGTGGTGCTGCGGTCAGCCTGGGCAAAAGATTCAAAGACATTTGACACCGCATCTGGCGACATGCCTATGCCTGTATCGCTGACGTCAAAACGCAATTTCAAGCGGGCCCCATCTTGCGTACTGCCAGGATGCTCGGTCAGAACCACGCGCACAGCGATTTCCCCTCGCTCGGTAAACTTGACGGCGTTACCAATCAGGTTGATGAGTATCTGACGCAGGCGCAAGGGGTCACTTTTAATGCGTAGCGGTACATCATCAGCAATCAGGTAGGCCAGTTCCAGGCCCTTTTGCTGGGCCTGCTTGGACAATAATTCCAGCACTTCGGCCAGCACTTTATTCAAGTCAAATTCAATTTCTTCGACTTCGACCTTACCAGCTTCCATCTTGGAAAAATCCAGGATGTCATTGATCAGCTCTATCAATGCCTGGGATGAATTCCAGGCCACATCGACGCATTCCCGCTGGCGTTTGGTCAGGCGCATTTCTTTCAGCATGTCGAGCATGCCGACCACCCCATTCAAAGGCGTGCGCACTTCATGGCTGACAGTGGCAGCAAACTGCGCCTTCATAACGGCTGTGTGCAGCGCCTGGTCGCGTGAATGCTTGAGTTCTGCCTCGCGCTCTTCCAGCACGGCCATCATCTGGTTGAATGCATGCGCCATTTCTATGATGTCTTTTGAGCCATCGGGCGTGGCACGCATGCCAGACTCGCCCGCCTCGGCCCTGCCCATGAGTGAGGACAATTGATTCAGCGGACGTATCATCTGGCGCGACACCAGGCGTATCAAGGCCAGCAAGATCAGGGCAAATGACAGGGTGATGCCAAGGTTGCCCAGCAATAAGGACATCACCAGTTTATTCAGCGTGGTCTTGCCAACCACGACATGAACATAGCCCAACAATTGTGGCTTGCTTTCCTGCACTTCAAAAGGTGATGCTTCAGTTTCTCCACCTATCACGGGAGCGCTGAAGCGCCAGTCCTGGTCGCTTTCCTGTTCAAGTCTGGCACTGGATAATTGCTCAGTTGGCTGGGTTTGTAAAGGCGGCAGATTAACGCCGGGCTTGCTCTGTGACAGCAAGACCTTATGTTCGGCATTGGCGATTTCGACTTGCAAAACATCGGGAAATGCCAGTGTGGTAGCTACGACTTCCCTGGCATTGTCAGCAGAGTGATACAAGAGCGCGAGGCGGCTTTGCCGCGCAAGATTTTCTGCTACTTGCTGGCCTTGCACCACAAAATAAGCGCGCATGCGATGGCTGGCCTGCCATGAGTTCATGATGGAGGAAAACAGCGCCAATACCAAAATGGCCGCCGTAATAATGACGGTCAATTGGCGGCTAAAACCGGTACGCCGAAAATAATTGCTGAAAAACTTCATGCTTGAACCAAATTTACTTAGCGCCATCTACCGTCACATCGCAACGACAAACAACAATATGTCTCAAAATATTCAAGATCATGGAGTCATGGCTAAGCTATGGCTCCATGCTTGGCTTGTTTGCTTCTGCATATGCAGACTCGTTCATACTCGGTGCTGCAGCGCCATCATTCAAGGCTCAGGAAAAATCGAATCGAAACTTCGCTGGCTTTGATAATCAATGTTTAAACCTATATGACTGGCCGTGCGCAAATTCACGGCGACCAGTACTTCACGCAAGAGTGATACACCTGATTTACGGCCATCCCCACTCAGCGCACTTTGTGCTGCCATGGCAAGACTGTGACCGAGTTCCAGGTTATTAGGGTACAAGGCAAATAGTGCACCTTTTTTAGCATGCAGGAAACTGCTGGAAAAGAAAGGAATGCCACGGCTCCAGGATTCACGTAAGACCAGGGGCAGGATACTGCCTTCTTCGACCGTGGTGGAATCTTGCGGCAGCCACAGGGCATCGCGCTTGTCGGCGCTGGTAAAAGCTGCTTCATATTGATGAGCGGCACTGGCCAGGTCGCGGGCTTCATAGGCCAGCAACTCCAGCCCATGCTGTTTGGCGGCGTCGCGGGCGAGTTTGATCAAAGATTCATTATTTTTAGGGTCATACACGACAATGACTCTTTTGACATTTGGCAGCAGGCTCTTCAAGCGTGAAAACAATAACACCGGATCTGGCATGAGACTAACGCCAGTCATGCTGCGGCTTTCGCTTTCCGGGATGTTCAAGACACCACCAACCACCACAGCAATTTCGCGATCAAGATTGTTGGCCAGTTTTACACCCTGGCGACCCAGGGCAATGACAACCTTGACACCACTGCGTTTCAATTGGGTATTCAATTCACCAGCTTCGGGCTTTTGCCCTATCGGGATACTGATGACGGGCAAGCGCGATTTACTTTCTATACCTTCTATGATCTTGGCAAAAATGCTGCGGTACGGCTCGCCCATATCGGGATACAGCACGGCCAGACTGCCGCCACTACTCGCATCCTGACGCCTGCCCTGACCAGCAACATCAGCAAACACCAGATATTCACCATATTGACGACCCATGCGTAAATCTTGCGCCATGACTGGCGTATGCACGAGCTGTTTTTGATTTTGCAACATAGCCAGATCATAGAAAGGTACGGGCTGTTGAGCCTTGGCTGGGAAAGTCAAAAACAGTAGCCAGCAAACAAACGCAAACCAGCGGGCGTGTCGAAACACTTCCAGCTTACCGCCAGTTTTGCAACGGGCACGATCAGCATGGATCTTGAATACAGAGGAGGAGCAGGTTTCCGCTATCAAGTGTTTCATTCTTTCTTTGATTTTCACTGCAAGGTGTATTGCACTCCTGCAATTTTTCCCCGGCTGCCATCTTAGCCATCAACATTAACAGGTTTACTTCTGTCCCCATACCAAAATCACTGGTGCTGCCCGTTCTTTCTGGCTGGCGGCCAATCTTTTCAAAAATCGAAATGACTCAGTTTTACAACTTGTAGCCAAACTGCACAAACACTGATCGTCCCGCCATGGGAATATCATTTGGCAAACTCACAAAAGGTGTGCTGTAGGGGCTGGGTTCGCGCACATCGGCATTGAAGAGATTGCGCACCGACACAGTCCAGTCCCAGCCAGCATATTTGTTATTACTACCTATAGTCAGATCCAGAGTGGTGTAATCCCGTATCTTCGGACGGGAGTCACTGGGTTCGCGTTGCCTGTCGCCGACATGATTGACCTGGGCATTGACGCGCCATCCTGTTGGTGCATGCCAGTCAGCACGGAGATAGGCGTGGCGGCGTGGTGCCAGACCCGGATCTTTTTGCAGCATGTCGTCAATCGCGTGCTGGTAAGCGATATTACCTGCCAGACGAATATCCCTGTTCACATCCCAGCTTGCTTCCAATTCAAAGCCCCGACCACTCTGGCTGCCACCATTTTCATGCAAAAAATTATTACTGACACGAATAATGTCCGTCATCTGATAATGAAAAAGGGTCAAACCCAGATGCAAGCCTGACTGCGTCTGCCAGCTTAATGCGGCTTCCGTGGTACGCATTTTTTCCGCCTTCAATGCCGGGTTGCCATTCACCACAGGGTTATTGATGACATATAACTCTTCAAAAGCAGGGGCACGAAAGGCGCTGCCATACAAGAGCTTGGCGGTCAGGTTGTAGTCGACCTCCCAAACCAGGGCCAATCTTGGATTGGTCGTGTTACCAAAATCGGAATACTGGTCACGCCGGATACCAGCAGTCAGGGTCCAGTCCTTGGCAAACTGCCACTCATCTTGCACGTAGACATACTTCAACAAGCGGCTATGTGGTCGTAAGTAAGGGACAGTGTCAGTAACATCGACCAAATCGGAAAAAGCACCTGCATTAATGGGTGAATTGTCTGGATTGAAGTTTTTCGTCTCGCGGACCTTATATAAGTCTTCTTTTGACATGCCTAGGCCAAAACGCAGATGATGTTGGGAAAAACCACTGTAATGCACGGTCGCGTTCAATCTTTCATGGCGCTCCCAGCGGAAAGGGCTGCCGATAAAACCATCCTTGAATGCGCCGCCAAAAGCCCCGGCAGGAAAAATATAGACACTGGCATTTTCATTATAATAAGTAAAACTGCCATTGACTTCCCCCCCCCAGTCCCTGGCCATAACAGGATCTTTATATTTCAGATCACTGGTAAACCTGCGGCTGCTAGCCCAGCCTTTGGGATCGAGTGCCTGACCTATGCCTGGGCCAGTTCCCAAATTTTCTCTGTGCATGACTCCCAGATGCAGATTCCATTTGTCGTAAGCAAATTCAAGATTGACATCAGTGGCGGCGCGACCGAAATTTCCGTAACCAGGGGCCAGCGAAGCATTGGTTCCAAACAATTGATCAAATCCGCTCTGGGCATCACGCTCCACCAAAGGGCGTGGCCCGGCAGTACGGCTATGTTGCAGGGACGCTGCCACATCGATGCCCGCCCATTTACTCCCATGTAAAACCCAGGCGTCACGACTATTGAAGGAACCCAGCCTGACACCGAAACGGCTTCCTTCCTGCTCTTTTGCAGTTTTTGTGACAATATTGATCACGCCAGAAAAGGCATCTGCACCATACAGGGCGGAACCGGGGCCACGAATAATCTCTATTCTGGCAATATTTTCCAGCGGCATGTCGGCAGAAACCAGCCCCCGGTCGCCGCTATAAGCGTTCGTTAATGGTGTTCCATTGATCAGCACCAGCACTTGAGGATTGTTCAAGGTACTGCGTACCCCGCGTATCGTGTAAATACCCATGTTCAGCACAGTGGACCGGCTTACATGCAAGCCAGGCACGGTTTCCAGTATGCCGTCCAGGCTGGTAGCACCGGTTGCCTGGATGTCCGCAGCCGTGATCACTGTGGCAACGGCAGGTGCGCGGCGCAAAGGCATGGCCGAACCGGTAGCAACACTAATGACAGACTTGTCGCCATATACCAGGGCCAGGTCCTCTTCATTTTGTGGCTCGTCAGCCATGGCCAGCTGCGGCTGTGCCAGCAGCAAGATAGCAAAATTCAGGGCATTTAGCGTGGTGATAAGGCGTCTCATCATGTCCCCTGGAGTTTACAACCATAATAATCCAATCCTTCCGGCAACAACAAGCAGGATGCGTGATGGCAACGGGCATTTCTCACAACACTGCCGACTTATCACAAGCTCTACGATATTAATTATTATTAATGCAATTTAAATTCGGGCTACCTGCAGGAAAAGCCGACATATGCACTTACCTCATTTATAATCAAAGGTTTAGCAATCACCGCAGATCATATTATGGAATTAGCCAAGTCTTTTGAGCCCGCAGAAATCGAACAATCCTGGCGTGGTGAGTGGGAAAAACGTGGATATTTTGCCGCCACCATGGATGAAGGCAAACCCTCATTCTCGATACAGTTGCCGCCGCCGAATGTGACAGGCACCCTGCACATGGGCCATGCATTCAACCAGACCATCATGGATGGCCTGACGCGTTACTACCGTATGCGCGGTCACAATACGGCCTGGGTGCCGGGTACTGACCATGCGGGTATCGCTACGCAAATCGTGGTGGAGCGCCAGCTGGATGCACAAAAGATTTCACGCCATGACCTGGGCCGTGAAAAATTCCTGGAAAAAGTCTGGGAATGGAAAGAAAAATCCGGCTCCACCATCACTGGCCAGATGCGCCGCATGGGTGCCTCTGCCGACTGGGACCGTGAATATTTCACGATGGATGCCGAACGCTCGAAGAGCGTGACCGATATCTTCGTCAAACTGGTAGAGCAAGGCCTGATCTACCGCGGCAAGCGCCTGGTCAACTGGGACCCAGTTTTGGGCACTGCAGTATCTGATCTGGAAGTGGTGTCGGAAGAAGAAGATGGCTCGATGTGGCATATCCGCTACCCGTTTGCAGATGGTTCCGGCCATCTGACGGTAGCGACGACACGCCCTGAAACCCTGCTGGGTGACGTGGCCGTGGCAGTTGACCCGACGGATGAGCGTTATATCCACCTGGTTGGCAAGATGCTCAAGCTGCCGCTGACTGACCGCGAAATCCCGGTAATTGCCGACAGCTATGTTGACAAGGAATTTGGTACTGGCTGCGTGAAGATCACGCCTGCGCATGACTTGAACGATTATGCTGTTGGCCAGCGTCATAAACTGGAGATGATTTGCATTTTTACTCTGGATGCCAAGATCAATGAAAATGCTCCAGCTGTGTATCAAGGCATGGACCGTTTCGTCGCCCGCAAGCAAATCGTTGCTGACCTTGATGCGCAAGGTTTGCTGGATTCGGTGAAGCCACACAAGCTGATGGTGCCACGTGGCGACCGTACCAACGTGATCATTGAGCCGATGCTGACTGACCAATGGTTCATGGCCATGAGCAAGCCGGCGCCGGAAGGCACGCACTTCCCAGGTAAATCCATTGCTGAAGTGGCACTGGAAAAAGTCGCTGACGGTGAAATCAAATTCATCCCGGAAAACTGGACGACAACTTACAATCAGTGGCTGACCAATATCCAGGACTGGTGTATTTCACGTCAATTATGGTGGGGTCATCAAATCCCGGCCTGGTATGGCGACAATGGCGAAATTTTTGTTGCGCATGATGAAGCTGGTGCAAAAGCCAAAGCAACTGCTGCTGGTTACACTGGCGCATTGAAGCGGGATGAAGATGTGCTCGATACCTGGTTCTCGTCTGCGCTGGTACCGTTCTCGACCATGGGCTGGCCGGAAGAAACACCGGATATCAAACAGTTCCTGCCATCTTCAGTCCTGGTGACCGGCTTTGACATTATCTTCTTCTGGGTAGCGCGCATGGTCATGATGACTACGCACTTCACCGGCAAGGTGCCTTTCAATACCGTATATGTACATGGTCTGGTACGTGATTCCAGCGGCCAGAAAATGTCCAAGTCCAAGGGCAATACCCTGGACCCTATCGACCTGATAGACGGTATCAGTGTTGATGAACTGGTCGCCAAACGCACCGCTGGCCTGATGAATCCTAAACAGGCTGCCAGCATAGAAAAAGCCACGCGCAAGGAATTTGCCGATGGCATACCTGCTTATGGTACTGACGCCCTGCGCTTCACCATGGCCAGCTATGCCTCTCTGGGCCGGAATATCAATTTCGACCTGGGCCGCTGTGAAGGCTATCGCAATTTCTGCAATAAGCTGTGGAATGCAACCCGCTTTGTCTTGATGAATACCGAAGACAAGGATTGTGGTTTTGGTGCTGGTGTCACAGAAGCTGACCTCGAATACTCACAAGCTGACAAATGGATCATCTCTACCCTGCAACACGCCGAGGCCGAGATCGAAAAAGGTTTTGCCGACTACCGTTTCGACAATATCGCCTCTGCCATCTACAAGTTTGTCTGGGATGAATACTGTGACTGGTATCTGGAAGTGGCCAAGGTACAGGTACAGCAAGGTAATGAAGCGCAGCAACGCGCCACACGTCGCACACTCTTGCGCGTGCTGGAAGTGATCTTGCGCCTGGCTCACCCTATCATTCCTTTTGTTACCGAAGCTTTGTGGCAAACCGTGGCTCCGCTGGCAGGCAAGACTTTGAACCCGGCTGGCGACAGCATCATGATCCAGCCTTATCCGCTGTTCGTCGCTGAAAATGTCGACACTGCGGCAGAAGCCTGGATGCAGGCACTGAAAGGCATGACCGACGCTTGCCGTAACTTGCGTGGTGAAATGCAATTGTCCCCTGCCCTGCGCGTGCCGCTGTTGTTGCAAGCCGCCAATGCAGAAGACAAGGCACGCCTGCAATCTTTTGTGCCTTATTTGCAAGCCCTGGCGAAATTGTCTGAAGTATCTGTGGTTGATGCCTTACCAGATTCACCGGCACCGGTATCCATCGTCGGCGAATCCAAGCTGATGCTGAAGGTGGAAATCGATGTGGCAGCAGAACGTGCACGTATCAGCAAGGAAGTCGCCCGCCTGGAAGGTGAAATTGCCAAGATAGAGACCAAGCTGGGTAACGAAGGCTTTGTCGCCAAGGCACCTGCACAGGTCATCGCGGTTGAGAAAGAACGCCTGGCGAATTTCAAAGCTACCCTGCAAAAACTGCTGGAACAGCTGGGTAAGCTGCCACCAGCATAAGATGTTGCAATATCGTGGGTTAAAGTAGGTACTCTAAAAATATTGTACGTGGTGAAAATTTTGCCACGTACAATCAAATCACATAAATCAGAGACCGCAGTTTTTCTTTTGGAGACAGCATGAAAAAAACAGTTCCACTTGTGTTATCCGTACTATCCGCATTTATCGCACTCACCGGTATGCCCCTGCTGGCGCAGGCTGAAGAAAGCCCCGTCGGCCTGTGGAAGAGCATAGACGACAAGTCAGGCAAACCCAAGGCGCTGATCCGTATTACCGAAACTGCCGGCGAATTGCAGGGCAAGATAGAAAAACTGTTTTTGGAAGCCGATGTTACCGACAAAAACCCAAAATGCGACAAGTGCGAAGGTGCCAACAAAGACCAGCCCATCGTTGGCATGACGATTTTGTCAGGACTGAAAAAAGACGGTGATGAATACACCGGCGGCAAAATCCTTGATCCGGGTAATGGCAAGCTGTACAGCAGCAAACTCAGCATTGTGGAAAACAACAAGAAACTCAATGTACGCGGCTATATAGGTGCACCCATGTTTGGCCGTACCCAGACCTGGTTGCGCGAGCAATAAATCACAGGCTTGAGCCCGCACTTCAGAGGGAGCTTAGGCTCCCTTTTTCAATTTCAATCCAGCAACTATGTTGTAAGCAGGCGACTTGCCATAAAGCCTAATAAAGCAGATGATGAGCTCTTGAATCCCTTATTTATGAGGCGGTGTCATGAAAAAAGCTTGGTCGTCCTTGTTTGCACTTGCCCTGCTGATATCACACGGGCTGGCCTGGGCACAAAAACCTGAGGCCCAGTTACTCAAAATTGCCACCGGCGAATTACCCCCCTATGCTACTGAAAGCCGACCTGACAAAGGCATCGCCCTGAGCATAGTGCGGCGCGCCTTTGAACTGGAGGGCTACCGGGTAGAATTTACTTTCCTGCCCTGGTCCAGGGCGCTGGCAGAAAGCCGTGCTGGCAAGTGGGATGGCACCGCATATTGGGGACATAAACCAGAACATGACGTGAGCTTTTTCCTGAGTGACAATGTCATCACCGAGCAATGGGTGTTTGTCTATCGCAATGCACTGGATTTCAAATGGCAGCAACTGGCTGACCTGCGCCCGTATCGCATCGCCATGATACAAGACTATACCTATACGCCAGAAATCTGGGCCATGGCCAACAAAGCTGAGCTGAAAGTGGAAAAGCTGCCAAACGACATGGCAGCCCTGCGCCTGTTGTTGTTAAAACGCGTGGATATCGCCCCTATGGAAAGAAATGTCACCTGTGATTTGCTGGCACGCAATTTTTCCCCGGCTGACGCAGCGCAATTGTCTGCGCACCCAAAATTGATGACAGACAGTTTCACCACTCACCTGATGATGTCACGGGGTTTGCCGAGCAGTGCTGGCCGGGTCGCGGCTTTTAATGCAGGCTTGAAAAAACTGCGGGCGTCTGGTGAATATCAAAAATTGTCGTCGCAGGTAAATTGCCCACAGGGCTGGTCGGATGTGGCTAAAACTGCGCACTGAATTTATAGCAAACGCCTGCCCATGTCTTCATGACCAGGAGCACACAGGGGCAATTGCATGATGAAACTGCTGCCTATTTCTGGCTGGCTTTCAACGTGTATGCTACCGCCCAATACGTCGCTGACAAGGTTATAGACTATATTCAAGCCCAGGCCACTCCCTCCCTGTCCGAGTTTGGTGGTAAAGAAGGGATCAAAGACGCGTCCCAGATTGGCCCCTGCTATCCCTATGCCATTGTCTCTGACACTCAATTCCACTGACGCTGGCTCAGTATCAAGCAGGCGCGCACTGACATCAATGAGCCCGTTTTCGCGCCCTTCAAACCCATGCAGGATCGCATTATTGATGAGATTGCTGATGATCTGCCCCAATAAACCTGGATAGGCATCCATTCGTATTTCCGGCGGAATATCCATGCGTATTTCATGCACATTTCGCTTGATGCCTGCACCTATGGTCAGGAGGATTTCCCTGATCACTTCATCCAGCAGGAAGACGCGGCGCTGGGCGCTGGTGCGATCCACAGCCACACGTTTGAAGCTGCCTATCAGCTCAGCAGCGCTATGCAGATTGCGCAACAAAATATCGCTGGCCGCCAGATTATTGTCGACATAATTTTGTAAGGCTGCACGGGTAACGCCCTGTTCCATTTTTTTATTGAATTCCCGGCTCAGGTCATGGATGGTGCTGGCCACGGTGACAGAATTACCAATTGGCGTATTAAGTTCATGTGCCACACCTGCCACCAGAGAGCCAAGTGCTGCCAGCCTGTCACTGCGCTGAATTTCAGCATGCGCAGTATTGAGGTCATCCAGTGCTGTCCGCAACTCCTGATTTGAGGCATGCAATTGCCTGGTGCGGTCCTCAACACGTTGTTCCAGCGTAGCATTGTGGCTGGCTTGCTCGTGCATCAATTCACCCAGGCGCAAACGCATGGAATCCACACCAAGGGCCAGACTACCAAGTTCATCTGCCCTGGCGACACTGACAGCATCGGCCAGTTGCCCTTGCCCCAAACGATCCACATCGCGCTGCAATTGCTGCAGTGGGCGCATCATGCGTCGTTGGAATAACAGCCACAACAAGAAAAAGGAAATCAGTAATTGCACCAGGATGGCCAACCCGCCCTTGAGGAATTTTTTCAGGAATTCCTGCTCCATCAAATGACTGCTCATTTCTATTGTGACGCGCCCTATGACCGCACCATCCTTGCGAATGTCACGGGTTTCGCTGAGCAAACCCTGTTTCTGCACATTTGCTTGTTCGGCATGCACAAAGCGACCCAAAGCTGCATCTTCAACAACGATGCGTACGACATCGGGATTAAGCATGACCGAATTAACGAAACTCTGCGCACTGGTTGTATCAACTTGCCATAAAGGCACAGGCATGGTTTGCTCCAGCATGCTGGCATATTGCTGGAGCGAGCCACGCACACGGACTTCAAATTCGCGCTGATAGCTATCGCTGGCCAACATGGTTCCCAGCAAAATAGCAGGTATCAGTATGCCCAGACCTATGCCAAGTACAATAGCATTGCGCAAGGACAAGGTTAGCTGACGTGCATGACCACGCTGATCTGGTGACTCTGGATGATGTATATGCTTGCTGAGCATGGCAGTGGCCAGTCCCGGTTTAGCCTGACTGCCTTACGGCAGAACTTGCCCGCACCTTGATGCTGGCTGTGAGTGATGCAGCAATCTGTCTTATTGCGATGATCGTTCCAAGGCGTATCGCATTACACAATTATTCTACCTGAAATCGTCGCCATACTTGTTGATTCACATTTCACTGAGGCAAGCAGGAACGTCAACAAAAATTTCTTGACTCGCCTTGATGTAGATCATCAAGGCGAGGCTCCATACGCTTAGTATGAAGACAAGGAAATTTCTCCTCGTTACCACAACAACCCTAGAAGGAAGTCCATGCAAGTAGATCATCACCCCCTGTCTTCAGAATTTCCGGAATACAAGCAAGCCATACACGAATTAAAAACTGGCAACGCGCATTTCGCCAAATTGTTTAACGAATATGATGAAACTGATAAAGCCATCAATCGTGCAGAAAATGGTGCCGAACATCTGGGCGATGCAGCACTGGAAGGTTTGAAGAAAATACGTGTCAGTCTGAAGGATCAGTTATTCCAGATCTTGCAAACCAGCGCTGCTGCTTAATCAATCCTGGGTATGCTTACAGTGAACCGCCAGACTCAACTCTGGCGTTTTGCCCTGAAAACTTGTTGATCGGCATAAAAAGCAGCATCTTGCTGCGTCCACCAGCCTGGTAGACCAAGGACAGGTAAAGGTGTGTAGTCTGCCGTTGTCAAAGCTTGCTCTGCCAATTGCTGAGCGACCATTTTGTCAATATATGAACGTCGGCCTGGGCCATCCAGTTCGAAGTACTCTGGTGCTACCGTCACTACCCAAGTGTGGGCAGTAATCGCTTTATAGGGTTTGACCAGTTTTTCCATCAAGGCATGGCCAAAACACCAAACCTCTGCACAGCGTCCAAATTTTTCAGCCTGCGTAACAAAGGCATCCTGCCATGCATGGGCGCGCAGGGCCGTGATCAGGTTGGCCCCCTCCGCCGTATCGGCAACCACCAGCAAGGCAGCGTTCTCGTCAAAGATGGTAGCAGCATCCCGCGCGGGGCCGCGAGACTTGCCTATGCCACAAGCCGCAATTTGCGCTGCCTGCAGCGCATTCAATTGACGCTTGATGGCGGGGAAAGTCAGCCATACCAGAGCATTGAAAAAATCATGAAGATTCTCGCGGGTAGGCACCAGACCGGTCGCGCTGATATGTGCTTCATACGCTGTGCCTTCGGGCAATTCTTCCTGAGTAATAAAGCGTAGTGGCAGTTCAAGATGATTGCTCAAACCAGACTGCCCGGCAGTCTGATTGAGTTGCGCACGCCAGTCATCTGCCGCCAGCAAGCCTTGCGCCTCTTCACGTACAGCGGCAAACCAGGCTTGCGACCAGTCTATGTCATCAAAGAAACGTGGTGTCATGAAAATGCAGGCAAAGTTCAGGCGACGCGCATTTTCCAGTGCAGGGTTTCACCACCGTTGAGCGGCACGATGGTGGTATCGGCGAATGGCAATTCAGCCGGCATTTGCCAGTCTTCGCGCACCAGGGTAATGCTACCGCTATTGCGCGGCAATTGATAAAAGTCGGGGCCATTGAAACTGGCAAATGCTTCCAATTGATCAAGCTTGCCAGCTTGCTCAAAAGCCTGAGCATACAATTCCATTGCATGCAGGGCGGTGTAGCAACCGGCGCAACCACAGGCATGTTCTTTCAAACCCTTGGCATGAGGGGCCGAATCTGTACCCAGGAAGAAACGCTTGCTGCCCGAGATGGCGGCTTTAACCAGCGCCTGTCTGTGGGTTTCACGCTTGAGTACCGGCAGGCAGTAATAATGCGGACGTATACCACCTTTGAAAATCTCATTGCGGTTGTAAAGCAAATGATGGGGTGTAATCGTCGCGGCAATCGGGCCGCCGGACTGTGCCACATAGGCGGCAGCATCGCTGGTGGTGATATGTTCAAACACTACTTTCAATTCCGGCATGTCCTTGCGCAATGGTTGCATGACGCGATCAATGAACACGGCTTCACGGTCAAACAAATCAATTTCGGCATCCGTAACCTCACCATGCACCAGGAAGGGCATGCCAACTTCCTGCATGGTTTCCAGAGTCTTGTAGCAATTTTTGAGGTCGGTCACACCGGCGTCTGAATTGGTAGTGGCACCAGCCGGATATAGTTTCACGGCATGGACGAAACCGCTGTCTTTGGCGCGACGAATTTCATCTGGGGGCGTATTATTTGTCAGGTACAGGGTCATCAACGGTTCGAAACTCATGCCGGCTGGCAAGGCAGCAAGTATGCGCTCACGATAGGCGGCAGCCTGTTCAGTCGTCGTGACTGGCGGCTTGAGATTTGGCATGATGATGGCACGGGCAAACTGTGCTGCCGTATGCGGCAGCACGCTGGCCAGGGCTGCGCCATCGCGCACATGCAAATGCCAGTCATCGGGACGGGTAATCGTGATTTGTTGCGGTGAAGTGCTTGAAGTGGGGGCAGTCATGGTAGCTCGCAGTGACGGAATACCGGCATTTTACCTTTTTCGTCCATCTTAAGCACCTTTGCAAGCATTGCTCAAGGGCATTTCACGGGAGGTGTTTCTGCTAAAATAATGAAATGACAAATTATTCAGCGTTACATTTCCTTAGTGGCATGCAATCACGGAATCGAGTTTGCCACCAAAACGCTGCAATGCCATGACCCGCATGATCAATGCCTGTTCAGGCAATATATCAAGTGCGTTTTGCGATGAAGTGCCCTGTGTCATCAATAAAGCTTTGTCCTGCGTATGCGCCAGACCTAGTACGTGCCCTAGTTCATGCCCTAAAGGTTTGCCCATGATGAAATAGGGATTGGCATGTCGGTCCTGGCGCTTCATGAGTACATCGTTAAACACTGCTTTGCCTGCGGGCAAATTACCAAATGCATCCGCAACTTTACCTGCCGGTGCGGGCATGGCTGAGGCAAAAATCACTGTCAGTTGATTGCGATTTTCAGTCCAGGCTGGCAGCTCACTTGCCGGACGAAATTTGAAATTGAAACCAATGCGCGCCTGCTGGTAATAACGGTTGACGAGCGCCATATAGGCTCGCAGTTGCTCAGGCTTATTCCAGATGGCAGAGTCTTTGAAAAACACGTCCACATCGACCACTATGGTTTTCTTGCTTTTTGCATCAGCACAGATTCCCGCATGCACAGCACAGTCTGGTTGCTGCTCAGGGAAAATCTTTAATTCGCGCGGTAAGTCTGCTGCCCACAGATGCGACCAGTCCAGTGCTTGCCATTGATATTCATCAGGTATTAATTTTCTGCAGTTTTTTGCATCAACTGCCCTTTCGCTCTCAGTGCCATGAACTGGTGCAACTACCAGCGTCAGGCAGGCAAGTATGGAGCAGACTATAGACTGCATCACTAAAGCAAATGAAGAAGGGAATAAATGCATGAGAAATCGCTGAATGGCGGTGCCGTGATTGTGATGCTTCACATGCAAATACGCAGCAATTTTATTGTATCTATGAATGGTGACTTCAGTTACAAACGAGCCCGGCACTTTGCAGTGCCGGGCTCGTTTTTTTATCACTTTACAGGAGGATTACCCTCCTGCTATTACCAACCGAATTAAGCGATAAAGTCGCCAGCGACGATGGAACCTGCGCCAGTGATTTTAACGATAAAGTCAGTTGCGTCAACTGTACCTACAGTGCCACCGATGTTTTGGAAAGCATAAGTACCAGCTGCTGTACCTGCGGCTACAGTGATGACGTAAGCC
>NZ_JAUXQE010000028.1:0-60047 GCF_030683615.1 Undibacterium sp.
AATCTCTTCGATCGCTCATTTCACTAGCTTTGCTTCTTTTGCTTCTCTTCTCGCCCGCTTCTCAGCGGGAGGCGAACTATAGCAAACTACTGCCCTTCTTCGCAAGGCTTTATCGGTAATTATTTACTTCGTTTGTAGAAAGGCAAAACCACTGAGTGCGCTGCGCGCACCGAGTGGTTTTCTTGCTCCTATATATAGAGAGGGGCGGACACAACCAGGACTGGGACTTAACTTTGCTATTGCTCAATTCAGCGTGCAAGCTGATAAGCCTGTCTCGATAGTGGTAATCCCGCAGCAGCAAAGCCAGCAATTGAACGTATCCATTTGATTATTTGCAGAGAAATCAAGTAAGGTTAAGTTTTTCTCATTTCTATTTATTCTCATGTCTGCGAATTCAGAAGGTTCTACCAAGGCGATTTTTTATGCGCTAGGTGCCAACGGCGGTATTGCCGTGGCCAAATTTACCGCGGCCATTTTCACCTCTTCCGGCGCCATGCTGGCAGAGGCTATTCATTCCACCGCCGATTGCATTAATCAAATCTTTTTGCTGGTCGGCATCAAAGAGGCCAAGCGACCACCCGATGCCTCTCACCCTATGGGTTATGGACGGGTGGTATATTTCTGGGCCATGATGGTGGCTTTGCTGCTGTTCTTTCTGGGTGGCGCTTTTTCTGTCATGGAGGGTGTGGAGCGTCTGAAACATGCCGAGCCTTTAAAGAATCCTATGGTAGCCCTGACGGTACTTGGCGTTTCTGTGATTCTCGAGGCGTTTTCTCTGTATGGGGCAATGGTGGAAATACGTAAGATTTCTGAGGGCAAGAATTTCTTCCAGTGGTTTCGCGAAACCCGCCAATCCGAATTGATGGTGGTAGCAGGTGAAGATATCGCCGCCCTGGCTGGCCTGGGTGTCGCATTTATTGCCGTGGTCTTATCTGTAGTAACCGGCAACCCTGTCTGGGATGCAGTAGGCTCCATCATCGTTGGCTGTTTGCTGATGGTTATCGCCTTCTTTATCGTTCGGGAAGTCAAGGCCATGATTACTGGCGAATCTGCGGCACCTGAGGTCAACGAGGCGATACGCGCACATATCACCAACCATCCACACGTCGATCACGTCATCAACTTGATTGCCTTGCAATGGGGCGATCAGTTAATGCTTGCAGTGCAAGCAAAAATGCATCCACAGGCGTCTGACAAAGCGCTGATTGCCGCCATTAATGAAGTGGAAGCTGGTATACAAAGCAAATGGCCGCAGGTGAAATGGTGCTTTTTTGAACCAGATGTCGGTAACACGAGTGACTAAACCAAGCTGATTAATCTGCCGTGTGCGGGTTTCTAAACCCGCACATTGTCAACTTCATCAGCAGACTTTAACAGGATATGGATGGCACGCTCAAACAGAGGTTCTTCTTCTACAAAGCGCAGCTTGCCAAAGTCCAGCAACTCACAAAACACGCGCATGCTGAGGACAGCAGGGTATTCTTCCCCTCTCAGACTCAGCACGACATGATTCAAATACGGATCTACCCAGCGCAGGCAGGCCTTGGCTTTGACTGAGTCTGCCTTGATATCAATCAACGTGCCACTGACTATGCGTTCAAGATAGGCTGGATTGAGCGAAGATTCTGCAGCACCTGTGACGGTAAGCGCATCATCCGTAGTAGCCGGTGGTTTGCGGACTTCCTTGTCCAGCATTCTGGTCCGCAAACCCAATTCTGCCAAAACTGCGAGCTGATAATATTCCCTGGCGAATTCATAAAGATGAATTTCGGAGTGCTCTACCGTATCGGCCTGATAGGTAAACTGCTCAAACCGTTCATGCATGGCTGGCAAACTCAGACCCTGCGGTTTTTTGCTATCTGCGGATGGACGCAAGGCTTTTGAATGCGCCTCGGCCAGCCAGTTTAATAACTTCTGTTGCCTGGCCTTTTCCCACTCCATTAAATCAAGACCATGGCGCAAGGTGCCTACCATGCTGGGCAACATGGATGACAGCAAGCTTCTTTCTTCATTTTCCGTTTTTGGGAAAACACTCCATAACAGATCAGGCACCAGCAGCCGATAGCGCCTGGCGAGTATGGCGTCTGTCCTTTCAGCCACTTCTATCGCTTTGACCCACTCTGTCTTGAGAAAGCTACGGAAACCAGGATCGACATGCACCTTGGGCATGGCCTTGCTGATGGCAACGGCAATACAGGCAAAACGCATGAAACGGATTTCCGCTTCATCCATGGCTTTGACGGTGCGGCGTATATGCACGTCATTGGTACGCAATTCGCGGGCTACAAAGGTTTCAAACCTGTTTTGTATGCGTGAAAACAGTTCTGGCACTTCACTATCATGCCGCATAAGGGTCTTGATAATACGGGCTATCTCTTCAGCGACATGGTTTTCAACATCACCTATTTGCTCGGCGCTATAGGCAATCGAGCAAATCCGGTTCAGCAAGAGGCGGGCAGGATGTTTGCCGTCACTGAGCAAATTCTTTTCTTTCAAGGCCAATTGCAATATCAAAAATTGCAAACGCCCCAGGTCTATCCGCATTTTGATGGGCACCATCTCATCACACAGCATGACTTCAAACAGCATGGCGACCAGGTCTATGCACATTTGTTCGTCAGTATCTTTGGCCAGACTGTGCAAGGCATCCTTATGTTCGCGTATCAGGTTACGGATTTCACCTTGCCCATCTTTCATCGCCACACTGTCCGGCACCATGACCTTGTGCATTTGCCCCAGCACTTTGCCTAGCCCCATGCTGAGTTCAGGGGGCAGTTGTGCTTCAGCCCTTTGTTTCAAATGGCTTTCTATATTCTGTAAATGCGAAGCCACCAAGGCTGCAGGTACCTGTATCAAATCGGCACTGGCTGTGCCTACCGAACTTGGCAAGCCAGCATGGGCAAATTGACCGGAATTGCCTTGGTTACCCCCATTACTTGCACCTGCGGGGGCACTTTCCCTGGCAGTGAAAGGAATACTGCCCTCTGCATGCTTATCTCTTTGTCCATTGGAGGTAGCAACTGTTTCACCAAAGGCTTGCCTTAAGATGCCCCCCAGCGCGTTGGCATCCTTCAGCCAGCCTGGGCCGGCATTGACTACTTGCGTATCAAGCGATGGCATCCCTGCATAAGATGTGGATGCTGGCGCAGTCTGCATGCTGCCTGCACTTTGTGCCAAAATGGGCGTGGCTGGCGGCAAACTCAGAGGCTTGCCGCGCACAGTCTGAAATAATTGTTCCAGACGAACTCCGGGGCTAACCATGGAGGCCTGTTGTGCCGCCGGGAATGCGCCTTGCATCTGTGCATGCCCCTGGCCTGCTGCTTGCGCCCCTGGGAAGACGCCAGCCTGCATGGTGGAATAACCCTGTCCACCAGCTCCACCGCCTTGCGCAGGGGTGTTTGTGTTGCGACTGGTCTGGGATTCCGGTGCCTTGCTGATCTTCAGCGAAAGATGGGCGCTAATACCCTGCTTTTCCAATGCGGCATTGGCCGCCTCATAGACAGTAGCCATACTGCCGGCGATGCTTTCACCCAGTTGTTCAATGATGATGGCTTCAGATTCTTTTGGCAGCCTTTGCTCTTCTACAGCCAGGAAAATACAGCGGGCTAATAGATAAGGGCGGAAAGGATTTTCCCGCTCGCGTATATCATCCTGCCCGAACAAGACGGCTATGCGTATATTTAAGTCCAGCAAGCCTTGACCTGCCTTGTCGCGGAAATTCTGCGTCATTTCATTGAAGCGCAGGGTAGTCTCGAAAGTGGAGGAATCCAGCAAGGCCAGCTCAGTTGCCTGACCCAGGGCAGAAGCAGGCCTGAACGTGCTATAGGCGGTGGTGATGCTGCGGTCCAGCAAATGGACCAGATGCACGGGAATGGCACGGGAAATGGCGTCCCATTTTTCTGGCAAGAGAGAGCGCGCACTGACAATGCGACCTTTTTCAGCCGAAGATGTGCCGTTGTAATTCGCCTTGGTCAGCAATGCTTCCAAAGCTTCAGGCAGAATGCCGGGTACTGCATGATTAAATGCATGAGTAAATTCAGCGCGAGCACTGGATAAGGACTCGTTTGCGACCATGTGTACCCTATATCAAAAAACCACCCTTTAACAATACGCGAAAAAGTCTTACTTTGCAGGGAAAGTGGTGTTATCCCTTCCCGCTGCATCTATTCTTTGAAGATTTGTGGCAAAAAAACTATCAGGCTGCCTTCTTTTTCCTGACTACGGGCTTTTTGGCAGGTGCTGCTTTAGCGGCAGTTGTTGCCTTGGCCTTGGTGCTTGCTACAGCGACCGTGGCTTCTGCATCTGGTTCAGCTTTGGCTTTGGATTTGCCTGCGGCCGGTGCTTTGGCCTTGCGTTCTTCAAATTCAAAACTGACCTTGCCATCCTTGCCGCGTACCAGGAAAGCCTTGAATGGGCGGCGGGTGCGTTGCGAAATAAAGCCAGGCAACAAGTCTGTCTTGCCGTCATTCAACAATTTGCCCATTTGCTCAGGCAGAATTTCTTGTTGCAGGATGATGCGGCCGCTACGGAAATCACAAGCCTTGGGTTTGGCCATGGTTTTCTCGCACACATAGGCCAGGCCCATCTCATACACGCCGTTACCGCATTTTGGACAAGGTCCCAGTGAAGTTTGTTCAGAAAAATCGACAGGCTCGCCATCTTCACCTTCATCCTGATTCTGGCCAAAGTCAAATTCCAGCTTCAGGTTATTATGATCAGCGTCAGCGACGATCTTCAGGATGGCGGCAAACGGGCGTCCCATCTTGGAACGGAAGCCTTGTAACGGCCCGATTTCACGCTTGGTCAGCAATTCTTCTACTTCAGCCACTTCAAACTGACGGCTGCCTGGCGTCTTGCTCATGGAAAATTCGCACTTGGTACAGGCGAAACGGCGATAATTCTCTTTGACCACACCGCCACAATGCGGGCAAGGTGTATGCAAGGTCGCATAATCACCAGGGATGGTGTCGTTATCGTACTCTTTGGCACGCTTGACGATGATCTGGGTCATCTGGGCAATTTCGCGCATGAATTCTTCACGGCTGATCTTGCCTTTTTCCATTTGCGATAATTTATATTCCCACTCGCCAGTCAGTTCTGGCGATGTCAATTCGTCTACCCCCAGACCGCGCAACAAGGTCATCAACTGGAAGGCTTTGGCGGTAGGCATCATTTCGCGGCCTTCACGCAACAGATATTTCTCGTTCAGCAATCCCTCGATGATGGCAGCACGGGTAGCTGGCGTACCCAGACCCTTGCCTGCCATGGCTTCACGCAGGTCACCATCATCGACCAGTTTGCCGGCACCTTCCATGGCGGACAGCAACGTCGCCTCGCTATAGCGGGCAGGTGGTTTGGTGACAAGCGCATTGGCAGTGATCTGGTCAGTCAGTACTTTCTCGCCTTTGGCAACGGCAACCAGAGTGCCCTTGCTTTCGCCGTCTACCTTTTCTTCCAGCGCGTCCTTGCCATAGATTGCCAGCCAGCCAGCGCTGGTCATGACTTTGCCTTCAGTCTTGAACTGATGGCCGGATACTTCAGTGATGCGGGTAGTCACCTGGAATTCTGCTGACGGGAAGAACACCGCCAGGAAGCGGCGCGTTACCAGGTCATACAGCTTTTGTTCAGGTTCGGACAAATTTTTCGGTGCCAGGCCAGTCGGGATGATCGCAAAGTGATCACTGATTTTGGTATTGTCGAAAATACGCTTGTTTGGTTTGAGCCAATTGTTTTTCAGGATTTGCGAAGCAAACTGATGGTAATTATTGGTTTCTGCTATCGAGCCCAGGGTTTCTTTTATCGTTGGCAGATAATCTTCCGGCAAATGACGGGAATCAGTACGCGGATACGTCAATACCTTATGCTTTTCATACAAAGCCTGCGCCAGACCCAGGGTATTTTTGGCAGAAAAACCAAAACGTGCATTCGCTTCGCGCTGCAAACTGGTCAAGTCAAACAGAGGTGGCGCGATTTGCGTAGCGGGTTTGGATTCTTCAGTAACATTGCCCTGGCGATTACGGCAAGCGGCTACGACAGATTCTGCAGCCGCCTTGCTCCACAGACGCTCAGCCCTTTTCTCAGGGTCGTGTTCGTCTTTCTTGAACTGGTGATCTTGCCAGCGGCCTTCATAGATACCGGCCGCGCAGACAAATTCTGCCTTCACTTCCCAATAATCACGGGAAACGAATTTTTTGATCTTTTCTTCGCGCTCCACCACAATGGACAAGGTTGGCGTCTGCACACGACCCACTGTCGTCAGGTAAAAGCCGCCCTCCTTGGAATTGAAGGCTGTCATCGCGCGGGTGCCATTGATACCGATCAACCAGTCTGCCTCTGAGCGGCAACGGGCCGCATCAGCCAAAGGCATCATTTCAGCATCACTGCGCAATTTCTGGAAACCATCGCGTATCGCGCCGGTAGTCATGGATTGCAGCCACAGGCGGCTGACCGGCTGCTTGGCTTTGGCATGCTGGGCGATCAGACGGAAAATCAACTCACCTTCGCGACCCGCGTCACATGCGTTAATCAGGCCGGTGACATCCTTGCGCTTGATCAGCTTGTTTAAGACCTTCAGGCGCGACTCAGTCTTGGCAATCGGGTTCAGGGCAAAATGCGGCGGGATCATCGGCAAATGAGTGAAACTCCATTTGCCGCGTTTGACATCGTATTCTTCAGGGACGGTAATTTCCAGCAAATGGCCGACAGCTGAAGACAGTACATAATTATCTGATTCAAAATAATCATCATGCTTGGTGAAGCCACCCAGAGCTTTCGCTATGTCATTAGCGACAGAGGGTTTTTCGGCAATGATGAGCGTTTTTGTCATTTCGGGATTCTCGAATAATGTAAAGCGTGATTGCCAATGTCTAATAGGCAACATTTCGCAAAATAAGCGTAAGACTAACCTAAATTTGCGGGGAATGATAAGCGTGATAGACGAAAAACCGCAATCTATGCGCGATTTTCGTCATAAAAATTCCATTTAGGAAATGATTAATGCAAAAGCCTGGTCACGTTGTCGTCATCTGACAACAATAATTCGTCAAACATGAGCATGTCAGGCTCTGCCCCCTGGCTCCATAGCATCATCAAGACAATAATGCGCAGCTTATCCAAAGGCAGGGGTGACTCATTGACAACCAATGCTCTTTCAATCACGATTTCTCGCTGATTAGCATTCAATAAGCCAGCAGATTCCAGATATTGGATAAAGCCAAGGGCTGGAGTACCGAGTGCCGCAATTTCCTGTTCTGCATAAATCCTGAACCCCTGGGAAATTGGTGCGGCTGCGACCGGCTCAGCTGTATTGATCGCCAGGCCTGTCAGCCAATCAAGTGCCTCGCTAATTTCATCCTCGGGAAAACCAACCGCGGACAATTTTTTGGTCAAGGCTGCCGTGTCAGGACAGGCGTCCGGACGGTAATAAGTTTCGTAGAGGTAAACAAGAATATCAAACATGCTGCTACTGTAGCCTTTGCAGCGATTTCAAACAAGCCCCTTTAGGATTTGCCGTTGATGACAATCAGGCAAGCCGCCGATAATACCCGCCAGGCAAGGCTTCCAGTTGCCCACCCAATTCCAGCGTTAGTAACTCTGCAGTCAGGCTGGAAATATCTATTCCTGTCCGGCTTGCCAGCATATCCATATGGACAGGATCAAAGTCGATTTCTTTCAAAAGGATGGAAACAAACGGCTCGGTCTTGCCGGTTTGAAATGCAGGCTGAGGCAAAGTCTGCGCAAAATGCGTCTGCAACTGTAGCTCTTCCAAAATATCTTGCGCCGACTCTACCAGCTTGGCACCCTGACGTATCAATTGATGGCAACCTTTGGACAAGGGAGAATGGATAGAGCCGGGAATGGCAAAGACTTCCCTGCCCTGCTCGGCCGCCATGCGGGCGGTGATCAGAGAACCGGATTGCGCTGCCGCTTCCACCACCAGTACACCCTTCGCTAAACCGGAAATGATACGGTTTCGACGCGGGAAATTGGGGGCCAGTGCAGGCGTTCCCAGTGAATACTCACTCACGATACAGCCCCCTTCAGCAATCAGGTGGGCCAAATTGCGATTGCGTGCGGGATAAACAATGTCCGCCCCAGTACCTATCACGGCGATGGTGGAACCGAGTCCACGCAAAGCGCCCTGATGGGCAGCGGTATCAATACCCGCTGCCTGGCCTGAGCTGATGCAAAGGCCAGCAAAACTCAGTGCTTCAGAGAATTGTTCTGCATTGCGTATGCCTTGTACCGTGGCATTCCTGCTGCCAACGACTGCCACGGTGGCGGCGTCGAGCAAACTGGACCTGCCCTTGATATACAGCATCAGGGGCGGATCTGGAATTTCCAGCAAGGACCGCGGATAGGCAGCGTCGGCCAAAGTCAGTACGACATTACCTGGCTGCTCTTGCCAGGACAGGGTCTTATCTATTTGTTGCTGGAAGTTAGCTGGCATGGCCAGCAAGGCGTTGGCCAGCCTGGGTGTAACAACTGCACACAAGTCAGCGTGGCTGGCAGCAAAAATCTGTTCCGGCAAGCCGAATACTGAAAGTAAGCGGCGTGCCGTCTCATTGCCCACGCCTGGCGTTTGTTCCAGCCTGAGCCAGGCGCTCAAATCCAAAGGCGATTCCACGAGCTAGCGGTCACCAAACAAACTTATCTTGGCGATCTGGCTGCGTCACCTACTTTGACAATATCTTTGACCTGCATGATCAGGCCATAAGAAATATTGCTGAAGGTACGGAAAATAAACAAATCACCAATCGCTTCATCTGGCAATTTGATGGACTTGTTGGCATCCGTCTTATCCTGTATCACCCTGCCATAGTTATACAGCGTCAATACCGTGCCAAGGTTCAAACCATCGTTCTTGCCGCGATTGATACTGATGATCTGGTTTTGGCCAGCCGAAGCAACGCCACCATAAATCGCCACAACGCGGGCATCCACTTCTTCAGCAGGTGGATGGGGGACATAATTCAGGATAGGAGACGGTGGAATAGGCATCAAACGGTCGCCGACCGCCATTTCTTCTTTCGACTTGACGACATTGAAGGTATGGACGTCACTGTCATCATTACCTTCGCGTGACAGCTTGACTGTACCCAGGTACACCGCCTCATAGGCAATCACGGCCTTGGTTTCGGGATCACGCAAAGGCACGCCCGGACGGAAGACCTGGAAGGAAGTACCACCTTCAAGCTCACCCCTTACATAGGCTTGCTCATTCACACCCAGATTTACCCGGCCTTCCTTGGTGGCAATAATGCGCGGCGCTGTGGCCAGGTCATCGTCTTCCAAAATCAAGGGCTGGGACAAAAAAGGTTCTATCATGGAAGCAGGGATAGCAGGAATGGCATTCGAGCCCAAGCCCTGTACACGCGAATGTGGCGTCAGTTTGACAGTCGGTACACCACCCGGATTTCCAAGACGCAAACGGCCATTGACGCGGTCAAAATAGACGATCTGACCAGGATAAATCCAATGCGGATTCTTGATATCTTCCTGATTCATGCCCCAGACCACAGGCCAGCACCAAGGATTTTTCAAGAACATGCTGGAAATCCCCCAAAGCGTATCGCCTTTGACAACAACGTGCTTGTCTGGGGCTTCTGGCAAGAAGTCGCACTTGGTTTTACTAGCAACGGCTTGCGCCTGTGCCGTGGTTGCCTGCCCACCAGCAGCAAGTGCCCCGGTAGAAATCAGGGGAAGACTGACAGCGAGAATGGAGACGATTGTGCTAAACTTTTTCATGAATATTATCCGATGCAAAATACTGCAATACCGCAAGTGAAGGCGCGCAGGCAGGCGCAATCTTGCAAAACTTGCCAAATTGAATCAAATTCTGCCCATAAATCCTTGAACTAGCAAGAAAAACTGCGCAATAAGCATCAAAGCTTGTTGTGAAAAGTCTTATGACGATACTAAATATACTGCGCTACCCCGATGCGCGCCTCCATAAAGTGGCAAAACCGGTAACACAATTTGATGCACGCCTGAAAACCCTGGTGGCCGATATGGCAGCAACCATGTACGATGCCCCCGGTGTTGGTCTGGCAGCATCTCAGGTTGATGTCCATGAACAACTGGTGGTGATTGATGTCTCTGAAACCAATGACCAGTTGCAAGTTTTCATCAACCCGGAAATTGTCTGGGCCAGTGAAGAACGCAAAGTTTATGACGAAGGCTGCTTGTCCGTGCCAGGCATTTATGATGGCGTCGAACGTCCTGCCGAAGTCAAGGTACGCGCCCTGGATGCCGACGGCAAGCCTTTCGAACTGCATGCAACCGACTTGCTGGCAGTCTGCATACAACATGAAATGGACCACCTCAAGGGCAAGGTATTTGTCGAATACCTGTCACCCATGAAGCGTAACCGCATCAAAACCAAGATGTTGAAAGAAGAACGTGAAGAGCAGCGCAGACGGGCTGAACGCTAATGCGCGTCATCTTTGCCGGCACCCCGGAATTCGCCGCTACCGCTCTGCAAGCCATCCATGCGGCAGGTTTTGAAGTACCTTTGGTACTGACGCAGCCAGATCGCCCGGCTGGCCGTGGCATGCAACTGCACGCCTCTGCAGTCAAACAATTTGCCCTGCAGCACGGCATTCCTGTCGCCCAGCCAATATCGCTGCGTCTGGATGGCAAATATCCTGACATTGCCAGAGAAGCACATGACTTGCTTAACAGTACGCCACACGATGTCATGGTAGTGGCTGCCTATGGCCTGATTCTGCCACTCTCAGTATTAAATATACCGCGATTGGGTTGTTTAAACATACATGGTTCGCTCTTACCCCGCTGGCGTGGCGCGGCCCCGATTCATCGAGCAATAGAGGCAGGTGATACAGAGACCGGCATCACCATCATGCAAATGGAAGAAGGCCTGGATACCGGCCCCATGCTGCTCAAGCAAAGTATTGCCATTGCAGATACAGATACGACGGGCATCCTGCATGACAAACTTGCGGCCATGGGCGGCGCGATGATTGTTGCTGCCTTGCAACAGTTGCGGGATGAAGGCATCCCGGCAACCGTACAACCTGAGGCTGGCGTCAACTACGCGTCCAAGATCAGTAAGGAAGAAGCTGGCCTGGATTTCAACTTGCCTGCCGAGGTATTAGCAAGAAAGATACGTGCTTTTAATCCCTTTCCAGGCGCTCATGCTCAATACGTGGATACCACCATTAAGATCTGGGGTGCGAAACCGCTTGAAACAACTGGTAACCATAAACCTGGTCAAATACTATCGGCGAATCAGGAGCAAGGTGTTATTGTTGCCTGTGGTCGAGGCTCGCTCAGCTTGACTGAATTGCAAAAACCCGGTGGCAAGCGACTTTCAGTAACTGATTTCCTACAAGGATTTGCTTTACAAGAAGGACATTTTTTCAGTTAACAGGGAAAACTGAAGCAAAAAAACTACAACTTTTAGTTGTAATGCTGCCTCATCCCGCTTTATCTGTGGAAATAATCCAATTAATGCCTGACTGCAAGCAAAATCTTTGTTGCCTGACGCTACTTGTTGTATTCTCTTACACTGAATTATTGCCATTTTCGTTTTCGATAACAAAAACTCTGACTAAGACCTAAAAAAAGGTGAGCTCATGAAGAAATTTCTTCCCATTGCCCTGGCAGCCGCGCTGTTGGCAGGTTGTGCAACTCCATACAGTGAAACGCCCTTAGCAGGCAATTTTCCGACGACGACGCAAAATAAATTGCAAGCGGCGTCGCACTGGCTCGTCATCGCAAAAGATGTAGCAGAGCAAATCAAACTCGGAACCGACAAGATAGGCGCACCGGTTTACGTCATGCCACCAGAGAAAGACAGTCAGTTCACACAGGCTTTCTATACTCAGATCATTACTTCCCTGGTCAATCAGGGCGTAGTCGTCAGGAAAATCAACGATGGTACGGCACAGGTTGTGAATATTGAGACACAACTGGTGCGTTTCTCCCCTGACCGTCACCAAAACAAACGCTTCACCAGCGTGACTGCGATTGGTGCTGGCATTGCTGCAGTACACGGCCTGGGTATCCCGGTCAAAACAGATGCCGTCCTGGGTGCATTTGCCCTTACAGGCGCTTATGACTACACCAACTGGGTCAATCAGGAATACGCAAAAGGCAGTACTCCTCAATACGAGTTAATCGTGACGACATCTTTGGTGAAAAATTCACAATATGTTGCCCGTCGTACTGATGCTTACTACGTCATGGATTATGACTGGACACTTTACAATAAAGACACTGACTTCAACTTCCGTGTTGTTGGAGGCCAATAATGATGAAAAGTGCCGCTCTCGTTATCGCTTCAGCGATCGCACTCAGTGCTTGTGCCAATCTGGGTCTGGGTAACACCCCGCCTCCAGCTGCTGCATCTCCTGCGCCAACCTGGAAAGATGCTGAAGCCAATGAATTTATCCCGGCAAATCAACGCGCTGCAAACGTTTTGATCACCAATGCTGCCTCGAGAATTGATCCTTCCCGTCCATTGATTATTGCCACGCTGGCCAATATCAATTTCCTCGAAGAATCTTCAGCATTTGGCCGTATTATTGCCGAGCATGTTTCCGGTGAGTTCACTCGCCAACAGTACAAAATGGTGGAAATGAAATTCCGCGACAAAGTTTTCATGAAGCAAAATGTCGGCGAATTGCTGCTGACACGTGAAATCAGGGATGTGGCCCAGAACCATAGTGCCCAGGCTGTCATCGTCGGTACTTATGCCGAAAGTGACAAACTGGTCTATGTCAATCTGAAGCTGGTCAAGCCTAGTGACAACACTGTCATCAGCTCGGTAGACTATGCTGTACCTATGGACAAAAATACCAAGGCCTTGCTGGGCCGTCGTTAATCCAGTCAGGTAATTCAAAAAAAGCGACAGCTTTTGCTGTCGCTTTTTTTATGCCTGCATTGAGTCGAGACAATAGCTCAATCCTCATCCATGGCAAACAAGTCGCTACGCGCAGCCCGGCTGATGGCCAGCACCGCAGGATGAGTCAGCTTGCGCTGTACCGAAATGGCAAAAAACTGCTCCCTGATCTCTTCGGTTTGCCCCAATAGCTGTACATCATACTGCCGCATGACCATATCGGCGACCACGGTAGGCGCTGCAAAAATCCCTGCACCGGCCTGTCCAAAGGCACTCATGAGTGCGCTATCATCAAATTCGCCTGCAATACGGGGATGCAATCCATGATCATCAAACCAATGCAACAAACGTGCGCGCTGGGCGGCGTCCTCCCCCGGCAACAGAAATGGCGCTGCGTCCAGATTCTGCGGGAAGGTTTGGGGGTATTGCTCCATTAGAGCGCGGGTAGCGAAAAAACTGATGCCGCATTCTCCCAGTTGATGGCTATAGCCGCGCACATTGGCACCCGTCGGCATGGGGCTATCAGACATCACAACATCAAGTTTATGAGTGGCCAGGTCAGCCAGCAAAATTTCCAGCTTGCCCTCACGGCAATTGATACGCAAGGTTTGTGGCAATTTCAAGGCAGGTTCCAACAAACGATAAGCCAGGGTCTTAGGCAAGGCATCCGAGACACCTACTCTTAATTGTACTGTGCGTGCAGTCGGCCTATGGTGCAAGACTTCTTCCAGCTCTTGTCCCAGGGCAAAAATATCTTCGGCATAGCTAAATACCAGACGACCAGCCTCAGTTAATTCCAGGTTGCGTCCACTCTTGCGAAACAAAGCCTCACCTTGTACGTCTTCAAACAGGCTCAACTGTCCGCTGATGGTTTGCGGCGTCAGATGCAATTGCTCACTTGCGCGGACAATGCTACCAGTCTTGGCCACCATCCAGAAGTAATGCAAATGCTTGTAATTCAGGCTGGGCATGAAAGTAATTTTTTGATAATAAATCGATTAATGCATCGAAAAATACGATGCTAAATTCAATTATATTCGACTTTTTTTGTTTATCTGCAAGGTCTACACTTGCTTCACCTTCTGTTGAGAAGGTGAAGCCATTGAGCAAAAAAGCATGGTTTCAACATTTCAGGAGAAAAGCATGAAAATCTTGAGTCGTTCTGCACATGACGCACAAACTGTTGCCTATGTAGATGGCAATACCAGCGCAAGCCATAAGGTCTTGCGCAATACTTATATGTTGTTGTCCATGACTTTGCTGTTTTCAGCAATGACAGCCGGTGCAACCATCGCCTTCAATATTCCAGGTCCTGGCATCCTGCTTACTCTGGTCGGCTACTTTGGCCTGCTGTTTGCCACCACCAAACTGCGTAACAGTGGCTGGGGTATTGCTGCCGTGTTTGCCCTGACTGGTTTCATGGGATATACCCTGGGCCCCATCCTGACGCGTTACCTGGGCATGCCAGGCGGCACCGGCATCGTGATGACGGCCATGGCAATGACAGGCGTGATTTTCATGGGTTTGTCGGCGTATGTACTGATCAGCAAACGTGATTTCAGTTTCATGGGTGGCTTCTTGATGGTGGGTATGCTGGTTGCCCTTGTCGCCAGCCTGGGTGCGATTTTCTTCCAGATCCCTGCCCTGTCACTGACGATTTCTGCCGTCATGGTCTTGCTGATGTCGGGCATGATTTTGTTTGAAACCAGCAATATCATCCGTGGCGGCGAAACCAATTACATCATGGCAACTGTCAGCCTGTACGTCACCATCTTTAACCTGTTCACCAGCCTCTTGCATTTGCTGGGCTTTATTGAGAAAGAATAAACCATGATCCATTCCGTCGCTGAGCCCTGGATGTGGGCAGTATTTATAGGCTTTGTTTTACTCATGTTGGCTGTAGACGTGTTCGCCCTTGGCGGTTCACGCTCCCACAAAGTTAGTGTCAAGGAAGCGGCGGCATGGTCATTGGTGTGGGTCAGCCTGGCATTATTGTTCGACCTTGGCATGTGGGTGTATCTGAGCGAAACCGTAGGCCGCGAAATAGCGACCGCCAAGGCCATGGAATTTCTGGCAGGTTACGTGATAGAAAAATCCCTGTCGGTCGACAATGTGTTTGTCTTCCTACTGATATTTGGTCACTTTGCAGTGCCGCCACAATATCAGCGCAAGGTTTTGCTGTATGGCGTGCTGGGTGCCATCATCATGCGTGTCATTATGATATTGGCAGGTAGCTGGGTAGTGACGCAATTCTCATGGGTACTGTATCTGTTTGGTATTTTCTTGCTGATTACAGGTATGCGCATGCTGGTAGCAGCAGAGCAGGAACCAGACCTGGAAGCCAATCCAGTCCTGCGCATGGCAAAGAAGCTGCTGCCATTTACCAAGGATTTTCATGAAGAAAAATTCAGCATCATGGAAAACGGCAAACGCGTTTTCACGCCCTTGTTCCTGGTACTGATACTGATAGAAATATCCGATGTAATTTTTGCAGTGGACTCGATACCAGCGATTTTTGCAGTGACGACAGACCCCTTCATTGTCTTCACTTCAAATATCTTCGCGATCATGGGCTTGCGCGCACTGTATTTCTTGCTGGCAGATATGGCAGACCGCTTCCACTTACTGAAATTCGGCCTGGCCTTTGTGTTGATGTTTGTCGGTATCAAGATGCTGATCGTGAAATGGATGCATGTACCAACCAGTGTTTCACTGATGGTCATCGCTGTGCTGCTGGGCAGCTCCATCATCGCCAGCTTGTTTGTGAGCCGTAAAAAAGATTGATAAGTAGCGGCACCATCTAGCTAACTTTTGTATGATTTCCCCTTGGCACATCACAGCGAGACCGTGATGTGCCTTTTTTATTGGGCTGGTCTTACACAGATAATATCTGCTCAGTTTGCCCTACAACCACAAGCGGATGCTCATTAGTCGTCAATGCCACTTGAGAATACGTGTCTTGCGCACTAAAAGAAGATGAAAAATTTGTCACCAGATAGTTATTAGCAACACTCTCAATCACTTTACCATTCATATCGATCAAGGCCACGGACACAACACCACCCGATTTTACGATGGCCTGCAGCTGGACGGCATCAGACGTTCCCAAGTCAAAGTTGAGCTTAGTGTCCGCGCTTGAAATCGAATCATCAGTGGCAACAATCTGACCGTTGATCTTCAGATAGGCTTTACTCATAAAATATTCCAGGCCATTCACATTAGCTGAGACGATCAAATTGGTATTGCTGCTATTGACCGTGTTTGCGACGATATTTCCACCCACAGGTGTCAAAACAATATTCGTCGCAGGAGTACCGTCCTTGAATTTATAATCGGCACGGATATCGATACCTGACAACGGAGCGCTGACAGAGTATCCAAAAGCATTTGTCACGACCAAGCTTAAATTCTTGTTCGTAAAATAATCGTTATAGACTTGCTTGGCAATTTTCATATCAAATAAAAAATCCAGCACGGTGTCATTGGCACCAATGTAAGGAATTTTGGCGATGACATTGCCAGCTTCCAGAATGGATGCAGATCCTCCAGTATTCTGTCCAGCGACAATGGAGTACTTCATTTCACTGAGACCATAATCGAATCCCGCTTGATTGTAGTATGAAGTGAAGTAGGTGCCCGTCTTCGGTAAGGCTGGCAATACGGCATTAGAATCCAAAGTAGCACGGCTACCATACTGGTTCGCAGACAAAGTAGGATTATTGATACTCTCTACCGCCTTGCCATCAAAGCCAACCATGGCAATAGACACAACGCCACCAGCATTAATCAGGTTTTGTACCTGTATACTATTGGCAGTCAGCACGTTGAAATCCACCGTCGTGTCGTCAGACAAAATGAGTTTATCGCTGGCAATGACTTGCCCATTAATTTTCAAATAAGCAGTGCCATTGAAATATTCCAGGCCGTTAATACCAGCTTTAACGGCAAGCGTCCCATTCATGGAATCGGTGAATATGCTGATATTCGAGACAGGTGTACCTTCTTTATATTTATATTCTGCCCAGATCCCTGAACCACTTAAATTTGTTGTCACTGAATTGCCTGACGCGTCTGTCAATACCAGACTCAATACTTTGCTAGAATTACTGAAATAATCGTCATAGACCTGTTTTGCGACACTCGGGTCAATGACAAAGTCGAGCATGGACGCATTCGCAGCAATATTGGCCACTTTGCCGATGACCGTTTTATTTTGCATCAATACAGCACTTCCCCCAGTATTCTCACCACGGATAATGTTGTATTGAATTTCACTTATTACCGCAGCGAGGCCTTGTGCGGGAGATTTCATCCATGAAGTGACGATTGTCGCAGAAGGCGGCAGTATAGGTGCCGTGGTATCAAGCACGACTGCTGTTTGCGCACCCACCTTGCCAGAATTTCCAAAAATATCCGTGACTTTGATGCCCAGCATTTTTGCGCCATCAGGTCCCCAGTTAATACCACCAGGTATATGTACAAGGGCTTTTTGCGCTTTCGCTTCCGCAGCAGTCAGTGTATGGGTAACAGGAACAGAGAAAGAACTATTTCCATTCATCAGTTCAAGCTTGTACCCCACTGAAGTCTGTACACCTTTCAAATCAACCAGCACATCCATGCCAAGCATTCTTTCAGCATTACTAATGCCATTGGCAGCTTCAGCAATTTTAAGAGGTGAGCCGGGAACTAGCGTAGGTGGCAAGGATGTTGCTGTCACGCCAGACAAAATGCCACGCATGACTTCAAAGGCATAGGCATAACTGTACGAGGCCGCTTTTTCCTGGGTATTCAGGCTGGTCGTAAAATCTGTCGCAAACTTGAGTTTGTTCTGTATCGTCACGCCATCAACGCTCTGTGGCACTGCTCCATTCAAAATGGCTAGCGCTGCCGTCCCCATATTCACGGCTTTTGTATCAATCTGGGTCGCCCAGTATTTCAAGCCATCGGCATCAGGTGCGCGGCCAAACAAATTCTGGTACAAAGTAGTCACAACTTCGGCGGTGGACTTCCCACCATAGGTTGTGACATATTCCACCTGTTCACTGAATGATTGCGCCAGGCCCGAGAGAGATATCTTGTTGGCATCAAGCTGCCCTTCCCAATAGGTCAAACCAGCCACATCAGCTGGACGGTTGAAATAAGCGATATACAGCTTTTGTATGGTGCTGGCGTTGATACCCATAAAAATCTTACCTTGTCAAAAAATTATAAATATTTGCACATATCAAAACCAAGTCTGCTTATTGTCAGACCATGACAACTCCGCTGCTGCCTGGGCAGATCCGGACAAATGTGAATTCAATATGGGAATTTGAAAAAGACTGAAATTCAGGAAAGAAGAAATCGGGCCACCTTACTCTGGCGCAGATTTTCCGTCATGCGTGTGCAAGTCAAATCCGGGAATGTATTAAAACAATGTCACTTACATATTGTAACAATATTTAGGGATCTTGTATCCTATACCTAGGTATGTGGCAGTAACAATTGACGCACTTCCCTGTTTTGCGGTCCAATGCGTGAGCACACATTTCCTGATAGCGACATCCAATCATTCTGGCTTTAAGCTACAAATCTGGCTTATCACTTACCTATATCGAGCAGACAGGCCCTTGCATGTTGATTGCAAACAAGTCCACAAACAGCCTGCGTAAAGACATCCGGGAAATTCTTTTTCCTGATGAAGCTTATCTCCAACGCAAGCGCGAAAACCATCGCATCATGCTGGCCATTGTGCATGCCGCCTGTGCCCTGTTTGGTTGCCTGATGTGGTTCTGGGATTATTTTATAGACCCCGTAGGTGCGCAAAATACCCTGAGCCTGCGGCTAATGCATGTGGTCTTGTTCTTCAATGTCATGAACGCACTCATGCGTACCAGGCGTTGGCTCTCACAATTGACGATGTTCATGACCGGCATGTTCATCGAATGGCTATTCATGGAAATCTTGAACCGTCTGCATGGTGCCATGGCATATGGCATAGGCGGCTTCATGTTTTTCCTGTTAATGCCACTGGTGCTGTTCCAGGGCATATCACTGGGTTTTGGCATCCTGTATGCTCTATGCACGGCCTTCCTGCCTCATCTTTTTGCCTGGATGGGCTGGTTCCATGATTTTCCGCATGTGCAATATGCCATCCTGCTGTGGCCTGCCTGCTGCCTGTTCATCTTTACCAGTTGCGTTACAGAGTTAAACTACCTGCGTCGCTATCACTCTGAAAACCTGAACCGTAAACGCAGCCAGGAAGTCTTGCAGCAAAAAGAATTGCTGGAACTGCAGCGCAGTGAGCTTGAAGAATCCAACCGGGCATTGACACTGGCCTATCAGCGCCAGGAGCAGCAACAAAATGAGCTAACCCGCTTTCTGGCAGTGGCCAGCCATGACTTGCGCCAGCCCATGCATGCACTGAATCTGTACCTGGGTGCCTTGTCGAATGTGGAATTGCCGGAGCAGGCTCGCAGCCTGTTGACGAATGTCAGGCATTGCACAGACATCATGGATGAGATGTTTTTATCCTTGCTGGACATCTCGCGCCTCGATGCGCAAATCGTCGAGCCTGCCATCAAAAGCTTTCCTGTTGCGGCGATACTTTCCAAGATCATTATTGAATTTACACCGCAAGCGCAAAACAAGCATCTGGATTTTTATGTCGATGCCATCAACGTCTGGGTGAAGACCGATGCCACCCTGCTGGAACAAATGCTGCGCAATCTGACTGCCAACGCCATACGCTACACCCATGCTGGCGGGGTCAAAATCACTTGCCAGGCTGTGGATGACAAACTATGTATCAGCGTCACGGATACCGGGATAGGCATTTCTGCCTACCAGCAAAAAACCGTTTTTGAAGAATTTTTCCAGGTTGGCAACCAGCATAAAGACAATAGTAAAGGTCTGGGCCTGGGCCTGGCGATCGTTAAGCGTCTCAGCAAACTGTTGGATATTCCTGTCAGCCTGCAATCCAGACTGAACGAAGGTACAAGCTTTTCCATTCATGTCCCCATGGCAGAAATCCAGGGAAGCGAACCTCAGAAAGGAGTCCGCCAAGCGCCAGACAACAATGAGTTGCATGACAAACTGATCGTGGTGATCGATGATGAAACAAGTATTTTACTGGCGACCCAGGCCTTGCTTCTATCCTGGGATTGCCAGGTGCTGGCGAGCAGTTCTGGGCCGGAAGCCATTAACGCACTAATAGAGCTGGACAGAATGCCGGATGCTATGATCTGTGACTACCGCTTGTCTTCCAAAGAAAATGGTTGTGATGCAATACAGGCCATACGCGAGGAATTTAATTATGATATTCCTGCCTTGCTGGTGACGGGGGAAACGTCAGCAGAGCAAATCGGCATAACGCAAACCCGGGATTTTCAAATTTTGCACAAACCCATGCAGGCCGAGACTTTGAAAACAGCCTTGCTGGAATTATTACAAAACAACGCCATGCTGCCGGAACTGGTCTACCCGTCCGACTTCGAATGAAAACCACAGACCAGGTTATTGATCCGGAGAATACAGTCCCAGACGCCGCGCGGCCAATACCGCCTGAGTGCGGTTAACCACATTCAATACCCGGAAAATTGAGGTGACATGCATTTTGACGGTGATTTCTGCCAGCTCCAGACGCAAGCCTATTTCCTTGTTGGACAAACCCTGACAAAGCAGGATCAAGGTTTCTTGTTGTCTGGGTGTCAAGGCCAGCAAGGGCTCTTCCTTGTTTGCCTGCTTGCCGCGCAATGTAATCCAGTTGGAATCCAGGGTTTCCTGCGCCAAGATTTTACGCACGATCTCGGCCATCACTTCTGTGGACACGGCCTTGGAAATAAAGGCCTTGGCACCGGCACGCAGAGCGGCGTCTACTTCGCGCCTGTCCTCTGATGCAGAAATAACCACGATCGCCACATCGGTAAAATTTTTGCGTAAGGAACTGATGGCTTCTACCCCATTCATGCCGGGCAATCCCAAATCCAGCAAAATCAGGCGCAAACCTCTATATTTTACTGCTTGCGCCAATGCCTCTTCGGTGGAGGTTACGGCAGCCACCATGGCATCCCCAAGCATGTGGCGCATGAATACCAGTAAGGCATCACGGTAAATCGGGTGATCCTCAATAATGAGTGCAGATATGTTCATCTGGTCTTGATAACGAAAAGGCAAAAATAGATGGCTTGCACAAGTACGGCCTTTAAATGATTGTATAGACAGGATATTGAAGCTGCTACTGCTTTCAGGCAAGCAAAAACTGCGAATTTATCCATGTTAAGCAGTTTAAGGCTAGCAAAGGTAGTTTTCAATTTGGGAAAATTTAATTCTACATGGGGCAGTCATGTCATTTTTGATATTTAAGTCATGACAAAAACCCGACAGCAGTTTGCCTGCAGCTACCCAAGCCCTTGATTTGACGTATAATTTATGCTTTCTTGCGCCGATTTGAGATTCAGATTGCGGGCGCGTAATAAGTGCTGCTAAAAGGACGTCACCCGATCCGCCTGCACACAAGCCGATCGGGTTTTTGCATTTATGTGAGTAAACATCATGACTACGACCCTGCCAGTATCTGCCCTTGAAACCCGTTTGCGCGAGATTTTGCAAAAGCGCATCCTGATACTCGATGGGGCCATGGGTACCATGATACAGCGCTATAAACTGACGGAAGAAGATTATCGCGGCGAGCGATTCAAAGACTTTACTGGCCCTGAAACAGTGCGTGAACTCTTCGTCAAGGGCAACAACGAATTGTTGTCTCTGACCCAGCCACATGTGATTGCCGAAATCCATGAGAAATACCTGGCCGCTGGTGCTGACCTCATAGAAACCAATACCTTTGGTGCGACGACCGTAGCGCAAGATGATTACCACATGGCGCATCTGGCCTATGAGATGAACGTTGCCTCGGCCAAAATCGCACGAGCGGCATGCGATAAATATTCAACACCAGACAAGCCACGCTATGTGGCAGGCGCCCTTGGCCCTACGCCAAAGACTGCATCAATTTCACCAGACGTCAATGACCCGGCAGCGCGTAATGTGACCTTTGATCAACTGGTGGCCGCCTATCTAGAGCAAACCCGTGGCCTGGTCGAAGGTGGTGCTGATGTGCTGCTGGTCGAAACCATATTTGATACGCTGAACTGCAAAGCTGCTTTGTTCGCGATAGACCAGTTTTTTGAAGAGACCGGTACCCGCCTGCCCATCATGATTTCTGGCACGGTGACCGATGCCTCGGGCCGTATCCTGTCGGGTCAGACCGTACCGGCATTCTGGAATTCAGTACGGCATGCCAAACCGCTCACCATAGGTCTGAATTGTGCCCTGGGCGCTGCCCTGATGCGCCCGTATGCAGAAGAATTGTCGAAGATAGCCGACACTTTTGTCTGTATTTACCCGAATGCCGGTTTGCCCAATCCCATGAGTGATACCGGCTTTGATGAATTGCCCGCCGATACCTCAGCCCTGCTGAAAGAATTTGCCGAAGCTGGTTTCATCAATATCGCCGGTGGCTGTTGCGGCACCACGCCTGACCATATCAAGGCAATTGCCGACATACTGCAAACCCGCAAACCGCGTGAAATCCCAACTGTGCCGACAGCGATGAGACTGTCTGGCCTGGAGCCTTTCACGATTGATGAAAGCTCATTGTTCGTCAACGTCGGTGAACGTACCAATGTCACTGGCTCAAAAGCTTTCGCCCGCCTTATTCTGAATGAGCAATACGATGAAGCGCTGGCGGTTGCTCGCCAGCAGGTAGAAAACGGCGCGCAAGTCATCGATATCAATATGGATGAAGCCATGCTGGATTCACTGGCAGCGATGACACGCTTCCTGAACCTGATTGCATCCGAACCGGACATCGCCCGCGTACCTATCATGATCGACTCGTCGAAATGGACAGTTATCGAGGCAGGTCTGAAATGCGTGCAGGGCAAGGCCATCGTCAATTCGATTTCCATGAAAGAAGGCGAAGCAGAATTCTTGCGCCAGGCTACGCTGTGCAAGCGCTATGGTGCCGCAGTCATCGTCATGGCCTTTGATGAAAAAGGTCAGGCCGATACCTATGCGCGCAAGATAGAAATTTGCGAACGCGCTTATCGCCTGCTGGTAGATAGTCTGGATTTTGATCCGCAAGACATCATTTTCGACCCGAATATTTTTGCGGTCGCCACCGGTATTGAAGAACACAATAATTACGCCGTTGACTTTATCGAAGCGACAGCCTGGATACATAAGAACCTGCCTGGTGCCAAGATCAGTGGTGGTGTCTCGAATGTGAGTTTCTCTTTCCGCGGCAACGACCCGGCACGTGAGGCGATCCACACGGTATTCCTGTACCACGCCATCAAGGCTGGCATGACCATGGGTATCGTGAATGCCGGTATGGTTGGCGTGTACAGCGAGCTTGATGCCGAATTGCGCGAGCGTGTTGAAGACGTGGTGCTGAACCGTCGTGAAGATGCGACTGAGCGCATGATAGAAATCGCTGCCACGCTCAAAGCCGGCGGTAAGAAAGAAGAAGCCACGCTGGAATGGCGTAACGAGCCGGTGGAAAAAAGACTGGCCCATGCGATGGTGCACGGTATTACCAACTGGATCGTCGAAGATACGGAAGAAGCACGTGCTGCCATCATGGCCGATGGCGGCCGCCCTATCCAGGTGATTGAAGGTCCGCTGATGGCGGGCATGAATATCGTCGGCGACTTGTTTGGCCAGGGCAAGATGTTTTTGCCGCAGGTGGTGAAATCTGCCCGCGTCATGAAGCAGGCTGTCGCCCATCTGATTCCCTATATCGAAGAAGAAAAGAAGCGCAGCGGCGACAACAAACCCAAGGGCAAGATCGTCATCGCCACCGTCAAGGGTGATGTGCATGACATCGGCAAGAACATCGTTACCGTGGTCTTGCAGTGTAATAATTTTGAAGTGGTCAACATGGGCGTGATGGTGCCCTGCTCAGAAATTCTGGCCAAGGCCAAGGCGGAAAATGCCGACATCATCGGCCTTTCCGGCCTGATCACGCCGTCCCTCGAAGAGATGGCTTACGTCGCCAAAGAAATGCAGCGCGACCCGCATTTCCGCATGCTCAAGATCCCGCTACTGATCGGCGGTGCGACTACCAGCCGTGCCCATACCGCGGTGAAGATTGCACCCAATTATGAAGGCCCGGTGGTGTATGTCGCCGATGCTTCGCGCTCAGTGTCTGTCGCACAATCGCTGCTGACACCAGAAAGCCGTGACCAGTACATCGCTGACCTTGGTAGCGATTACGAACGCATCCGCACCCAGCATGCGAATAAAAAAGCCACACCCATGGTCACGTTGGCACAAGCCCGCGCAAATAAAATGAAAGTGGACTTCACTGGCAGCAATGCGCCGGTCAAACCAAAATTCATAGGCCGTCGCCTGTTCAAGAATATTGATCTGGCGACGATTGCCAATTACATAGACTGGGGCCCGTTCTTCCAGACCTGGGACCTGGCTGGCCCTTTCCCGGCCATATTGACCGATGACGTCGTCGGCGAGGCTGCAACGAAGGTATTTGCCGAAGGCCAGGCCATGCTGAAGAAAATCATCGAAGGCCGCTGGCTGACGGCGAATGGCGTGGTATCCCTGCTGCCTGCCAATACCGTCAATGATGACGACATAGAAATCTATACCGACGACACCCGCAGCCAGGTAGCGCTGATTTATTACGGCACCCGTCAACAAACCGAGAAACCCATCATTGATGGCGTGCAGAGGCCTAACCAGTGCCTGTCTGATTTCATCGCGCCGAAAGACAGTGGCATCAAAGACTATATAGGCATGTTCGCGGTGACCGCTGGCCTGGGTATAGAAAAGTATGAGAAGCGCTTTGAAGATGCCCATGATGACTACAGCAGCATCATGCTGAAGTCTTTAGCCGACCGCCTGGCCGAAGCCTTTGCCGAATACCTGCATGAACGCGTGCGCAAAGACTTGTGGGGCTATGTCGCCGATGAAGCCCTCTCCAATGAAGAGCTGATCAAGGAAAGCTATAAAGGCATACGCCCTGCGCCTGGCTACCCGGCCTGCCCGGAACATACAGTCAAAACCGAGATGTTCAAGCAAATGCAGTGTGAAGAAATAGAGATGTACATTACTGAATCATGGGCCATGATACCGGGTGCGGCAGTCTCAGGCTTTTACTTTGCGCATCCTGAATCGAAGTATTTCAGTGTAGGCAAAATTGCGGAAGATCAAGTGAGTGACATGGCACAAAGACGCGGCGTGCCCAAGGATGAAGTGGAGCGTTGGCTGGCACCGAATTTGTAAAACCTGCTGGTATCTGCAATAAAGCTGCGCATGTGAGCTATGAGCAGCTTTTTTTGGTTTAACGATGTTATTTATCTAGTCTGACTGTCGTGCCAGACTGATGTTGGCTCAACCCAGTTCCTTGATCACCAGATTGGTCAATTCACTGGCTACTGCCGCATCAAAATTTTCTTCCAATAAGCGCCATTTGAAGCTATTTCCCAACTGGGCTTTTTTATACACATTCAGACGTCGGTCTTTTTTGAATTCGACCACCTTGATAGCAAGTTGTTGCATCACTTTATGACGTTTCAGCAAAGTTTTATCCTGCTTCTTTTTTGCCAGTTCTATTGGCATCTCCTTGATGACAAACTCAGCAAGCAGCAGGCCGATTTCTTTTTCTTCTTTTGCATTAAACCAACTAAACATGGCGAACTTTCTACTTGTGATAAATTCCGGCTAGTGAGCAAATTTTCGCACTTTTATCGCGGGAATGGTTTACCCTTGGTAAAAGAGATTAATTTGCCATGATTATACTGAATCTTGACATAGGCTCCTACCCTCTTGCATGCAACAAGCTCCAGGCTCCAGGAGAAATTTGTTTCAAGAAGCCTACTTCAGCGATTTCTTGAAATCTGCTTGCTCTCCCAATAACTGCCGTTTCAGGCTATCCTGCGCCGTGTTTTCCCCTAGCCAGAGTTTTAGCAAGGCATTATAGAATAAGGGGTCAGGCAGGCTGTCCATGGTTTTTTTGCCATTGATCATGATGACCGTTCCTGTATCGGGCAGCCAGTCCACTGTCAGTTTGTCGCCTTTGCGAAATTCAGGCACTTTGGAAAACATTTCACCCAGCCGTATCATCTGGTCTATGATTTTGCTTTTCTGCTCCTTGCTGACATTGTGTTTTAGCCCCTCCATGAAATTCTGGCCAAAGCGTTCCGCACTGATATCCCGCAGCATGATGATCTGCATGCGTTTTGCTGTGCTCAAAGCAAGCACCTCGGCCGCTTGTGTTTTTTTCTCGCTCAGGTACAGGGCCGCCACAAATACCTGGAAAATCGCCTTGGAACGTACACCCGCACCGTTCAAGTACAAGTCCTGATTGTCCAGGCGAATTTTATCTTCCAGCGTTATTCCCGCAAGCTCACTGGCCATGGCAGCAGGTAACGCCAGGCTACCTAGCAGGCTCAATAGCAAGATGCACAAGGATTTTTTCATGGTTTCTATTCCAGGTGAACGATAAGTGACAAAGACGATTCAATACACTAGTGTATTGAATCGTCTTTGTCAAATGCCAGATCAGGAATATCAGGACGAAAAAAAAACAGGGGCTAATGCCCCTGTTTTTTTATATTGCTCGTTAATTACTGCTTAAAGCTTAAGCAGATTATTTGAACACATAACCCAGGTTCAAACGGAATGCACGGCCATAAGCATTGTGCAAGCTATCGTTGTAACCACTAGTCGTGTAGCTGGAGCTAGGATCGTATGGAGCTTTGGAATCCAGCGCATTCAATACACGTACACCGATAGTCAGGTCTTTGAAACCTTTGTATGTGTAGCCCAGATCAACTGTAGTCCAGCTGGAAACTGCGCACTCAGGTACATAAGTCAGGTATTTGGCTACGCCGCCCAGGGATGCTGCTGTGGATGGCTGGCCAGAACCGTAGTGGCAATAAGAAACTGGATAAGTTTCTGCCGCATTGGTGTGACGCAACAGAGATACGCCGCCAACAAAGTTGATCGCGCCGTTGACTGTGTGCGCTTCTTTAGTCCAGGAAGAGGACAGGCTGGCACGCAGACGTGGCATGTCGCCGACACTGGTTGAGAAGTTGGACAAGCCACCGCGTGTACCAACCAGATTGGTTTCTGGATCACCTGGTTTTTCTGCACGACGGTATTCTATCGTGTAGGAAGTACGGAAACGCGTATCCAGTTTGCCGTTGGCACCCAGGTTATTGCGCATTGCCATTTCCAGATCGATGCCGCTCACAACCGTACTACCTTGGTTGATATAGTTACGCAACAGAGAAATCAGCGGGCCAGAATTAGGAATAACATTACCGTTCTTGTCTTTGACAAAATTGACAGGATTGGTATCACGGATCACAGCACCTGGATAAGCATCTTGATTATTCATAATCAGTGTGGAGGACAAAGCAGCAACTTCATCTTCTTTACGGATATTGTAGTAATCAACCAGAATGTCGAAATCACGCGTAGGCGACAAGACCATACCCAGAGAGAAACTCCTGGATGTTTCTGGCTTCAGATTAGGATTTTGACGGATCAGCGTCGAAATACTCTTAGAGCAGTCAGTGTTATCTGCACCGGCCAAAGGAGTTTTACCATCTGGGCAACGGATAGGATCAGCCTGGCTATTCAGGAAAGTCTGTGTACCACCAGCAGTCACTTGTACCAGCGCTGGAGCACGGAAACCATGTGCATAAGTGGAACGGAAAGCCAGGGAATCATTGACTGTCCATTTAGCGCCCACTTTTGGTACGAAATTGGTTTTAAAGCTAGGATATTTGTCGACGCGGCCAGCGAAATCCATTTCAAAGTTTTTCAGGAATGGCGTACGCACTTCAAAGAAAGCAGAAGTAACATTACGTTGACCCTGGATGAACTGGTTAGCCAGACCCAGGACTTGACCGGAGCTAGTCAGGTTGTCTGGTGTCAAGGTCATTTTTTCCTGACGGAATTCAACACCGGACGCCAGACCAATAGCACCACCTGGCAGGCTGCCAAATTCTGTGCTGGCCTTGAAGTCAGCCTGTGCGATTTCAGCCACACCAACGCTCTTCAGTTGACGGCTCAGGTTAGGTTGTCTGGCAACATCTGCCAAAGACATGTTCTGAGTAATCAGCTTTTGTACTTCCGGCAGCAACAGGAAGCCATTGGAAATATCGGTACGCTCGGAACGGTTCCACAATACGCCAGTTTCCCAATCCCAGCTCTTGAAACTACCTTTCAGGCCGGAAGCAAAACGCAGGGATTCGTTCGTGGTATTGGTGCCACCTGCAATATTTTCAAAACGGTAGACAACTGCAGCACGGCTGGTCGGGAATGGATTGTCTGGGTGACCTACTGGCAAAATAGCCTGGAATGGCGTACCTGCACCAGACAGTGCAAATGCCGTGGATGGCGTACGACCATCAATAGTGCGTGAGCCACCAGTGTAATCACGCTCAGTTTTGTTATATGCTACTTCAGCAAAGGCAGACAAAGTGTCATTGATCTGGTAGATGCCGCGTGACATGGCACTAAAGTCCTGGCCAGCGCCTTGAACTTCAGCAAACGCATCCAGATTGTAGTTACAGAACTGACGGCCATACAATGCGCTGGTAGTTGCGATATTGTATTGTGCGCCACCAGTGATCAAACGGGAAGAATCGCAATTTGTGCGATTAACCACGTTGGCATCATTGGCAGAGAAGAAAGTATTGCTGCCTGCTGTGCGTTCACGGTAGAAGAAAGGCTGGTTACTGGCAAAGCTGGAGTAAGGCGACAAACGGTTGTTGAGTGTGCTGTACAAGTCTTTTTCTACGTCTTTGGCATCCTTGATGGAAACGCGGTCACGCTTGGAATACTCCGCACTGACAGTCACATTGTAGCCATCTTGCGCATAGTTACCAAAACCAGCAAAACCACTGATGCTTTTTTTCTTGAACTGATTGTCATCATTAGCGCCCATGCTGGCGTTCATCTGAATGCCCTGGTAATCGCTCTTGGTGATGAAGTTGATAACACCGGCAATAGCGTCAGAGCCGTATACTGCAGATGCGCCATCCTTGAAGATCTCTACGCGTTCCAGCATCGACAAAGGAATGCTGTTGATATCGTACAGAGTGGATTGACCTTGATTTGGGTTTGCGTAAGCCGATGGCGTCATGCGACGGCCATTCAACAAAATCAAGGTGGAGCTGGAACCCAGGCCACGCAGGGAAGCTGTTGCCACGCCGCGGGAGAAACCACCATCTACTGCATCGAATGCGCTACCGCTACCCAGAGCCGGGATCGTGCGCAACAATTCAGCAACAGAAGTCGCGCCACTTTGGCTGATATCTTTTGCTGTCAGTGTCTGGATAGGAGAAGTGCCTTCTTTATCAATACGCTTGATGTGGGAACCAGTTACTTCAATTTTTTGAATTTTTTCTGCTGGGTCAGCCTTGACTGTCTGCGCTTGAGCGCTCATCAGCATACTGCCCGACAACATAGCCAGTGCCAGCTTGACAGCGTAGGCACATTTCTTCTCTTGATAAAACATCCAGAATCTCCTTGGTGAATCATGAACAGGTTCAAACTGCTGAGACCAAAGATAGGGCAAGACTCGTTTGAACTGAGTCGCCATATCGTGGTCGAACCGAAGTGCTGCGAAAACATCTTGCATGTCGTTTTGTCGAAATAAGCTGTAAAAAAAGCTACTTATCACAGTCAGATCAAGACCGACGAATTGATACAATTTGTTGCATCACGGTATGATCCCATTACAATTTCATTACCGTCCAATGAGAAATTAAGGAAAAAGTATATAATTATCGTTATGATTGATACCTTGCCTATAGAAAAGTATTTCGCCCGACAACTCAAGATCAAGCACTTGCGCTTGCTTGTGGAACTGGCTGACAAGCACACAGTTGCTCAGGTTGCGGCGACTTTACACGTCAGCCAGCCGGCTGTTTCCAAAATGCTTGGAGAGATGGAGGAAGGGATAGGTGTCAAGTTATTTGAACGTGCTGGGCGTGGTATAAAACCAACACCTTCAGGTGAATGCCTGATACGGCATGCCAGAGAAGTTTTATTTAATTTACAAAAAGCTCATCAAGAGATGCGCTCGCTGGCCACTGGTACAGTCGGTAAAGTGACCGTCGGCATTTTGAGCGTGGTATCAACCACCATCATTCCTAAAGCTGTCAAGATACTAAAGGCTAGCTGGCCAAACGTCACATTGTGCATAATGGATGGCACAGTTGATCAGCAACTACAGGATTTACGTGAAGGTAAGATAGACCTCATCATAGGCCGCGTGTTTTCAGAACGTGCGGCTGAACATTTGCAGGAAGAAGTCTTGTATGACGACCCGCTGGTGATCGTTACTTCCAGCAAAAACCCCTTGGCAAGACGCGACAATCTGACCTGGATGGATTTGAACAACCTGCCCTGGATCTTGTCGGTAGAAGAATCACCAACGCACCAGCGCATGATCAACCTGCTGGCAAAAAATGGCTTGAACAAGCCGACCGACGTCATCGAGTCTGTGTCGAGGTCGGTCAATGTGCCCTTGCTGATGGAACCACCACGCCTGGGCCTATTGTCATTATCGGCGGCCCGTCAACTGGTGGCAGAAGGTGTCTTGCAGATCCTGCCTTTGAATCTGGGCCATCTGCCCAGCCCGGTTGGCATGATCTGGACCAAGACCCGGCCTTTATCGCATGCGGCACTGACCTTCCAGGATTGCATACGCCAAGCATCAATGTCATACAAGAACATGCTGATCAGTTAAAAACGCGTGGAAAGCCAGGCATTGACACGCTTGGCTGATTTACAATATGCCCAGTTTATTCGCCTGGACAGTCAATGCAAACAGAACACTTATCATATGGTTCAGATCAGTCAGGATTGATTTGTGGATATGTCTTTGCACCTGCCCAGCCCGGCAAACCCATGTACACCAGCGAAGCTATCGATTGGCTGCAGTCACGGCACAGTGCCACGGACGACACTTTTATCTGGCTGCATTTCAATTTGTCGAATGTCACTGCAGAAAAATGGCTACATGAACATGCCGCCCTGCCTGAAGAATTTTTCGATACCCTGCATGAAGGTTCACGCTCCACCCGCATTGAACATGCCGATCACAGCCTGATCGCGGTGGTCAATGATGTCTTGCATGATTTTGCCTTCGAAGCCTCGGACATTGCCACCCTATGGTTGAATGTCAGCAGTAACGTGATGATCAGCGCCAGGCGCAAACCCCTTCAATCGGTAGACCGGCTGCGCAATGCGGTGAACCAGGGCGAGCATTTCAGCTCGCCAACAGAATTACTGACCCATTTACTGCGCGACCAGGCCGACGTGCTGATAGGCATAGTACGTAATGTCATCAAGAAAATTGATGATATCGAAGACCATTTGCTGGCTGACCGCCTGAATCATAAACGCGCCAACCTGGGCGAACTGCGCCGCGTACTGGTGCGCTTGCAAAGATTGCTGGCACCTGAGCCTGCCGCCCTGTTTCGCCTGCTACAAAGACCACCGGTCTGGGTGGCAGAGCGCGATGTCCAGGAATTGCGCCAGTCCACTGAAGAATTTGCCGTCGTCCTGAGCGATATGGCATCACTGCAAGAGCGCATCAAGCTCTTGCAGGAAGAAATCGCTGCCAGCGTCAATGAACAAAACAACCGCTCCCTGTTCGTCCTGACGATAGTAACGGTACTGGCCCTGCCCATCAATATCATTGCCGGGTTGATGGGCATGAATGTAGGTGGTGTACCTTTGGCCCAGCATGAAGATGGTTTCTGGATCGTGGTCGCCATCGTCGCCACTTTTACCGTCATTGCGGGCTGGTTGGCATTCAGAAAAAACCGCAACGATTAAGTCTGTTTTCCCCCACTGTCCACCCAGCTTGTCAGGAATAAGCCATGAGCAAACTTTCATTCAATCAAGGATCGCCGCAATTCATCCCGCTGTCGACTTACCAGTCTTACCCTGAAACTGAAATGCTGGAACGTGCGCAAAGCTTTTATCAGGACATGAAGCGACGCAAGACGATACGTGAATTCTCGGCTCGCCCGGTGCCACGCGCCGTCATAGAAGCCTGTCTGCTGACTGCTGGCACGGCGCCATCAGGTGCCAACCACCAGCCTTGGCATTTTGCAGTCGTCACCGACACAGCACTCAAGCACAAGATCAGGGTTGAGGCCGAGATAGAAGAACGCGAGTTTTATGAGCGCCGTGCGCCGCAGGAATGGAAAGATGCGCTGGCCCCGCTAGGTACGGATGCAGAAAAGCCCTTTTTAGAAACCGCACCTTACCTGATCGCCATCTTTGGACAAAAAGCCACCATGATGGATGATGGCAGTGCGGTCAAAAATTACTATGTACCTGAGTCCGTCTCGATTGCTACCGGCTTTTTGATCTCGGCCCTGCATCATGCTGGCCTGGCAACGCTGACACATACACCCAGCCCCATGGGATTTTTGAACCAGTTATTGCACAGACCGGACAATGAAAAGCCATATATCTTGCTGGTAGTCGGCTATCCGGCAGATGATTGCATGGTGCCGAATATACAGAAAAAACCACTGGAGCAGATAGCCAGCTTCTTTTAAACGATTTGCTGTTCTTGATTGTAGAGGTGTTCCATGCATCGATACTTATTTGCCTTGCTGATCGCCGCCAGCTTGCTGGTCAAGCACGCACAGGCAGCGGATGAACGGACTGACCTGATCACCCAAGTCATGCAAGCAGAAACCGCCTTTGCCAAAACCATGGAAGCCCGCGACCACAAGGCTTTCACTGAGTTTCTGGCGGAAGAAACGATCTTTTTTTCTGGTAAAAAGGTTTTGCATGGCAAACAGGAAGTGGCGGCAGCCTGGAAACGCTTTTATGACACGCCAGCAGCCCCTTTTTCCTGGACGCCGGAAACCGTGGAAGTCTTAAACTCGGGCAAGCTGGCACTTAGCAGCGGACCAGTGCGCGACCCGCAAGGCAAACTGCTGGCCACCTTCACCTCCATCTGGCGACAGGAAAGCCCTGGCGTCTGGCGTATAATTTTTGACAAGGGCAATGACGCCTGTGAATGCGCAAAACCTTGAATAAAGTAAAACAAAATCGGCGATTATCGTCAGATAAGACCGAACTCAGATCAAAATTCGCTGTATTTAAGACGTAAACCCCACAGTCAGCCGGAATTCTGGATGGGTGAGTAAAAAGCTGATGTAACATGGAATGAACTGTGGCTGGTGGTTGTATGGCACACAGACGCCTAGCCTGCAGATTTTTACTCAAAAGTCACATTTTGGGAAACCCGTGTCATGACTGATCTTCATACACAGTTTATTGAACTGAGCCAGCTTCGCATAGGCATGTTTGTCTATCTCGATGTGGGCTGGATGGATCATCCATTTCCTGTTTCCAATTTCAAAATCAGCAACAATGCACAAATCGAGACCATCCGTTCGCTGGGTCTGGAGCGCGTGCGCTATGCACCGGACAAGAGCAGCCCGGAAACCAGTACCAAGACCGATGATGCTCAGATTCAGCAAGAAAACAAGCTTATCGAAAGTCCCGGCGCGTTTGCCGCCAGACAAAGGAGGGAATTGCTGGCCAACCAGCAAGCCAGTCTGCAAGTCTGTGAGCGGCAATTCAGCCATGCGGCACAAACCTTCAAGCAAGTCACTGAACTGGTGCATTCCCAGCCGGCCCAGGCAAGGGAATTGACTGAGCAACTGATACAAGGTTTTCTTGGTGAGATTTTGGGAGAAGACGAGGCCGCGATACGCCTGTTGTCCGAAAAAGCCGGTGAAAAAACTTCGCTACATTCCATCAATGTGACGGTCATATCACTCTTGCTGGGACGAACACTGCATCTCAGCAAAACAGACATGCTTGACCTGGGTGTAGCGACTATGCTGCATGACATAGGCAAAATGGAGTTACCAGACCGACTGCGCTGGCAGGATGAGCACTTCAATCATGCCGAGCGCCAGCTTTACCATGAGCACGTCCTGCACAGCCTGGCATTGGCGCGCAAGATGGGCTTATCGGCCAATGTCTTGCTGGCCATTGCCCAACATCATGAGCATGCCGATGGTACTGGCTACCCCAGCCATGTGCAGGGCGATAAACTCAGTGCTATAAGCCGTATCATCGCACTGGTCAATCATTACGACAATCTTTGCAACCCTGCCAATCCGGCGTTTGCCATCACCCCGCATGAAGCCTTGTCGCAGATTTTTACCCAGCACAAGCCACGTTTTCATATTCCCACCCTGACGGCTTTCATACGCATGATGGGTATTTATCCGCCAGGCTCGGTGGTGCAGTTGACCGATGAGCGATATGCCATGGTGGTCTCGGTGAATTCGGCCCGCCCCATCAAACCCAAGGTGGTCATCCATAATTCTGCCGTACCTCGCGATGAAGCCCTGGTCATCAATCTGGAGCATGAAAATACCCTGTGCATACACCGCAGCCTGAAACCTCTGCAATTGCCCAAGGCAGCCTATGATTATCTGTCGCCACGCAAACGGCTATGCTATTTCTTTGAACGCGGTCTGGAAATCGAGCAACAAAAGGAAGATGGAGCTGCGACATGAAGGCCCATCCCTGGCAATCGATGATAGAAGGCTTGCTGGAAGCCATTATCCTGGTTGATCCCATACAATTGCGCATCGTTGCGGCCAACCAGGCCATCCACCAATTGCTGCAAGTCGGATCTAGCAGTCTGTTAGGCAAAGGTGTTATTGAACTTGCAGTCGCACCTGAAGACGTGTTTTTCTGGGAGGATGTGGCTGCTGGCCTGTCCGAAAACATCCATTCCGAAACCATGCTGAAACGTGCCGATGGCAGCATAGTCCAGGTGGAAAGACGTGTCACCCTGATCAGGACCGGCGTGGATAGTTCGGTCTATGTAGTCGCTATCAATGACCATTCCAACCAGCGCCGGGTCGAAAATGAGTTGGAAAAACTGATCGCTGAACTACGCGCCACTCTGGAATCTACAGCTGACGGCATACTGGTCACTGATCTTGATGGCGCCATCCGCAGCTACAACCACTTGTTTGCTGAATTATGGGGCTTGCCAGATGAGCTGCTGACCCAGCGCGACGATGGCGCCATTTATGCCTGGATGGACGCGTGCATGCACGATGCCAGTCAGTATGAAGAGCGCCTCGGTACCATCAGTCGCTCGCCACTGATGGAAGCGACCGATGTATTGACACTACGCTCAGGCAAGACATTGGAAAGAGTCACCCTGCCGCAATATGCGCGTGGCCGGCCGATAGGGCGTGTGTATTCTTATCGCGACATTACCCAGCGCCTGGCAGATGAAGCGCGTTTGCGTCTGGCGGCCAAAGTATTTGAGTCGAGTACCGATGCAATTTTCATTACCGATGCCGAGCAAAAAATCGTCACCACCAATCCCAGTTTCGAGCGCCTCAGCAGTTATACAGAACAAGAAATGCTGGGCAAAACACCAAGGGATTTTTTTTCAGAAGAAGGCAATGCTGTTCAAGTTGAAAACCTGCTCAAAGAACTCGACAATTTGGGCTTTTGGGAGGGAGAACTCTGGAACAGGCGCAAGAATGGCCATGCCTATCTGTGCATGATATCTCTGGTCAAGGTACAGGATGAGTTTGGCGCTGCACTGAATTACATAGGCTTTTTTAAGGACAGGACAGAAACCCATACAGCCAAGCAGAGAATTGAAGAACTGGCATTCCTGGATGTTTTGACTGGCTTGCCTAACCGCTTATTGCTGGAAGAACGCATACGACAAGCCATTACCATTTCCAGCCGTAATAATTCCACATTTTCCCTGCTGTTCCTCGACCTCGATCATTTCAAACAAATCAATGATTCCCTTGGCCATCCTTTTGGTGACCGTGTCTTGCAGCAAGTGACTGAAAGATTAAAGAAATGCATACGCCAGGTGGATACGGCGGCCCGCCTGGGTGGGGATGAATTTGTCTTGCTCCTGCATGAAGCTAATGGCGAGGGCGCAGAAATTTGTGCCAGAAGAGTATTGGAAGAATTGTCTGCCCCGTTTTCACTTGATGGCATGCACTTTACCGTCACCGCCAGCATAGGGATTGCCCTTTACCCTGAGGATGGGATTAGCATGGCCGACCTGATCAAGAATGCCGATAGCGCCATGTATCATGTCAAGGAGCGCGGGCGTTCCGATTTCCGCTTTTACCAGCGGCAAATGAATATAGGCTTACTGTCGCGCATGAAACTCGATCACGCCATGCGCCAGGCCCTGGAACACCAGCGGTTCCGCCTGCATTACCAGCCACAAGTAGAGCTGGCGACTGGCAAGATGCTGGGGGTGGAAGCCTTGCTGCGCTGGACCGACAAGGATCTGGGCGAAGTCAGCCCGGTGCAATTCATCCCGGTGGCAGAAGAATCCGGCGTCATTGTACCGATAGGCAATTGGGTCATGCAAACGGCCATCAAACAAGCAGCTTTGTGGAACCGGGATGGCAAATCCATGCGGGTGGCAATCAATGTCTCTGCCCTGCAATTTCAGCAAGCCAATTTTGTCGACAGTATTGCCGCCGCCTTGCATGAGCATGCGTTGCAACCGCATTGCATAGAACTGGAATTGACAGAATCCATCCTCATCAAGGATGTTGAAGATGCCCTGAAAAAACTGGAATCCCTGGCAGCATTGGGCGTCAAACTGGCGATTGATGATTTTGGCACTGGTTATTCCAGTCTCAGCTATCTGAAGCGCTTCCCTATTTACAAGCTCAAGATAGACCGCTCTTTTGTTGGCGACTTGCCTGTTGATGAAAGTGATGTCGCCATCGTCACCGCCATCATCCACCTGGCCCATGCGCTGAAATTGCGTGTGATTGCCGAAGGCGTGGAAACCGACAGGCAACGCGAATTCCTCCAGCAAAGGCAATGTGATGAAATGCAGGGGTATCTTTTTTCTCAAGCCATGTCAGCAGATGAACTTGAACAACGCTATCTGCGTTGAATCTTTCCTGAAGTCGCCAGCCTCGGCTTGAAAAAAAACGTCGCATGAAAGAATGCGGCGTCCGCTCTGCGTTTGTTTTTCAGCAGCCTTGCTTTTCAAGCTCAAAAATGCATTCTCCAATAGCGGGAATCATCGCGGATTTCAGCAATTTGCTCACTGGTCAGCTCATTGCTGACCAATTCACGGCTATCCATGGCTTTACTGCCGACTTTCAGGCTGGCTTTGAGTAAATAATGGTAACCCGTCAGCATGTCCCTTTCTACCCCTTCGCCATGCAGATAGCGCAAACCCATTTGAAACTGGGCAGTGGACAAACCCTGATTTGCAGCCTGCATTTCCCAATGGGCAGCTTGATCTGTGCTTTTTTCTATCCCTGCGCCTTCTTCATAAGCCAGGGCCAAATGATGCTGAGCACTGGCATTACCTTGTTGGGCAGCCTGCTGGTACCAGAATACCGCTTCTTCAGGATTGGCATCGACACCTTTGCCTGTGGCATACATATAACCCAGCGCCAGTTGAGCAGAAGTCAGCCCTTGTAAGGCGGCGCGACGAAACAGTTTGAAAGCCATGCTCTCGTCAGCCTCCACACCCTCGCCAGTCAGATACAAGACCCCCAGATTGGTTTGTGCACCAGCGTGGCCCTGATCAGCAGCCTGCTCCAGCCAGTAAGCGGCTTCTTGCACATTTTGCAGGTTGGCGTCGGGTTCCAGATACAGCAAACCCAACATATTTTGCGCCTGGGTATCCCCTAGAAGCGCCCAGCGCCTGACTTGCATTTCATCATCAAGATCATCATCACCCAAAGCCGAAGCGCAGGTCAGCATGATCATGAGCACCATCAGCAGATGTCGCCATTTTTTCATTTTATCCTCACCTGTTTTACCGCATGGCTATACATGCTACGCCTGTCTGCGAAAACGCGTGTGTCACCACTGTTGGATTAGGTAACAAAATGTAGCCTGAAGACTGCCCGCACAGGCAGTCTGGGAGTAAACTATCGGGGCAAACAATTTTTCCACCCGCCATGAAAGCAGATACAGTGACCTCGCAGAAAAAGCTACGCATAGGATTGATTGCCAACCGTTCTCACCAGGACGCCCCCAATTCTGCCTTGGTGCAGCTCCTGCATGGCAGCGGGCCGTCACTGCAACATCTGCAAGCAGAAATGGTGATCGTCGGGCGCACGCTGGACGCCATCATTTCTCATGGACTGGTTGACAGTTGCCCTGTGGTCGAGCGTTTCCCTTATGGCCGTGAAGGAGGCTTGATGAAACTTGTATCGCGGGTCGTCGACAAGGAACCAGCCAGGGCGGTGGATGCAGTGATCTACCTGATTGATCCGGTTGACCCCTCTTCGATTTTCCCGGAAGCCCAGGCGCTCAAGCGCCAGTGCGTAATCCACCGCAAACCCTTCCTGGCAACTTTAGCCAGCGCCAGGGAATGGCTGGAACTGGAAGCCACGGCTGCAGGTGCCGCCATAGACAATAAGCTGAACCCGAGTTTTGAATTAAAAAATGAGGGCATCGCCCTGATCGCCCATGATGCAATGAAAGAAAGCATGCTGGTCATGGCAGAGAAACATTTCGAACTGCTCGACAGTTTCGGCCACCGCTACGCAACAGGCACTACTGGCGGCTTGCTGAACCAGCTGGCACAAAAAATCAAGGGAACAGAAGCTGGCAAGAACTGGGTGACCCCTTATCTGTCTGGCCCCCTGGGTGGCGATGCGCAACTGGCAGAACTGGTACTTGACAGGCAGATACGCCGCATCCTGTTCTTGGAAGACCCGCATGTGGCACGCCAGCATGAAGCAGATATACAATTGCTGGAACGCGCAGCCCGCACCGTTTGTGATTATGCTCAGGTCATCAGCGAAGTCAGCGGGGCGGACCGCTGGCTGACATTGTTGACCCGGAGAATAGCCGCCCAGACCTGAGTGTGGCCTTTTTTGCATCCATGTTACATCTATGGGAGTATTGTCTGGCCCTCTGTACAATGCTTCCTGCTCAAAAATCAATGAGGAACTCAGCATGACACGCAAATATTCGGATATGAACCAGCACGACGCCTTGTACAAGATCGCGCGCGCCTACCCTGGTGGCCTGGAAGCCCTGGCAATCCGTATGGAAGTCTCGGTGAATGTCTTGCGCAACAAGCTGGCCCCTGGCATAGAAACCCATTACCCGTCTTTTGAAGAATTCTCGATCATCATAGAACATTGCCAGGACGCCGGAGTCAAAGAGGCCCATCTGCCTCTGCATGCTCTCTTAAGCCGGCATGGCATGGCCGCTTTTTCCATCCCGGAACCACATGAAATCCGTGAAGATGATTTGTCGCAAACCGTGTGCCGCGTCATGAGCCGGGTTGGTGATGTGGCTGAGGCAGTCTCAACTGCCTTGCTGGATGGCGTGATTACCGATGCCGAAGCTGACCTGATAGAAAAAGAATTCCAGAGCGCTCTGACCGTGCTGGGCGAATGGCGCGCCCGCATACGGGCGCATCACAGACAAGGGTAACTTCTATTAATGCAGCTTTTGTTCCAGAAAAGCCACAATTCTGGGCCAGCCCATTTTGCGGGCCAGATCAAGTGCAGTCTCGCCTCTGGGATTGACAGCACCAAGGTCGGCACCGTGTTTCACCAGTAAAGTCACGGGTGCAAGATTGCCCGCCAGTGCATCCTTTTGCAGTAGTGTCCAGCCATTTTCATCAACACTACGGGTGAACGAAGGGTCGTCACGCAAGCCCTCGTCCATTTTCTCAACCATGTTTTCACTCATGGGATGTTCGGGCAAATCTCCGGTATGCGCCACTGCCGCCAGTTCTTTCTTGCCGAACAAGCCAGATAAAAAGCCCTGCTTTTCCTGAGTTTGTGCAGGAACGATAAACACTTCACCGGGTTTGCCAAAATCCAGTCCCCAGGCTTGATCATGTTCTTCACGCTCTGAGTCTGGCATTTCCTGGCGCATCACATCTATACTGAACCCGCCATAAACCTTGCCGCCTATCGTGTACATCCAGTCACCAATTTCGGCCAGTGACACGCTGACATTGTCACCAGCAGCAATGTTGTCACACCATTGTGGCGAATTCAGCAAGATACCGGAAATGATTTCACCGTCAAACTGTATGTCATTCACCCACATATGCTCGACCTCAGGCCCGTCACCAACAGCCTTCGTAGGAAACGCGACTTTGACAGCAGCCAGTCCCAGGCCAGGAATGATGCGCCGGTATTCCCAGGACAGCTCCCGCCAGAAATATTTAAAGGTATTACGCGCCTGTTTTGCCGCCTCTTGCATAGCCAGGCTTTCACCTGAAAACATCAATATCTTGTCGTCGCTCATGATCATGACCACTGAAATAAAAAAGACTGTAGCGCAAGCCTGCAGACAAATAAGCGAGTACAGGACTTCGTTTCAAATGATACAAGTTCTTACCTTTTGTTGACGACGCCTGACATGGAGCGCAACCAAGCCAAGGGAAATTGGCAGCTGTCAAATATTTGCCCAGCAGCATTTTCTCTGCTGCCTTACAATATAAGCCTGCCCCAATGTCAAGCCAACAGGCTGCCACCACCATGTCCACAGAAGCTCCTGGCCAGCGGCCCAAATCCCTGGCGGATTTGTATATCTCTTTTACGTTGCTGGCATTGCAAGGATTTGGGGGGGTACTGGCCGTCGTGCAGCGTGAATTGGTAGAGAAAAAACGCTGGATGACGATGGAAGAGTTCGTCGAAGACTGGGCAGTCGCACAAATTTTGCCAGGGCCTAATGTCGTGAATTTATCCCTCATGATAGGCCACCGCCATTTTGGTTTTGGTGGTGCCATGGCCGCTCTGGCTGGCATGTTGTCGGTGCCTTTATTGATCGTGCTGGCCCTTGCTGTGGTATATGCCCAGTTCTCCCAACATCCTGAAGTGGTAAGTGCCTTACGCGGCATGGGCGCCGTCACCGCTGGGCTGATTATCGCTACCGGCTTGAAGCTGGTGCCTGCCCTGAAGAACAATCCCCTGGGCAGACCCACCGCCCTGCTCTTCAGTGCATTGTGCTTTGTCGGCATCGCCTACTTCCGCTTGCCGCTGGCGTATGTATTGTTCAGTCTGGGTGCCATCACTTGTATCATTGTCTACAGGAAGCTGAAATAATGCCGGATACCCTGAACAATGTCTTACACATCAGTATGAACTGGCATGACTGGCTGCAATTGTTTTTGCATTACATGATGCTTTCTTTGCTGTCGATAGGCGGGGCGATTTCCACCCTGCCTGACATGCACCGCTATCTGGTGGCGCAACAGGGCTGGCTGAGCGATGCGCAATTCAATGCCTCAGTATCCATAGCCCAGGCTGCCCCAGGCCCGAATGTCTTGTTCATCGCCCTGATGGGCTGGAATGTAGGCATGAATGCCGGTGGTATGTGGACAGGCTTGCTGGGGGTGGTTGTCGCCATGACGGGCATACTTTTACCCAGTACCACCCTGACATATGTCGCCGCCAGCTGGGGCCACGCCAACCGCGAACTGCGCAGTGTGCGCGCCTTCAAGCTGGGCATGGCACCTATTGTCATAGGGCTGTTGCTGGCAACAGGCTGGATTATGGCAGCCTCTCACGACCAGGCCAGCAAGGACTGGCCTTTGTGGTTGATGACGGTAGTCTGCACTATCGTGGTCTGGCGCACCCGTTTGCATTTGCTGTGGTTGCTGGCGGGCGGCGCAGCGCTGGGCTGGTTCGGCCTGATTTGAGTCTGCGGACCTCATTCCCGTACAGCAATACCGTATCCTTGTCAGGATGGAACAAATTTTCATCCTGTCTCTCCATCCCTCCCAGTGCCAGCAGCATGTAAATTTTCTTTACCTGTTTGTAAGCAGTTGTCGGCAAACATGGCCGTTTTGCTTGTTTGTCCCTGGTCAATCACGGTAAATAGACTCAGTTAACTGAAATTTCCCTGAACCACTTATTGCATTTTTCAATTTCGATAACATAATCAAGTTAAGCAGTGGGTCAACAGACAATCTTTGTTACAGGATCAGGCATAGTTTGAGGTATGCTTGCCACCTTGAAATTCTGCACCGGTTCATATAGTCCATGAAGTTGAGCATAGAAGCGCCTGAGAATGAAATCACCCAGCCGGGTGAGATTCATTTGCATATCCGGTTTCGCCCTGCAAATATGTTTGGTATCTTGCTGGCTTTGCTGGTGCATGGACTCTTGCTGTATTTCTTGCTGAACATGAGCGCAGTGAAGAAAAAAATGGAGAAAGCGGGCATCACTGCTCCTATGGTCTTGCTGATGGACAAGGTTGCGCAAGCTCCTAAGCAGGCAACAGCGCCAAAAAAGGAAAAAGCACCATCCAAGCCTGTGCGTGTACCGCCATCCAAAAACGCCATCACCCAGCCCAAGGCGCCACCGCCCTTGCCAACCAATGATTCACCCGTTCCACAACCACCGCCGCCACTGGCAAATAATGTGCCGCCTGAAATGGATATGATGGCTATGGCCAATGCCGCACGGGAGCGCCGTCGCGCTGCAGAAGAAGCGGCAGCCCAGGAAAATGAAGGTGCCCGTCAGGCAGGCCGTGGCATGACACCGCAAGAAGTCGCCGAAGCCAATGTCAAGCGCAGCATGCAACAGGCGGCCAACCGCGGTGGTGGCAGCGGTGTCTTTGAACTGAACAGCGTTGGCACACGAGTAGCCAGTTTTTCTTTCCGTGGCTGGAACACCCGCATAGTGGCTACTGGCGGCAAACAGTCTTTTGAAGTCGATGCAGGACTGGGTGGCGATGTGCGCCTGGCAGTGGTACGCCGCATGATAGAAATCATACGCATGGAATACAAGGGCGACTTCAACTGGGAATCCAGGCGACTGGGCCGTGTCATGGTCAAATCAGCCCGTGTGGAAGATTCGGCAGAGCTGGAAAGCTTTTTGCTCAAGGAATTTTTCCCCTAGCCCTTATTAAGCCTAACCTGCAGCCTATCGTTTCCAGACCTTAAGGAGATGGACGCCAGCCCGCCTGCAATGCTTGCCATGCGCCTGAAAGAACATGCAGCCAGTGCTGTGTCGGCTCAGGTCTTTGCACCAGCAAATCGCAAGCCTGCAAGGCTTGCAACTCTACCCAGCCACCATGCTCAGAGTAGTAAACACTGTCTGCATCCAGCACGGTGTCAATCTGCCAGGCCACTCCTTCCAGAAATTGCGGCAAGGCGATCAGGCGTAACTTCCCTGACTTTATATACAAAGTGCTACCTGCTGTTAACAGGCAATGCATGCTCTGACCCTGCCTGATGCTATTTCTATACATGATGAGACTCCTGAAAGAGGTGAGAAACTGCTGACAAATGCAGTTTTCAGGGTAGTCTTTGCAGCAGGATCTGCACAGGCACAGAGAATTCATATCTGTATCGTATCAGACAGAAAATATATAATCTGTTATTGTATAGTTTGCCCTCAACTGTATTTGTGCAGTCAACGACTGATATCTCATCATCGACATATGCAAAACCTACCCCTCTATAAGCAACTGGCCGAGCATTATCTGAATGCCATACGCTGCGGCACGCTGAAACTGGGCGACCGCATGCCCTCGGTGCGCAAGCTCATGCATGTGCACGGCGTCAGTCTGTCCACTGCGTTACAGCTGTGCCGCCAGCTGGAGACCGAAGGCTGGCTGGAAGCCCGCCCGCGTTCAGGGTATTTTGTGCGGCAACCACGCCGGGTGCGCCTGATTCCAGCGCAAGAGCCAACCATAGGCAAGATCATTGACCCGGCGCAGTTTGTCGGCATCCATGAACTGGTGTCAGAAATCATCGCGCAGGGCCAGCGCCAGGTGAAATGCAATCTGGCACGGGCAACTGGTGGCCCTGCCCTGTACCCGCACCAGCAATTACGCAGCCTGACTGTCAGTACCCTGCGCCGCTATCCAGAACTGCTGACCAAGACAATTACGCCGGGTGGTAACCGTGAACTCAAAGCGGCACTGGCCAAGCGCGCACTTGATTCCGGCATCAGCACATCTGCTGATCAGGTCATCATCACCAATGGCTGTATCGAGGCTTTGAACCTGGCCTTGCGTGCAGTCGCGCAAGCAGGTGATGTCATCGCAGTCGAGTCGCCGACTTTTTATGGTCTCTTGCAAGTGCTGGAAAGCCTGGGCATGAAGGCGCTGGAAATACCCACCAGCCCGAGTACCGGGATTTCTGTCGAAGCGCTGGAACTGGCGATGCGTACCTATGACAATATCAAGGCGGTGGTGGTGGTACCGCATTTGCAAAATCCGTTGGGCAGCATGATGCCCGATCAGCATAAACAAAAACTGGTGGCGCTGTGCGAAGCACAAGGCATACCGCTGATAGAAGATGACTCTTATAGCGCACTGGCAGATGGCGACAAGATACCCACTGCATTGAAGCAATGGGACCATAGCGGCAATGTGATTTACTGCGCATCCGTGCATAAAATTCTTGCGCCAGGCATGCGTGTTGGCTGGATACTGGCAGGACGCTGGCAAGAACGTGTGAACATGCTGAAGTATGCACACACGCGTTATAACGAAGAATTGTCACAGATAGTCACAGCAACTTTTTTGCTGTCATCAGCTTATGACAGGCACCTGCGGAAACTACGTAGCAACCTCGCCGTGCAAAGAGAAAAAATGGCTGAAGCAATTGCCACTTACTTCCCGGAAGGCACGCGCGTGACCATGCCGGCAGGCGGAGTTTCGTTGTGGGTAGAGATGCCAACCGGAACTTCATCCCGTGCTGTTTTTGATGCTGCGCTAGAGGAGAGTATCCTGGTTTCTCCGGGCTTGATGTATTCCAATTCAAATCGTTTTGATCATTTTTTGCGACTCAATTGTGGCATGCCATATACCCAGGATCTCGATGATGCGATGCGTTTACTGGGCCGCATTATTCAACATCAGGCTTCATCAAAACAAATTATTGCCGCGTAAATCTCTACGTAAAAAGCTGCGTAATTTTTAAGCACTGTGGAAAGCCACAATTGTGGCTGATCCACGGATTTTTCATAATGGCTGCACTGACGGAAAAAAATTCCGCAACGTGCTCGCCATAATGATTTCATGCAGGCGAGACTTTATACCATCCCATGGAGACCAAGGATGAAAGCTCAAGCCTTCTACAAATCCCTGTATTTTCAAGTCATCACCGCCATTGCACTGGGCGTGTTTCTTGGCCATTTTTACCCTGAATCTGGCACCGCCATGAAGCCTCTCGGCGATGGCTTCATCAAGCTCATCAAGATGATGATCGCGCCGATTATTTTCTGTACTGTAGTCGTTGGCATCGCCGGTATGGAAGACATGAAAAAAGTCGGCAAAACCGGTGGCATGGCATTACTGTATTTTGAAGTTGTCAGCACGCTGGCACTGATCATCGGTCTCGTCATTGTCAATATTGTGCAACCTGGTGCTGGTATGCATATCGATGTGCAAACACTGGATACCAAGAGCATCGCCGCATTCGCCGCACCTGGAAAAATGCAGACCACGACAGAGTTCCTGATGGCGATTATTCCTACTACGTTCACCGATGCTTTTGCCAAGGGTGAGATACTGCAAGTCTTGCTGATCTCGGTATTTTTCGGCTTCGCCCTGCATCGTTTTGGCGGACGCGGCACGATGGTATTTGATCTGGTCGAAAAATTTTCCCACGTCTTGTTTGTCATCATCGGTTACATCATGAAAGTTGCTCCCATAGGTGCCTTTGGCGCGATGGCTTTTACGATAGGTAAGTATGGTGTTGGCTCACTGGTGCAACTCGGTTTCCTGATGGCGACTTTCTACGCGACCTGCCTGATTTTCATCTTCGTGGTGCTGGGTGCGATTGCCAGGGTACATGGTTTCAGTATCTGGAAATTCATCAAATACATCAAGGAAGAATTGCTCATCGTACTTGGCACGTCTTCATCAGAATCAGTGTTGCCACGCATGATGGCCAAGCTGGAAAACCTGGGTGTGAAAAAATCCGTGGTTGGCCTGGTGATCCCTACAGGTTACTCCTTTAATCTGGATGGCACATCCATCTACCTGACCATGGCTGCGGTATTCATCGCCCAGGCCACGGATACACCGATGACAATGATGCAGCAAATCACTTTGCTGGGTGTTTTATTGCTGACATCCAAGGGTGCAGCAGGCATTACTGGCAGCGGCTTCATCGTGTTGGCGGCTACCCTGTCTGCAGTCGGTGGCGTACCGGTCGCTGGCCTGGCTCTGATACTCGGTATAGACCGCTTCATGTCCGAAGCACGTGCCCTGACCAACCTGATCGGCAATGGCGTCGCCACGGTCGTGGTGGCTAAATGGGGCAATGACGTGGATGTCGTCAAGATGCAAAAACGCCTGAACAATGAAACCACGGAAGAAGCAGAAGATCCTGAACTCTTGCTGGATACTGCATCCATGCATACTGCTGTACGTCACTAAACTGCTTAGAATTTGGATATAAAAAGGCGGACTCTCAAGTCCGCTTTTTTTATCCCTGCAAACTTCAGCTACTTTTTTTCAAGTGACGCAGTGCCAGAGTCAATGCCATTAATTGCACGCTCGCGGCCAAAAAGAAAGGTGCGCCCAGCCAGACACTGCCCTTGGAAAAATGACTGACTTGCCCGACGATGGAAGTGCCGATCAGGGTGGCAAACACGCTCATGATACTGGCCAGTGCCGTCAACGACCCCATGGCCAGGCCTTGTGAACGCGCATCGACGGCGCGCGAGAAAAAGCCTTGCAAGGCAGGTCCGGCGGCAAAGGCCAGTACATTACACAGGATCAGCACGTACATCATCCAGCCCTGGTTTGCCAGCCCATACATGCCCAGCGCAATAGTAGAAGAGGCAAGGCCGATCAAGACTGCATTGGCATCCCCTACCCGCTTGATATAACGCCCCAGAAAAACACCCTGCATGAGTACGCTGGATACACCAACCATGAACAGAGAAAAACCATTTTGCATGGGGGTCCAGCCAAAGCGCAATTCTGTTGATAACACCCAGGTGGTTTGCAAGGTGAATTGGGCAAACATGGTCAGTGCATACACCCAGACCAGCGCACCTACGCCCCGTAAATGCGCGAGGCCACTAAGACCGGCAAAGGGATTGGCAGCAGAAATATGAAAAGCCTTGCGATGATCGGCAGGCAGTGATTCTGGCAGCGTGAAATAACCATACACCACATTTCCCAGCGCCACGGCAGCGGCCAGATAAAACGGGTAATGGATATGCATTTCACCCAGCATGCCGCCTATGACAGGGCCACAAATAAAACCCAGGCCAAACATGGCACCTATCTTGCCCAGGGCTTTGGCGCGATTTTCCGGGCTGGAGACATCGGCGATATAAGCATTCGCGACTGACAGATTACCCGCCGTGATACCTCCCAGGGCGCGCACCAGCAGCATCCAGTAAATAGTCGTGACCTGAGTCAGCAAGAGGAAATTCAAGCCCAGACCGAATACACATATCAATAAGACCGGGCGGCGACCATAACGGTCACTGAGTGCGCCTATCATCGGTGCAAAGATAAATTGCATGACGCCATAGATGGCGACAATTGCACCATACCAGTAAGCCTGGCTATCTGCCTGCAAGGTATAACTGGCCACCAGCCGCGGCAATACCGGGATGATGAGGCCTATGCCCAGGATGTCCAGAAACACCGTGATCAGGACAAAACGCACATTGGTGGGCAGCGGTTTGACGGCATCCGTCTGTTCAGAACTTGTCATGGATGACGACCTTTAAGCAAAATTGACAAAGCACAATAGTATATGATTACCGCAAGATAGATTTGTAGAGGAGGCAATATGGCTTTGTTTGATCATTTTCTTATCATTGCTTTGCTGGTCGCCATCAGTGCATTCTTTTCCATGTCAGAAATATCGCTGGCGGCTGCGCGCAAGGTTAAATTGCAGATACTGTATGCGGAGGGCGAGCAACGTGCGGGCAAAGTGCTGGCGCTGCAACAAGAGCCTGGGCATTTTTTCACCGTCGTGCAGATAGCCCTGAATGCGGTGGCCATACTTGGTGGTATCCTCGGTGAACAGGCTTTGACGCCTTACATACAGAAAGCCCTGGTGGCGGTGTTTGGTATGACCAGCTGGGTGGAGACCGTCAGCTTTGTCACATCCTTTTTGTTCGTGACGTCGATTTTTATTTTGTTCGCGGACCTGATGCCCAAGAAGATCGCCATGATTTCGCCAGAAACCGTGGCGATGCTGGTAGTCAGCCCCATACTCTTGTGCGTACGCCTGTTCAAACCTCTGGTCTGGGTATTCAATGGCCTGGCCAACCTGATCTTGCGGCTGTTTAATTTGCCGACGACACGTAATGAACAAATCACTTCAGATGAAATTTATGCCATGTTTGATGCGGGAGCTGAAGCCGGGGTAGTGCTGCAAAGCGAGCATCACATGATAGGCAATGTGTTTGAACTGGAAAGCCGCACCGTACCATCAGCCATGTCACAGCGCGACAGCATCGTTTATTTCACCCTGCAAGACAGCGATGTGGTGATACGCCAGAAGATTGCCGAGCACCCGCATACCAAGTTTCTGGTCTGTGATGGCAATATCGACAATGTTGTTGGCTATGTCGAATCCAAGGATATTTTGAAGCGCGTGCTGACCAACCAGGCTTTCACCAAGGTGCAGGAATTATCGATACGCACGGCACTGGCCGTGCCTGACTCGCTGACCCTGTCCGAAATGCTGGAGCAATTCAAGGGCACACGCGAAGATTTTGCCGTGATCTTCAATGAATATGCGCTGGTCGTCGGTGTGATTACCCTCAATGACGTGTTGAGCACCCTGATGGGCAATCTGGTTCATCCTTTCCTGGAAGACCAGATCGTCCAGCGTGATGCCAATTCCTGGTTGATTGACGGTGCAACAACAATCGAGGATGTCTGCCGCGCGCTTGACATAGATGGCTTGCCTGAGCAGGGAAGCTATGAGACCATTGCCGGTTTCATGATGACCATGCTGAAAAAGATACCCAAGCGCACGGATTTTGTCATGCTGGGTGCTTATAAGTTTGAAGTCGTCGATATTGATCATTACCGCATTGATCAATTACTGGTGGTCAGACTCGATAGTTCGGATGCGAATGCGTCCTGACTGACATCTTAAGATCTCGTTTTTTCATTGCTTTTTCATCGCTTTTTGATTGTTAACAGCAGCTCAACAACAAGGCTGCTGGCTTAGCCGTTTTTATCAGGATTTTCATGTTGCACGCTTGTGGAGTAGATTTTGGCACCTCGAATTCAACCGTAGGCTGGCACCAGCCGGGGCAGCCTGCGCTTTTGGCGCTGGAAGATGGCAAAGTCACATTGCCATCGGTGGTGTTTTTCGATGTCGAAGATGATCAAGTCACTTATGGCCGTGCCGCGCTAAGCAATTATCTGGCGGGCTATGAAGGCCGTTTGATGCGTTCCATGAAAAGCTTGCTGGGTACCAGCCTGATGGATGGCCAGACTGAAGTACAGGGCAAGGCCGTACCTTTCCGCCAATTACTGGCGCAGTTTATCCGGGAACTCAAATTGCGCGCCGAAAAGTCGGCGGGTACGCATTTCAGCCAGGCTGTCATGGGTCGCCCTGTGCATTTTATCGATGATGACAGCAAGGCCGACAAACTGGCACAAGACACCCTGGAACAAATCGCCCGCGCCGCCGGTTACAAGGAAGTGCAATTCCAGTATGAGCCCATCGCTGCCGCCTTTGATTATGAATCACGCATCAGCAAAGAAGAGCTGGTGCTGATTGCCGACATAGGCGGCGGTACTTCAGATTTCTCACTGGTCAGGCTGGCACCCGAGCGTGCCCACAGGATAGACAGGAAAGACGATATCCTTGGAAATGGCGGTGTGCATATCGGTGGCACCGACTTTGATAAATACCTGAGTTTGAACCATGTCATGCCTTTGCTGGGTTTGGGTGGCCGTCTGGGTAGCCAGATCGACGTGCCATCCAGTTATTATTTCAACCTCGCGACCTGGCACACGATTAATCTGACTTATACCCAGAAAGTCTGGCGCGAATTGCAAGAAGTGTACCGCGATATCAATACCCCTGAATTGCGCCTGCGGTTTGAACGCCTGCTGAAACTGGTAGAAGAACGCGATGGTCACTGGCTGGCTATCAAGTCGGAAGAAGCCAAGATATTATTATCAGATCAACAAACCATAGACTTGCCACTGGAGCGTTTGCGTAGCAAGCAGCCAACAGCAGCCTGCCACCTGGCGCTGGATCAGGAAGGTTTGCAAACATCCATCGCCCATTTAACCAGCAGTATCGGTGACACTGTCAAAACCGTACTGAACATGGCAAATATCAAACCTGAGCAAGTCGACACCGTGTTTTTCACTGGCGGCTCCAGCGGCGTTCGCGGTCTGCGGCAGCAAATCTCCAGCATAGTCCCGACCGCCACCAAGGTCGAAGGCGATTTGTTTGGCAGCATAGGTGCGGGTCTGGGCCTGGATGCAGCACGTCGATTTGCGTGACAACTTCGCGTGCAAGGAACTTGTCAGTTTTAAACCAAACCCATTTCACTTAAAGTCACATTATCTTTGAGCAACTCGCCACAACCGGGGTCAAAACTTAAACTATACTTGTCACATCACTGAGCAGGCTTTTCTATTCGGAGAATGCATGTCTGACGAACAAGACGATGATGAGCTGTTCCTGATTGAGGATGTGGAAGAGGATTCCATCACTCAACAAGGTGTACGCAGCTGGAAAATCGCCATCGTCGATGATGACGAAGATGTGCACCGCACCACCTGCTTTGCGCTGCAATATGTGCAAATACTGAATCGCCCGCTGGAATTTATCCACACTTACTCCAAAGATGAAACCCGCAAGGTCTTCGCCACCGAAAGCGATATCGCCGTAGTATTGCTCGACGTGGTCATGGAGACCGAACATGCAGGACTGGAGCTGGTCAGCTATATCCGTGATGAGCTGGGCTGGACCGACACCCGCATCATCCTGCGCACTGGCCAACCTGGCTATGCACCGGAAGAAGAAGCCATACGCGACTACGACATCAATGACTATAAAACCAAGAATGAGCTGACGCGCAAAAAACTGCTGACTTCGCTGACCGCTGCCATACGTTCGTATGAGCAAATACGCACTATCGACGCCAGCCGTCGTGGCCTGCATCAGATCATCAGTTCCAGCGCGGCCTTCAGTTTTGAACATGGGATACAGTCCTTTGCCAGTGGCGTCATCACTCAAATAGCCGCCTTGTGTGGCGTACCGCCAGAAGGCTTGTTATGCGCCCAGGGTGAACTTGATGAAGCAGATGAAGACAGGCCCCAGATATTCAATGTCATCGCTTCTGCCGGACATTACAGCAGCCTGATGAATTGCCCTATCGACAATATCCACAACAGCAGGATACGCGATGCCCTGAGACATGTGCTGACCAAACATGAACCCCTGTTCACCGAGCACAGCATGACACTGTATTTTTCCGGGCGCGGCAATCGCCCTCTGGCAGCCTACATAGACTTGCCCTTCTCATTATCAGAAATCAACCAGAATCTGCTGGAAGTATTTTGCTCCAATCTCGGTGTCTGCCTCGATAATCTGGGCCTGGTCAACCAGCTCAAGAACCATGCTTACCGCGACCAGTTATTAAAGCTGCCTAACCGCCTGAAGTTCATAGAGCAGATCAGCAGCACGCTGCAAGCTCAGTTACCGGGGCAAATGGTGGCCCTCATCGATATCGATGACTTTGCAGAAATCAATGACGTGCTCGGTCACCACTATGGTGACCTGATACTCAAGGCAGTGGCTGACAGATTGCGAGAAAAACTGGGCGAACCGATCTTCCTGGCGCGTATTTCTGGCGACGTCTTCGGCTTGCTGGGCAGTCGGGAGCTACTCGAACCGGACACTTTGCGACTCTTGTTTGTCGAACCATTCACCATAGAAGAAACTGCCCATGCAGTTTCCATGTCGATAGGGATGGTAGCTCTGGAAGGTTATGAGGGCGAAGGTGCCGAACCCCTGAAAGATGCCAGCATCGCCCTGAAACGTACCAAGATACATCAGCGCGGCAGCTGTACCTTATTTACCCGCTCGATGGGTATAGAAATACGCGAACGCGCCACCCTGATGCAGCACTTGCACAAGGCCTTTGATGCTGAACGCCTGTTCCTCATGTACCAGCCGCAAATCGATCTGGAAACCGGCAAGTTCACCGGCCTCGAAGCCCTGATACGCTGGCGCAATGATGATGGCGTGCTGATACCGCCGAATGATTTCATCCCGCTGGCCGAATATTCCGGCCTCATCATCAGCCTCGGTGCCTGGGTATTGCGTACTGCATGTTTCATGATGGTCAGATTGCAAAAAGCAGGTATCGCCCCGCAGCGCATGGGGGTGAATGTCTCGGTGGTGCAATTCCGCCAGGATGATTTTATCGATATCGTTGAACAGGCTTTGCGGGATACCGGTTTGCAGCCAGCGCACCTGGAGCTGGAAATCACCGAGTCAGTCACCATGAGCAGTGCCGCCCTGTTTGAAACGCGACTGGCAAAGTTGAAAGAGCTGGGTGTGAAGATCGCGATTGATGACTTCGGTACCGGTTTTTCTTCCCTCAGTTATCTCGACAAGTTACCGGTAGACAGGCTGAAAATAGACCGTGCCTTTGTCAATCAGATCGATACACCTGAGGGACCGCGCATTGCAGAACTGATTACACAACTAGGTAAAAAACTGGGCCTGCAAGTCATCGCCGAAGGTGTCGAGCATGAAATCCACTGGAAGACACTGGCAGCCATGGGTTGTCATGAGGGCCAGGGCTTTTATATAGGCCGCCCCATGCTGGAAGAAAATCTGATCAGCTGGATCAATCTCAGAAAATAGGCGCCCAGCGCAGGCAAGCTTTGCTTGCCTGGCTAAGCTGATCTTCAGCTAATTTACTTCTTGTCCATCATGGATGGACGTTCACCGTCCTTGTGCATACCATGACCATGCTCACCCATGCGCTTGTCCATACGGTCACGCATATGCGATGCCATGCGTTTGTGGCGTTCATCAAAAATCTTTTGCTGCTCAGGCGTCAACACGGCGTAAAAAGTTTTCAAGGCCGTCAGGCGTGTTTGCATTTTCGCCAGATGCTCTTTCATTTTTTCCAGGCTTTTTTCCATGCGCTCTGGCGTCGTCAGTTTTTCCATTTCCTTGCGGTCTGGACGGGCTGGCATGGTACCGGGATTCATGGCGTCAACAAAGGTCTTCCACGCAGGTTCCTGGGCTGCCGTTATTTTCAGTTTGTCATGTAATTCCGCCTGGTGTTTGGCCATGCGTTCTTTCATCTTTTCAGCCCACTTGCCAGGATCACCATGCGGCTTCTCGTGACCGGCATGGGCGGATGCACTTGGTGGAGCAGAAGATTGCGCCACAACGTTGCCTGCACTAACGGCGAGACCCAGACTGACGCTCACCAAAGCAATGCAGAATTTTTTTTGTAAGGTTTTCATGATTTTCTCTTTCTGAACTGAAGAACAAACTCACTCATTTGCCAGGCCCATCCGGCAAAATAAAGTGCTAACCTGACTGATAGACTTCTGGACTTGAATCAAGCCCGGCATCACGCCTCAGACATGCTTTGCATCTTGCCGCACACTTGTAACGATGAAATGTCGCTCTGCTCTCGCATTGTATCGACGTGTAACAGGCAGAATTTTGCAGGCGTGGTATGTTACTTACTGTTTCCTCCAAGCGTTATCATAACAAGACGATACAAAATCGGGATTTTTATCGCCAGGACCAGGCTCATAATGAAGAACATGGACACACCAAATAAAATTCTCATCGTTGACGATGACCGCGACATCCGCAACCTGCTGGCCGATTATCTCGATAATAATGGCTACAGCACAGTCACCGCCGCGGAAGGCAATGCCATGACGGCCGCGCTGCAAAACCACCAGATAGATCTGGTGGTGCTGGACCTGAACCTGCCTGGCGACGACGGCCTGACCCTGTGCCGCAACCTGCGCAGCAAATCGACCTTGCCTGTCATCATGCTGACAGCCCGTGGGGAACCGCTGGACCGCATCCTGGGCCTGGAAATGGGGGCAGATGATTATTTGCCCAAACCTTTTGAACCACGCGAATTGCTGGCACGCATACGCAGTGTCTTGCGACGCACGCAAAGCAATGTCAACCAGCATACCGGCGAAGCCCTGCAAAAACTCAAATTTGCTGGCTGGACCCTGGACCTGACGGCACGCCACCTGATCAGTCCGGATGGCATGGTGGTCTCGCTTTCAGGGGCAGAGTTCCGTATGTTGAATATTTTCCTGGAACATCCCAACCGCGTGCTGAACCGTGATCAGTTACTGAACATGACACATGGCCGCGATGCTGATCCCTTTGACCGTTCGATTGATATTCAAATCAGTCGTTTGCGACAAAAATTGCGCGAAGATGCACGTTCGCCGCAAATCATCAAAACCGTCAGGAATGGTGGCTATGTGCTGGCCGTGACTGTCGCCGTGGAGCAGGACGCATGAAAATCCTGTCGTCGATGTGGGGCAGGGTATTCGCCATACTGTTGCTGGGCGTGATTGCTTCGACGGTGCTGACCTGGTCACTGGCTTTCGGTGAAAGACAAAAAACCATCTCGCAATACCGGGATTCACATGCTGTTGAACGGGCCGAACAACTGGTGCTGGCACTGGACGCCCTGCCCGCAGAAAACCGCGAAAAATTCCTGGCCACCGCACCGCGCCTGGGCTTGAAGGTAGCCACTCTGCCGGCCGAGACTAGCGACCAGGCCCCGCGCTCTGAGTATGCCGCTGCCGTCAGTGAAAGACTGGGCAAGACATTTCGTGTGATGTCGCTGGCACAGGATCCGGGGTCTTGTCCGCGTATGCCGCAGAACATACAAACCAACCGCCTGCCGTGTGAAGCCCTGGGCATCACCCTCAATGATGGTACGGCGCTGCGCCTGACGGTATTACCACCACGTAATCCGGCGCCGCCCTTGCGCCCCGATTTCCTGCAATACCTGTTCCTGTTTTTAGCCAGCATTGCCATACTGGCATTTCTGATCGCCCGCATGACCATGCGGCCATTGCAACAAATGGCCAAGGCAGCCACTGCCCTTGGACAAGACATTAACCGCCCTCCTCTGCCGGAAAAAGGGGCGACTGAAATTTTGCTAGCGACCCGCGCCTTCAATGCCATGCAGGCGCGCATACGCCAGCATATTGCCCAGCGCACCCATATGCTGGCCGCCATCACCCATGATTTGCAAACCCCGCTGACCCGCCTGCGCCTACGCCTGGAAAAGGTCAGGGACGAAGAATTGCGCGACAAGCTCATCGAAGATTTGTCAGGCATGCAAATGATGATACGCGAGGGCCTTGATCTGGCACGCAGCATGGATAGTAACGAAGCCCTGAAGCCGTGCGACCTGGATTCACTGCTCGACAGTGTCTGCGCCGATGCTGCTGATGCCGGGCAAAATGTCAGCTTTGAAGGCAAACCCGGTCTGACCGTCATGGCCAGGCCACAAGCTCTGCGCCGCTGCCTGACCAACCTGATCGACAATGCCGTCAAATATGGCCATTACGCCACGGTCAGCCTGGTCGCAGGCAAGGATGCCGCCAAGGATGTGCTTCATGTCTTGATACGCGACGGTGGCACAGGTATTCCGCCTGAATTTCAAAGCAAGGTGTTTGAGCCATTTTTTCGCATGGAAACATCACGCTCTCGCGAATCCGGCGGCACCGGCCTGGGCCTGACCATCGCCCAGAATATCGCCCAGCAGCATGGCGGCCAGTTGCAACTCAATAATCTGCCTGAAGGCGGGCTGGAAGTACGCCTGACCTTGCCTGTGCAATCAGCCTGAATATAGTCCTGTCCCTGTGTCTGAAATTTGACGAATCTGCGGCATGCTCTCGCATGCTGGCCCTTGCCCCTGTAGAATTCGGAAAAAGCTTGAGGACTTGCACATGATTAATCTACAACTAGGCGATGTCAGCCACATTATCCAACTCGCCATTGCCCCGGTGTTTCTGCTGACAGGCGTGGGGACCATACTGTCAGTACTAACCAGCCGGCTGGCCCGCATCATCGACCGTTCCCGTGTCGTTGAAGAATTACTGCATGGTGAAAATAGTCCGGCAATCAGCCCTGCCGGGCTGGAAGAAGAATTGCACGAACTGTACGAACGCTCGCATTTAATCAACCGCGCCATTACCCTCAGCACCTCTTGCGGTTTGCTGATCTGCCTGGTGATTGCGGCTTTGTTCACGGGTGACGCCACCAACCTGAATCTGGAAAAGCTGATTGCCTCCCTGTTCGTGGCTGGCGTATTTTCCCTGATAGGCAGCTTCATTTTTTTCATGCGTGAGATTTTTGTCGCAACCAAGACCCTGGCACGCCAGCGCAAACTGGGCAGACGCAAGATCATCGCCCGCGAGTAAGAATTCAGCCCATAAAAAAAGCCCCGCCGTTTCATCCGGGCAGGGCTTTCTGTGAGAACTGCGCTGTTACTTGGGTGCAGCCTGGACCAGCACGATCACATCGATGGAGGCAGTCGCCGGGTTGGCAACCGTAATTGGCTGGTAACTGCCACTGGCACGGAATATCAATACCGTATCGCTGGACACAGTAGGCGCGACAAAACCGGCATTGCCAGTCGTGCCACCCGCGATGAATACCGTAGGGCCAGCCACCTGCGACCAACTGTAATACACGATATTCGAGCCAGTATTTGAAGGCGCATCAACTTTCAAGGTAACCACCCCGCCCGAAGCCACGACCTGAGTAGGCGTGTAAGAAACCAGGGATATCGGTGGCAATGGATCCACATAGAAGACAACATCCATTTGCGTAATCGGATCAAGTGAAAATCCACCCGGCGAAATCGAAGAATTCGAGGCATTCAGCGTAAATACAAATGCTGTACGGCTATTGATGAACTTGGGCAAAGCCGTGCTGGCAACACTGGACGCTGAATTAAAGATTTCTACTGCAGGGCCGGATTTTTGTTTCCACAAATAAAAAATCGGTGTGCTGGTATCTACCTTGCCATTGGCATCATATTTGACCGATTTGCTGCCATCCAGGGTAATCGTGGCACCGGCGCTGACCACGCCGCCACTATACGAGATAGGCACGACCGTGGGTTTGACGACCGGCGTAACCGTTACGGTCTGGGTAGCCGTACCCACTTTTTGCTTGTCATCCGTCACCCTGCACTGAAATTTGAGGGCAGAAGCCACTGCCACTATCGGCGCTGTGAATGTCGTCGTGGCTGTATCGGTAGTCGCCAGATTGATGGTGGTGCCAACAGCGTCGCTGACTACCCACTGGTAAGAATAAGGTTCACCAGTCGCCGCCGGTGTGCCGCCACTGCCTGAGCAAGTCAGGGTGACCTTGTCGCCTGTGCTGGCAGTCAGGGAGCTACCCACTTTGGCAACCGGGTTGGCAGTAGTCGATGCTTCCTGTTTCACCAGCAAGGTAGTGGAAGCCTTGATGGTATTGCCTTTGACATCCACAGCATTCAGGGTCAGCTTGTAGGTATAGTCTGCTGTCAACAAGGCTGGAGGTGACACTTGCAGGACGCAACTGGCTTCTGTACCCGTGCTGCTTTTTTGCATGCTCTTGCAATCCGCATTGCTGACTGAGGCCAGCGGGTTGGCTGACAGCGTCAGGTTCTCTACCTGCCAGTACATATTCGTGATGACCCCGGCCGTGCTGCTGGCTTGGCCGGTAAAGTTCAGGGGTGCGCCGGTAACCACCGTCAGTGCTTCCGGCACGCCTATCGCCATGGGCGCAGCGCTTGGTCCGCCTGTGTTACCACTGCCCGAGCTGCTGCTGCCACCACCACCGCAAGCCAGCAATGCCAGGCTGGAAAAAACGACTAGGGCTGTTTTGATTTGCTGAACCACGCTGACTCCGATGACTTACAAAATAGGGGGATGCCTATCATTGTAGCTTCATGTCAGCATTTTCAATACCTTTGCATAAAGTGTTGACAAAATGTTTCAAGTTTCTGACAAAGATGATTTTTTTGCGAACGATCGTGCAAAAATGAATTAGGTATGGCACTCTAATAAAATCTAATAAGGGCTTACACAAAATTGTCCCAGCAAGGCTCTCGCTTTTGGGAACCTCCCGTAAAGGGAGGTTCGTTACGTCGGCAGACAACATGTTGTCTGAAACCCCGACTACACCGTAGCGACGAAGACAGTACTTAACAAAGTACTGTCTTTACAACGCAGCTGGGGCGGTTTTGTGGAAGTCCGTCTAACGGAGACTGTAGATGAACACTTTGCACTACGCCCACTGGCCGCAAGGCCTGCCCCATGAACTGGTCGTGCCTGAAGCCAGCGTGTACACCAATTTGCAAGTGTCCGCCCTGCGCTACCCCAACAAGGCCGCCATCATCTTCTATGACAGCATCATCACCTATAGCGAATTGCATGCAGAAGTGCTGGCGCTGGCGGGTTACCTGCAACAAGTCTGTGGCGTGCAAAGAGGTGACCGGGTCTTACTGAACATGCAAAACTGCCCGCAATTCATCATCGGTTTTTATGCCATCCTGCGGGCCGATGCCATGGTCGTGCCCGTCAATCCCATGCTGATGACAGATGAGCTAAGCCATTACATCGCCGACAGCGGTGCCAAAACCGCCCTGGTCTCTCAGGAAATATTTTCACGCCTGCAACCCTTGCTAGGTCATAGCATCTTGCAAAATGCGATAGTAGCCACTTACTCCGACCATCTGACCACAGCTACCAGCCTGAACATCCCAGATTTTGTCAAAGCTGAGCACCAGGTGCCGGAACAGGCAGGTGTCTGTAGCTGGCAAGCCGCGGTAACAGCCGGATACCAGCCACAAGCCCATCTGGCCGGGCCAGCAGACCTGGCCTGCATGCCCTATACCTCAGGCACCACTGGCAAGCCCAAGGGCTGCATACATACCCACCGCTCCGTCATCTTCAATTCTGTCGCCAGCCCCACCTGGTCCGGCAGCATAGTCGCCAATCACGTGTCGCTGGCAGTGCTGCCATTCTTTCATGTGACCGGTATGCAGTCCGTCATGAACAGCATGATTTACTGTGGCGGCACCCTGGTCATCCTGCCACGCTGGGACCGCGACGCCGCCGGGCAACTCATCACCCGTTATGCCGTCAGCAACTGGACCCTGGTGCCATCGATGATGATAGATTTCCTGTCCAACCCGCGCCTGGCTGAATACGATATCTCCAGGCTGAACCGTGTCTCCGGCGGCGGCGCAGCCATGCCCGCTGCGATTGCCCAAAAGCTGATGGACTTGTCTGGCCAGGTGTATATGGAAGGTTATGGCTTGTCAGAAACCATGGCCGCCTCGCACGTTAACCCACCCCAACGCATGAAGCAGCAATGCCTGGGCGTGCCCTACTTCAATGTAGACTCGCGCATCGTTGATCCAACCACCCTGCAAGAAGTCAAACAGGGTGAAACCGGCGAAATCTGGATACATGGCCCGCAAGTCTTCCAGGGTTACTGGAATGACCCGCAAAAAACTGCCGACTCTTTCGCCGAACTTGACGGCAAGAAATTCTTCCGCTCCGGCGACCTCGGCTACATGGATGCCGAAGGCTTCTTCTTCTTCACCGACCGCCTCAAACGCATGATCAACGCCAGCGGCTTCAAAGTCTGGCCAGCCGAAGTCGAATCCATGATGTACCAGCACCCAGCAATCCAGGAGTGCTGCATCATCGCCGCCCACGACGCCTACCGCGGCGAAACCGTCAAAGCCGTCATCGTCAAGAAACCCGGCAGCGATGTAACGGCAGAAGACATCATGAGCTGGGCCCACGACAAAATGGCCGCCTACAAAGTGCCAAAATTTGTGGAATTTGTGGACAACCTGCCCAAGTCAGGGACGGGCAAAGTCATGTGGCGGACGCTGCAGGAGAAAGAAGCGGCGAAGGTAAATTAGTAGGCAATGCAGCGATAAGGTCGCTTTTGTTGCTGTTGCTGTTGCTGTTGCTGTTGCTGTTGCTGTTGCTGTTGCTGTTGCTGTTGCTGTTGCTGTTGCTGTTGCTTTTGCTGTTGCTGTTGCTGTTGCTGTTGCTGTTGCTGTTGCTGTTGCTGTTGCTGTTGCTGTTGCTGTTGCTGTTGCTGTTGCTGTTGCTGTTGCTGTTGCTGTTGCTGTTGCTGTTGCTGTTGCTGTTGCTG